>DASTTX010000111.1:0-9786 GCA_035759945.1 Candidatus Limnocylindria bacterium | reverse complement strand
GTCGATCGCCCCGGCGTTCTCACCGGGCCCGACGAGCACCCGTTCACCGCTCGACGGCAGGCGGCCGAGGAGCGGCCGGGAGTGCTTGTAGGCGCAGTGCTCCGACCACATCGCCCCGAACATGCCGAGCTCGACGGCGTTCGGCTCCCGACCCAGCGCTGCCACGACGAGCTGGTACTCCGACGCGGTCAGCCCGTGCAGCTCCTCGGCCGGGGGCGCGGCAACGCTCACCGGCTCATCGAGAAGTGCGGGGACGGGTCACGCGCTGGCGCCACCCAGCGGTTGGTCATGGCCGAGCTCGAGGACGATGACGCCGATGGCGGCCGCGGCCGTGCCAAGGAAGAGCAGCAGCTCGCCGACGCCCGCGGCGCCGAAGCTGAGCCGGTCGAGCGCGATGCCGAAGCCGATCAGCACGATGACCAGGGTGATCAGGGGCAGGTTCGGAATGTCCGGGAGGTTCGAGGAGAAGAAGACGGTCGCCGCGACGCCGAGGAGCGCGATCAGCAGGATCAGCTCGATGGGGTTGAGGACGGCGTCGAACAGGCCGATGGCGACGCCGAGCGCGGCGAGAACGGACCCGACGCCGACGAGCCAGGCCGACAGGGTCACGGGCATGGTGACCGGCACGTTCACCGGCGGCGCCTGGTCGGCCGCCGCCGGACGGCGCATGGGCGTCGGCTCGGCCGGCGGGGGTGGCGGAACGTCGTCGGGCGGCGGCTCGATGCGCGTCTCCGCGCGCGTCGGCGCGTCCTCCGCCGGTGGCGGCGCTCCCCAGCCGGCGTCCGGCGCAACCGGTGGATCGGGCTCGACGCGCGCCGGCTCGATCGCCTCGGCCGGTTCCGCACGGGTTGCCGGTGGTGCCGGATCCGGCCAGGCCGGTGCCGGCGGCATCTCCGTTTCGGCCGCCTCGTCGATCGGTTGGCCACAGGTCGGGCAGAAGATCGCCGACTCGTCGACCTCCGTGCCGCAGTTGGCGCAGAAGCGGGTCACCGCTCAGGCCCGTCCGAACCGGGTCAGCGTGCCGATCAGCACGATGAGCGACGCGAGGAAGAAGATGATCCCCGCCGGCGTCAGGACGCGCAGCATGCCGATCAGGTCGCCACCCCAATTGCCGGCCAGCTCGACGACCACGAACAGGACGACCAGGCCGACGCTCCACAGCAGCGCGATGACCAGGCCGATGCGCTGGAGCATGCCCGGCGAGGCCCGGACGAACCCGGCGATGGCGAGCACGACGAGCAGCACGACGAGGACGGGCACCGGGCCGGCCAGGCCGAAGTACGCCTGGTCGGCGAGCTCCGCGCCGACCTCCGGGTAGCCGTTCCAGAAGGCGATGCCGTACCCGTCGGAGCCGTATGCGCGGTCCAACAGCGACCCGTTGCCGTACAGGAACGGCAGCAGGTAGGCAGTGACGAGGCCGACCACGCCGATGAGCAGCACGACCGGGCCGAGGATCGCCCCGCGCCGGGCGGGCGCGGCGTCGACCGCGGCGCCCTCGGTTGCCACGGCGGGCGGGACGTAGCCGGGCGCCGTGCCACGCAGGTTGGCGCCGCAGTTCTGGCAGAAGGCGACGCCGGCGCGGTTGTGGGTCCCGCAGCGCGGGCACGCCATCGTGCCTTCCGGCGTGCCGGGTCGCTCGACGGTGGTCGGGACGCCGGCGGCGACCAGGCGCTGGCCGCAGTTGCGGCAGAACGCCAGGCCGGGACGATTCTCCGTGCCGCAGCGCGGGCACTGGGTGCTCTCACCGGTGGCTGTTTCGGTATCCGGGACGCTGTGCGCGGCCATCGCTGGGGCCGCTGCCGCGGCGACCGGCGTCGCATCGGCCGGCGGTGCGCTCTGGGTGGGATATGCCTCGACCTCGCCGGGCGGCGGCTCGGTCATCGGCGCGGGCTCGACGCGCTCCGGTGACGACGTGGGCCAGACGTCGGCGGGCGCGGATCCGGCGGCCGGCGGCTCGGTCGGCCACGCGGTGCGATCGTCAATGGCGCCGGACGACGGGTCCGAGGCCGTGTCCTGGCTCGGCCAGCTCTCGATGTCGGCCGCCGAAACGGGGTCGGGCTCGGTCACCGGCTCTGCTTCGACGACCACCTCGCCCTCATGCCCGGTCGCGGGATTCGGTGGCACCGCAGCCTCATCGGCAAGCGGATCGTCGAGCCGGCGCGCGGGATCGTCGACGTCGTCGGGCCGATCGCGCTCGTCGTAGTCCATGCGTGGTTCGCCCTCCTGCGGCCGGGTCTAGGCGTTCGGGCCGATCATAGCCGACGCTCCGCGGCAGCCGGCCGAGCCTGCAGCCAGCGTTCCAGCGAGCGGAACAGGCGGAGCCCATCGGTCCCACCCACCTCGGATTCCGATGCGCGCTCGGGATGCGGCATCAGGCCCAGCACGTTGCCCGTCTCGTTGACGATGCCGGCGATGCCTCGCTCCGAGCCGTTCGGGTTGGCGTCGGCGGTGATGCGGCCGGCGGCATCGGCGTAGCGCAGGACCACCCGTCGTTCGGCCTCGAGCTCGTCCAGCGTGGCCGGATCGGCGACGTATCGACCCTCGCCATGGCTGATGGGCAGGTCGATCAGCTCGCCGTCGGCGAGGTCGCCGAGCCACGCCTCGCTCGCGTCGGGATGCTCGACCCGCAGCGTCTGCCAGTCGCAGCGGAACTCGAGGTGATCGTTGCGCATGAGGGCGCCCGGCAGCATCCCGGCCTCCGTCAGGATCTGGAAGCCATTGCACGAGCCGATGACCGGGCCGCCGGTTGCGGCGAACGCGGCGACGGCACGCATGACCGGGGAGAAGCGCGCGATCGCGCCGGTGCGGAGGTGATCGCCGTGCGCGAAGCCACCCGGCAGGACGACGGCGTCGCATGCGCCAAGGTCATCTTCCGCGTGCCACACCAGGCGCGCGTCCCAACCGAGCACCCCGGTGGCGACGTGGGCGAAGTCGCGCTCGCTCCACGTGCCGGGGAAGACCGCCACCGCGACGCGCGGCCGCCGCGCCAGCAGCGTCACGGCACCACCAGCTCCGGATCCTGCTGCTCGTCGGCGCGCAGCTCCCATGTCGCGGTCTCCATGACCGGGTTGGCGAGCAGGCGTCCGCACATCTCGGCGACGGCCGCCTCGGCCGCCGCGGAGTCATCGGCCTCGAAGCTGATCCGCATCAGCTTGCCGCTGCGCACCTCGCTGACCGAGTCGTATCCGAGCGAGCGCAACGCAGAGCCGATCGTCTGTCCCTCGGGATCGGCGATCCCCGACCGCAGCGAGACGTGCACCTCGGCCAGCCAGTGCATCAGCCGATGGTCACCATGAGCGTCCGGTCAGCCGCTCGTAGGCGGCCACGTACCGGTCGCGCGTGCCGGCGACGACCTCATCGGGCAGCATCGGCGCGGGTGGTTCCTTGTTCCAGCCCGACGCCGACACGAAATCGCGCACGAACTGCTTGTCGAAGCTCGCCGGACTCGAACCGGGGGCGTAGCGCTCGGCATCCCAGAAGCGCGAGGAATCGGGCGTCAGGACCTCGTCGATCACGGCCAGCTCGCCGTCAATGAATCCGAACTCGAACTTCGTGTCGGCCAGGATCAGGCCGACGGCCTCGGCACGGCGAGCGCCCTCGACGTACAGCGCGATCGAGCGCTCCTCGAGCTGCCGCGCCAGGTCTGCGCCGACGAGATCGGCCAGCTGCTCGCGGGTGATGTTCTCGTCGTGCCCGACCTCGGCCTTGGTCGACGGCGTGAAGATCGGCTCCGGCAGGCGGTCGGCCTCTCGCAGGCCGGCCGGCAGCGCGTGCCCGACCACGCGGCCGGCCTTCCGGTACTCGGCCCAGCCGGATCCGGCCAGGTAGCCGCGCACGACGCACTCCGCGTCGACCCGGTCGGCGCGTCGGACGAGCATCGAGCGCGCGGCCAGCTCCGGCGTGCGGGCCGCGGGCGGCAGGGCGGCGGGGTCGGCGCTCACGAAGTGCGAACGCCCGAGCGGCGCGAGCTGCTCGAACCACCACGCCGACAGCCTGGTCAGCACGGCGCCCTTGTCCGGGATCGGCTGCTCGAAGACGACGTCGAAGGCGGACAGCCGGTCGGTCGCGACGAGCAGCAAATGGGCATCGTCGACGCGATACGTCTCGCGGACCTTGCCGCGATGGACCAGCGGCAGGCCGGCAATGTCGGTCGTCAGAAGGGTATCGGTCATGGGGACATGTCCTTCGTCTCGCCCTCCGGCTCGTCGCCGCGGTCGACGTTGTAGCCGGGTGGACCGAGGTTGTATCGACGGCGCGCGAAGCTCTCGACGCGGTCGAGGAGGGCCAGGATGACGATGATGAGCGCCGTGCCCAGGACGGCGATGACGTAGAGGCCCGTGCCGGTCGCGGCGCCCACCGCCGCGACGGACCACAGGCTGGCCGCCGTCGTGAGCCCACGGATGTGCCCGCGGAACTGGAGGATCGTCCCGGCACCCAGGAAGCCGATGCCCGACACGATCTGCGCGGTGATGCGGGTCGGATCGGCGTTGTCTCCCCCGTATCCGTAGCCCGAGATGATCGCGAACAGCGCCGCGCCAAGGGCCACGAGGCTGTGCGTCCGGAAGCCGGCGGGTTGGCGATGCAGCTCCCGCTCGAAGCCGATGACCGCTCCGAGGATCAGGCCGACCGTCAGCCGCAGGGCGAGCTCGAGCTGGACCTCCAGGCTCAACGTGGGGTTGACGGCGAGGGGATCGCTCACGATCTGGCGCTCCTTCTAGTGGTCGGCTCGGGCAGCCGATCGGGCACGCCGAGCACCCGCGTCCACGTCAACGAGCTCCACGCGCAAAGCGCGCCGCCGCCGAGCACCAGGCAGAGCCAGATCGCAACGAAGCCTACCAGCAGCAGCACCACGCCGGGGTCGATGCCGGCAAGCTCGACGCGCTGCCCGATCGGCGCCCACAGCACCCGCAGCAGGACGGCCGCGAGCGCCAGGTAGGTGACGCGAGCCAGCAGCGGCAGCGATGCCTGCGCGAACGCGACGGCTCCCGCCACGCGCAGGTCGCGAAGGCCGCGCCCGAGCGAGGCGTCGACCGGCGCGCCGGCCACGGCGTGCCGCGCGGCCGCGGCGTTCACCGCCGATGCCGCTTGCGACGCCACGATGGTCGCGAGCAGGACGGGCGCCGCGCGCAGCGCCGTGCGCGCCACCGGGTCGAGCGTCTCGCGGGGCGCGTTGAACTCGACACGGGCCACCATGACCGCCGCCGCGGCCGTCAGCAGGACGCCGGCCGCAACCGGCACCGCGCAGATCACCCCCAGCACGAAGAGGCGCCGAACGTCGGCGGGCGTCGCCTGCCTGCCTCGCAGCAGGGCCGCCTCGGCCACGGCCGCCAGCCCGATGGCGATGAGCGTGACGATCAGCACTGCAAGGCCGATCGCGACCGCGTTCCACGGCCACGCGCCGGAGGCGAAGATGCCGGCACCCAGGAACGTCAGCCCCGCGGTGGTTGGCGGCCGCGCGACGCCGATGAGCAGCGCCAACCAGCCCGTGCCGACGACCCATGCCAGCGCTCCCGGCAGCCACAGCACGGGCCGATCGGCGACGACGCCGGCCGCCGAACGGCTCGCGGTCCACCAGCGGTGCATCGCTCGAGGCGGGCCTCAGCCGCCCTCGTCCAGGCCGAGGGCGCGATAGGTGACGCCGATCCCCGCAAGGTGATGCTCGAGGTCCATGGCCCGGGCGATCTCATCGGCCGACAGCCACTCGGCCACGCCGGGATCGGACGCCAGGGCCTCGGCGAAGGCCACGTCGCCGGCCCACGACCGCTTCGCGGCGGCCTGCACCAGGCGGTAGGCATCCTGCCGATCGGCGCCCTTGGCGATCATGGCAAGCAGCAGCGCCTCGGAGTAGACCATGCCGCCCAGCTGATCGAGGTTGGATCGCATCCGCTCGGCGTCGACCTCGATGCCGTCGAGGATGTCCGCCAGCGTCCGCGTGGCGTAGGCCGCAACACCCAGCGCGCGCTCGAACACGAACCGCTCCGCCGAGCTGTGGCTGATGTCGCGCTCGTGCCACAGCGCCATGTTCTCCAGGCCGATGAGCGCGTCGCCGCGCAGCAGCCGCGCCATGCCGGTCACGCGCTCCGCAAGGATCGGGTTGCGCTTGTGCGGCATGGCGCTGGATCCCTGTTGCCCGGACCCGAACGGCTCAAAGGCCTCACCCACTTCCGTTCGCTGCAGGTGTCGCAGCTCGACCGCCACCCGCTCGAGCGTCCCTCCCAGGATGGCGAGCGCGGTCAGAAGCTCCGCGTGGCGGTCGCGGCTGACCACCTGGGTCGGCGCGGGGTCTGCCTCGAGTCCAAGGCCGTCGAGGACGTGGCGCTCGACCTCGGCGCTGACGTTGGCGTGCGTGCCGACCGCCCCGCTGATCGACCCGACGCTGACGACCGCGCGGGCACGGGCGAGGCGCTCGACGTCGCGCAGCAGCTCGGCGTACCAGCCGGCGGCCTTGAAGCCGAACGTGATCGGCTCGGCATGAATGCCATGGCTGCGCCCGACCATCGCCGTGTCGCGATGCTGGAGGGCGAGGCGCCGCACCACCTCGGCCAGGCGGGCAAGCTCGCCCTCGACCACGCGCGTGGCGTCACGCAGGACGACGGCCGTGGCGGTGTCGAGCACGTCGGAGCTGGTGAGGCCGTAGTGCAGCCAGCGGCCCTCCGGCCCGAGCCGCTCGGTCACGGAGCGCAGGAAGGCGATGACGTCGTGCTGCGACTCGCGCTCGATCTCCCTCGCGCGCGCCACGTCCACCTCGCCGGTCGCGGCGCGGATGCGCTCGAAGTCGTCGTCCGGCACCACGCCGGCGTCGTGCAGCCCCTCGACCGCGAGGAGCTCGATGCGCAGCCACAGCTCCAGCTTGTGGCGCTCGCCGAAGATGTCGCGCAGCTCCGGCAGCGCGTAGCGGTCGATCATGCTCGCGGATCGATGCGCAGCTCCGCCTTTGCTGCCTGCTCCTCGCGGAAGCTCGCCACCCGCTCGGCCACGGCGTCGTCCGACAGCGCCAGGATCCGAGCGGCCAGGTGTGCGGCGTTCTTGGCGCCGGCCGAGCCGATCGCGACGCTCGCCACGGGCACGCCCGGCGGCATCTGGACCACCGAGTACAGCGCGTCCGCGCCGCCCAGCGCGCCGCCATCCAGCGGAATGCCGATCACCGGCCGCGCCGTCAGGCTGGCGAGCACGCCCGGCAGGTGCGCGGCCAATCCGGCCGCGCCGATGAACAGGCGCACGCCGGATGCCTCCGCCTCGGCGACGTAGGCGTGCAGCGCATCGGCCTGGCGGTGGGCACTGATGACCGATGCCTCCCAGCCGATGCCGTACGAGTCGAGCACGTCGAAGCAGCCCTTCAGGGTCGACAGGTCGGATCGGGAGCCGCACACGACGGCAACGGCGGGCATCTGCGAACAGGATACGGAGCAGCGTCGATTCCCGTGGGTCTCGTTCGTCAACATGGTGCACTCCGCACCTGGTGACGACATGAAGTACCTGCTCCTGCTGTACGACGACAGCGCCGCCATCAACGCGCTCGCCCCGGGCGACCGCCGCGAGATGGTGGATGCCCACATCGCATACGCAGCTCGCCTCCGCGAGATCGGCGCCTACGTGTACGGCGAGCCGCTCGATGATCCCGAGACCGCCCGGACGCTTCGCTTCAACGGCGCCGCCTGGACCGTCACCGATGGACCGTTCCTCGAGTCGAAGGAGGCGCTCGGCGGCTTCTATGTGATCGACTGCCCGACGGACGAGGATGCGATCGCGCTCGCGGCCGAAGTGCCTCGCTCACCGGGCCTCGTGGCCGAGCTCCGCCCGATCCCCGACGTGTAGCTCGCGTTCGGCGACATCCGCGCGATACTGGCCGCCGTCGAGCGCAACGCGATCCACCGCTCCGTACGCGGCATCGCGCGCCGCCGCGAGCGATGGGCCGCGGCCGACCATCGTCACCACCCGGCCGCCGGTCGTCTCGTAGGCGCCGCCGCCGAGGGGTCGCGTGCCGGCATGGAAGCACAGCGCGGCGCCATCGTCGGCCGGCCCCGACGGGTCGGCGCCCTCCAGCCGGCGCCCCGTGAGCGGGGCATCGGGGTAGCCCTCCGACGCGATCACCACGCCGACGGCCGCGCCGACCGCGACGGCGATGGAGTCCTCCATGAGGCTCCGGTCGCCGATGGCCGTGCCCAGCAGCGCCTCCGACAGCGACCCATCGAGCAGTGGGATGAGCACCTGCGCCTCCGGATCGCCAAAGCGGGCGTTGAACTCGAGGACCATCGGTCCCTGGTCGGTGAGCATGAGCCCTGCGTAGAGCACGCCGCGGTACGGCGTGCCGTCGCGGCCCATGCGCCACGCGATCGGCTCGAACACATCCGCGGCGGCTCGCTCCAGCGCATCGGCCCCGAACCAGGGCACCGGGGTGTAGGCGCCCATGCCGCCGGTGTTCGGACCGATGTCACCGGCACCAAGTCGCTTGTAGTCGCACGCGGCGGCCAGCGGGACGACGGTAGAGTCGCTGACCAGCGCGAAGGCGCTCACCTCGCGTCCCGTGAGCCGCTCCTCGAGCACGATGGTTGCGCCGGGAGCGACCGATGCGAACAGGTCGCGCACCGCCTCCTCGGCCTCCTCACCGGTGTCCGGCACGACGACGCCCTTGCCGGCGGCGAGCCAGTCGGCCTTCACCACCGGCGGTTGGTCGCAGGTGCGGATGTGCGCCACCGCCGCCTCCGGATCGACGAACGCGGCCGACGCGGGGGTCGCGACCCCGGCGCGCTCCATCTGCCGGTTCGCGAAGGACTTGCTCGACTCCAGCCGCGCGGCGACCCGGGTCGGCCCGAAGACCGGAATGCGCGCCGCCATCAGCTCGTCCGCCACGCCAGCCGCCAGCGGAACCTCCGGTCCCACGACCACGAGGTCGTAGCGCTCGCGTGCCGCGTGGCGCGCCACGGCCAATGGATCGGTGATGTCGAGGTCCGGGACGGTCGTCGCCGCCGCCGGCGTGCCGCCGTTGCCGGGCGCAACGTGGACGGTGCGCACACCATCGTCACGCGCAAGGCGCCAGGCCAGGGCATGCTCGCGTGCACCGGATCCGAGCACCAGGATGTCCATCGCCCGGAGTGTAGGTGCGGCACGTTGCCCGGGGTGCAACTATCGGCGAAGCACCCGCTGTTACTGGCCCGTGAGCTCTCCGAGCCGGTCGAGCACCTCGGCCAGGTCGTCGATGCGCTGCTGGTACGTGCCCAGGTCGCCGCGGTCGAGCGCCGACTGCGCCTCGTCGTACAGGCGCTGCGCCTCGACGATCAGCCCCTCCACGTCTGACGGCAGCTCACCCGGCGACTCACCCGGGGACGGTGAGGGCGCCGGCGACTCGCCGGGCTCCGACGGCTCCGGTTCCTCCGGCGGCGGCGGTTCGGCCTCGCCCAGCAGCTGGCGCAGCCCGTCCTCGACGGTCTCCGCGAACGCGACCCGCTGCTGGTCGACCATGATCACGCGCACGAACTCGGGGAACGGTGCCCCCTCCGCACGCAGGAAGACCGGCTCCACGTAGAGCAGGCCGTCGTCGCCGATCGGCAGGACCAGCAGGTTCCCGCGCACCACCGACGACCCGGCGTTGGTCCACAGCGTGAACTGCTCGCTGATGGCGTCGTCCTGCCCGATGCGCGCCTCGATCTGCTCCGGGCCGTGCGTCGTCGTCCCGGTCGGGAACTGGAAGGCGATCTTCTCGCCGTAGTGGCCGGGGTCCATCCGCGCCGCGACCCAGGCGATCATGTTGCGGCGGCCCTCCGGCACCAGTGGCTGGATGAGGACGAA
>DASTTX010000110.1:0-10350 GCA_035759945.1 Candidatus Limnocylindria bacterium | reverse complement strand
GGAGCGCAGTGTCGGAGGTCGCGCGATCGAGCGCCCGACGTACGCGGCTCACGAGGCGATGGAGGGATCGGCGCGGAAGCCGGTTCGCTGTGGCGTTCATGCATCCAGTCTCGACGCCTCGGCCGCGGTTGGTGACGGCGGGCGGTCGCGTCTCCTGCGGCGATCTTCGGCCGAGGGCCGCTACGTCATTCGTCAGCGGCCGCCGTTCGCATCGGCTTCTATCCTGTTGCGGATGCCGCCCCCCGTGCCCGCCACCACCGATCTGACGTTCCTGTTCGCCGACGTCGAGGGCAGCACGCGCCTGGCCGAGCTGCATGGCGCGGCGGCCGGCGTCGCGCTGGCGCGCTACCACCGGCTCGTCGCCGAGTCGACCGAGCGCCACGGCGGCCGGATCTTCGAGCGCATCGGCGACGGCGCGTACGCGTGCTTCACCGATGCCCGCGCCGCGGTTGCCGCCGCGGATGAGCTGCAGACCGCCATCGGCGAGGAGGACTGGGGCGATGTCGGGCGCGTCCGCGTTCGGATTTCGCTGGCCAGCGGCGAGGTCGAGACGCACGACGACCGCTTCTATGGGCGGCCGCTGTTCCGCGCGTCGCGGCTGCAGTCGCTCGCCGCGGGTGGCGAGACGCTGATCTCCGGCACGACGATCGAGGCGCTGGGTGGTGCCGTGCCGGACGGCGCGGTCCTGCGTGACCTCGGCGAGCAGCGGCTGCGCGACATGGCAGAGCCCGAACGCGTGTTCGCGCTGGTGCATACTTCGCGCGCGCGCTCCGCCGATGAGTCGCGTTCTGACGAATCCGAGTACGCAGGGGACCAGAGCGTGATTGAAGAAGAAGGGCCGATCCGGGTGCTGCTGGTCGACGACCATGCCGTCGTCCGCCGCGGCCTCCGTGGATTCCTGGAACTGCTGAAGGACTTCGACGTCGTCGGCGAGGCCGAGAACGGCCGCGAGGGCGTCGCCGCCGCCGACCGGCTCGTTCCGGACGTGGTCCTGATGGACCTGCTCATGCCCGAGATGGGCGGGCTGGAGGCCATCGCCGCCATCAAGCAGGCGCATCCCGAGATCGAGATCGTCGCGGTCACCTCGTTCATCGAGGAGGAGAAGGTCACCTCTGCCCTCGAGGCCGGTGCGTTGGGCTACCTGCTCAAGGACGCCGAGGCCGAGGAAGTGGCCCAGGCCATCCGCGCCGCCTACAACGGCGAGGTCCATCTGGATCCGGCGGTGTCGCGGCTGCTCGCCCAGCGCCTCCGCCAGCGCAAGGAAGCCGAGCCCGTCGAGCCGCTCACCGGCCGCGAGAAGGAGGTCCTCTCGCAGCTGGCCAAGGGCGCCTCCAACAAGGAGATCGCCTACGAGCTCGGCATCACCGAGCGGACGGCGCGAACGCACGTCTCCAACATCCTGGGCAAGCTCGGCCTGGCGTCTCGCACGCAGGCGGCCCTCTACGCGGTGGAGCACAAGCTCGTCTAGCGCCGGCGATTCTCGAGATATCGAGTCATCTCCGCACGACGCGGCTCTCCGGCGCGGTTTCCGCGATCTGTCGAGGCCCAGGGAGCGTGAGCTGCGCCGCCGCACATCGCTCGTGCGGGTGAGGGCTCGATATATCGCGGAAACGGCGCGCCCGGGCGGGCTCGTGCCAATCGGACTCGACAGATCGAGAGTTGGAGCGGCGCGAAGGGACGGAGCCATCCGTTGCCCACATAGGCACCGCTTGTCGCCATTGCGGACCTTAGGAGCGCCCGACAGGCGCCTCGGGTTTACGTGGAGGGGACATCACGCTCAGCCGCGGTGTGTAGCGATGGGGCCGCGTCAGTCCTCACGATGCCGCGAGCAGAGAGTGGCGGCAGAGAACGGCGGGCACAACGAAGGGGTGGGCCGGCGAACCGGCCCACCCCTCGATACGGGTTGCCTAGGCGGTGGCGGTCGGGCGGAAGCGAGCGGGGAGGACCGGTGCGACCGAGTCGATCGCGGTCCGGACCAGACCCTTCGGGCTGCCGTAGACGCGGAAGATGTCGACCACCAGCAGGGCGATGAGGGCGACCTCGATGCCCTTGGCGATGAAGCCGAGCAGGAAGTACGGGCCCATGATCAGGTAGCCGGTGATGGTCATGGCGGCGTAGCCGATCAGTGCGACACGCGGGAACCAGCTGAACCGCTCGACCAGGGCGAACGGAGCGGCGGCACCGATGACGATCAGGCCGGCGAGACCGATGTAGCCGAGGCCGTTGAGCGTGAAGAGCAGGCCACCCAGGCCGAGGTGGATGTAGGCCGTCGCGGCGGTGAGGCCGACGATGGCGGCGGTGAGCATGGCGCCGGCAGCGCGGCTGCGCAGGAACTGGGTCACGTGCGGTGTTCCTCCGAGAGTGCGATGGTCGACGCCGATATCGGCATCGGTTGACTTCGATGCCCTCAGTCTCCCGGGCGGCGGCGCGCGCTGAATCGGGCAGTTGGGTGACGAGAAGCACGGACATGCGTGCCGCCGAAGCTCGGCGGAATGACGTAGCTCACGCTTGTGCGCGCCCGAGGCCGCCTGCCGGCGATGGCGTATCCTCTCGGCGGCCATGACCCGCGCACCCACCCGTCCCGAGCCGGCGGCCACGCCATCGGCGGCCCCACTCCAGCCCGACAGCCACGCGCTGCTCGCACGCGCGGTGGACGAGGCCGCGCGCCTGCTCCAGGCCGATGGCGCCATGGTCTACCTGGTCGACGGCGATCGGATGCGGTTCGAGGTCGACGCCGGCATCCGCAATGCCGAGGCGCAGCAGCTCATTCGCGACCTGTCGCTGCCGGTCGGGGTCGGCCTGTTCGGTCATGCGGTGGCCAGCGGCGAGGTCGTCGTCTCCGGCGACTACCGGCGCGACCAGCGCTTCCCGCACTCCCCGGTGGCCGACCGCATCGTCAACGTCGTCAACATGCGGTCCATGGCTGCCGCGCCGCTGATCGCCGACGGCGAGGTGCTCGGCGCGCTCGGCGCCTATTCGTCGCGGCTCGATGGCTTCGACGAGTCGGGCATCGCCCTGCTCCGAGCCCTGGCCGACCACGCGGCGACGACCATCGCCAACCAGCGGCTGATCGAACGCCTGGCGCGATCGCAGGAGGAGCTGGCCCGGCTGACCGATGACCTTCGGAGCCACGGCGATGAGCTCGCGCACCGCGTCGAGGCCCAGCGGACGCTGGCCGAGATGGCGACGCAGCTGACCTCGTTGCGCGACCCTTCCGAGGTCCTGGTGCAGACCCTCCGCGAGGCCGTGCGCCTGCTGAAGGGCGATGGCGGCCAGATCGGCATGGTCGCCACCGACGAAGGCGGCACGCTGCGCTGGGGCGACGGCCATTCCTTGGTTCACGGCGAGCTCACCTCGTTCACCAAGGACGACCACACCACCGTCGACGACGGCGTCTCGGGCCGCGCGTTGCTGGAGGGCCGCGTGTCGTGGACCGACGACTACATCGCCGACCCGTCGTTCCCCCACGACGAGCGGTCCGACCGCATTGCCCGCCGGCTCGGCATCCGCGCCGTCATCGCGGCGCCGCTGATCGCGGAGGGCGGGCCCATCGGTGCCATCGGCGTCTATTCCGAGCGGCCCGGCGCATTCGACGCCGACGACGGCGAGCTGCTCGGCCTGCTGGCGGACCAGGCCGCCATTGTCCTGACCAACGCCAGGCTCAACCGGGAGGCCGAGGTGTCGGCCGATCGCCTGGCCCGACGCGTGGAGGCGCAACGCACCCTGGGCGAGATCGCCGCCGCGATCACCTCGCTGCGCGACCCGTCGGCCGTGCTGATGCGCACCATCAAGGAGGCGACCCGCCTGCTGGAGGCCGACAACGTCGTCATCCACCAGGTCCGGCCGGGCAGCCGTGAGCTGGCCGATTACCGCGAGGTGTTCAACGCCGGACCGGACACCCCGCCCGTTGACGAGGTCACGGTCAGCATCGGCCAGGGCATCGCGGGGCGCGCCATCAGCGAGGGCACGGTGAGCTGGACCGGCGACTACCTCGGGGACGCGTCGTTCGCGCACACCGACAAGGCGGACGAGTGGATCCGACGCTTCGGCTACCGCTCCCAGATGTCGGCGCCGCTCATCGGCGAGGAGGGCGGTGCGCTGGGCGCGATCAGCGCCTACTCGAGCCGGGCAGATGCCTTCGGTCCGGACGATGCGGCGCTGCTTGGCGCGCTCGCCAGCCAGGCCGCCATCGTGCTCGGCAACGCGCGGCTGTACGAGGAGCTCGAGCGCCGCGTCGAGGCGCAACGCTCGCTCGGCGAGATCGCGACGCGCATCACCGCCCTGCGTGAGCCGGCGGACGTGCTGCAGCGGACGCTCGACGAGGCGGTGCGACTGCTCGACGCCGACGGCGGGCGGATCGAGCTGGTCCACGAGCACGGCGAGCTGCACTGGGCGTTCGGCCACTCCGCCATCGACCTGCCGATCGAGCGGGAGGTCGGCGAGAAGCCGGTCGTCGCCGACGAGGGCGTCTCCGGGAGGGCGGTGGCCGAGCGACGTGTGGTGCTGACGGGCGACTATCTCGCCGACGAGAGCTTCGTCCACGCCGAGGCCCCTGACCGCTACATCCGCCAGCACGGCATCCGATCGGTGATGAGCGCGCCGCTCATCGGCGAGGAGGACGCCATCGGCTCGCTGACGGTCCATTCGCAGACGCGCGAGGCGTTCGACCTCGCTGATGCCGAGCTGCTGGAGGTGCTCGCCAGCCAGGCGGCGATCGCCGTGACCAACGCGCGCCTGTACGAGCAGCTCCGCGAGCGCGTCGACGCGCAGCGTGCACTGGCGGCCATCACCGCCGAGATCGCCGAGCTGCACGATCCCGGCGCCGTCCTGCAGCGCACCGCGGAGGAAGCACTCCGCCTGCTGAACGCGGATAGCGCGATCATCAACCCGCTCGAGAACGACGACAGCCTGCTCGGCTGGCCGATCGCGTACGCGCCGGCGGACGGCCCGGCCGATGACCTTCCGGTGCGCATGAGCGAGGGCATCAGCGGCGGCGCCATGGCCCAGCGGCGCGTCCTGCGCACCGGCGACTACCTCGCCGACCAGGCCTTCGAGCACACGGAGGAGCTGGATGCCTACATCCACAGGCGCCGGATGGTGTCCGTCATGACGGCGCCGCTCATCAGCAGCGCCGGCGGGCTCGGCGCCCTGACCGTGCAGTCGGCGCGGCGCAACGCATTCGACGAGAACGATGAGGATCTGCTGCGCCTGCTGGCCGACCAGGCCGCCATCGCCATCACCAACGCGCGGCTGTACGACGAGCTGGGCAACGAGTCGGCCGCGCTGGCCCGCCAGACCGACTCGCAGCGACGGCTGCTCCAGATCAACCAGCGCCTGCTGTCGACGCTCGAGCCGGCCAGCGTGCTCGAGCTCATCGCAGATGGTCTCAAGAGCGTGGTCTGGTACGACAACCTGGCCGTCTACCGCGTCGAGGAGTCCGATGACAGCGTCCTGCGCCCGGTCCTGGCGCGCGACCGCAACGCGACCGCCGTGCTCGACTTCGTCATCCCGCGCGGCCAGGGCCTGACCTGGTGGACCATCGACCACCGCGAGCCGGTGCTGCTGAACTCGGCGCTCGGCGACGAGCGGATCGTGCAGATCCCGAACACGCCGGTCGAGGACGAGGCGATCATCGTGGTGCCGCTCATCTCCGGCGACGAGGTCATTGGCGCCATGAACATCAGCCGCACCGGCGGTGCGGAGGTCGCCTTCACCGATGCCGACTTCGAGCTGGTGCAGCTCTTCGCCGCGCAGGCCGCCGTCGCCATCACCAACTCCCGACTGTACGAGGAGCTCCGCGAACGGGCCGATGCGCAGCGCTCGCTGGCCGAGATCGCGGCGCAGATCGCGTCGCTGCACGAGCCGCAGACCGTCCTCGACCGCGCCGTCGCGGACGCGGCGCGGCTGCTGGGCGCCGACCGCGCCCAGATCAACCTGCTCAGCGACGACGGGCGCCACCTCGACCCGCCGATCACGGCCGCGCCGATCCCGCCGTCGGACGACGATGTCGTCGTGCCGATCGGCTCCGGCATTGCCGGCATGGCCGCGGCCGAAAGGCGCGTGCGCTGGACCGGCAACTATCTCGGCGACCAGGCATTCCCGCACGACGAGGGCGACGCCTGGATCGAGCGCCAGCAGATCCACTCGATGATGGCGGCACCCCTCGTCGGGCCGAACGGGCTGATCGGCACCATCACCATCCAGTCGACCGCGCCGGGCGCGTTCGGAAGTGACGACGCCGAGCTCCTCAAGCTCCTGGCCGACCAGGCGGCGATCACGCTCACCAACGCCCGCCTCTACGCCGAGCTGGAGGAGTCCGAGCGACGCTACCGGCACCTGGTCGACTACTCGCCCGACATCGTGTGGAGCGTCGACGCCGAGGGTCGCTTCACCTTCTTCAGCGAGTCGCTCGAGGCGCGCACCGGCATCAAGCCCCAGGACCTGCTCGGCAAGCCGTTCAGCACGCTGGGTGGTGAGGAGACGTTCCCGGGCGTCACGGCGGCGTGGGAGGCGTTGCGCGACGATCCGGCCAGCGAGCAGCGCATCCGGCTTTCGCTGCCGCTCCCCGATGGCAGCATCAGCCAGAGCGAGATCGCGGCCACCGGCATCATCGTCGACGGCAAGTTCGCCGGTGCGCACGGCTCGCTGCGTGACATCAGCGAGCGCGAACGCTTGGAGGGTGACCTGCGCACGCAGGCCGCCGAGCTGGCCGCCAGCCAGGAGCGCGCGCACCTCGCGCGCGAGCTGCACGACTCCGTCACGCAGGCCCTGTTCAGCATGGGCCTCACGCTGCGGACGCTCGAGATCCTGCTTGGGACCGATACGGAGGCGGCACGGGACAAGCTCGCCGAGCTGCGCGAGCTCCAGAAGGACGCCCTGGCGGAGATGCGCACGTTGATCTTCGAGCTGCGTCCGTCGTCGCTCGAGTCCGATGGACTGGTCCAGGCGCTGCGCACCCACGCCACGGCCGTCCAACGCCGGACGGGGCTGAACATCGTGGTGGACGCCGAGCCGATCGATCGGTTGCCGCTGGCGGCCGAGGAGGCGCTCTACCGCATCGGGCAGGAGGCGTTGCACAACGTCGTCAAGCACGCCAATGCGTCGAATGCCGCCATCCGCATCGCGCGCGAGCGCGACTCGGTGCTCCTCGCGGTCAGTGACGACGGCGTCGGCTTCGCGCCGGACGAGGTGCCGCGCGGGCACCTGGGGCTGATCGGCATGCGTCAGCGTGTCGACCTCGTCGGCGGCGAGCTGCGCGTCGAAAGCAAGGCCCGGCGCGGTACGACGATCGAGGCGTCCGTGCCGGTCGGAGACACGTCGGCCGAATGACGTAGGCGCCGCTGGGCCAAGTGCCCACTGGTCGCTGCACCCGCCATGGCGATAGGCTGGTCGCATGTCACCCAGCCCGCGATCCCTCACACCCTTTGCACCCAGGGTGGTGATCGTCGACGCCGATCGCAGGGTGCAGCAGAGCCTCGCCGACCTGCTCGGCATCGGCGGCGAGGTACGGGTCGTCGGCCGCGCCAGTGACGTGCGCGCCGCCCTCGAGATGGTCGAGGAGACCCGACCGGACGCTGTCCTCGTCGATCCGCGCCTGCCCGACGTGGAGGCCGGAGTCGCCCTGATTCGTGGGCTGGAGACCGCGTGGCCGGACCTGCGGATCGTGCTCACCGGCTGGAGCGACACCGAGGGCCACGCGGCCCTGAGCGGCGGGCAATGTCGCTACGTCAGCAAGTCGGGCTCGCCCGAGGACTTCGTCTCCACCCTCGTCGCCTGCTGCAGCGCCTGATCGACGGCCTCTACAGGCCCATCGCCGTGCGGATCGCGCCGAGGTCCGCCGGGATCGGCGTCAGGGTGCCTTCCTCGCCCTGGATCGCGTCGGGATCCTTGAGGCCATGCCCGGTCAGCACGCACACGACCACTTCCTGCGAGCCGATGCGGCCCTCGCGCGCCAGCCGGCGCACACCGGCCACGCCCGCCGCCGAGGCGGGCTCGCAGAAGATGCCCTCGAGCTGGACGATCCGACGCTGCGTGTCGAGGATCTCGTCATCGCTGACCGCTTCGATCAGGCCGCCTGACTCGTCGCGCGCGGCGATTGCGCCATCCCACGAGGCGGGATTGCCGATCCGGATTGCCGTCGCGACGGTCTCCGGTTCGGCAACCGGCTCGCCGCGAACGATCGGTGCGGCGCCCTCGGCCTGAAAGCCGAGCATCCGGGGCAGGCGATGACCGTCTGCCGCATACCGCCGGAAGCCACGCCAGTAGGCGGTGATGTTGCCGGCATTCCCGACCGGCAGCGCAAGCGCGTCGGGCGCGCGTCCGAGGGCGTCGACGATCTCGAACGCGGCCGTCTGCTGGCCCTCCAGGCGGTCCGGGTTGATCGAGTTGACCACCACGGCCGAGCCGTCCTCGCCGATGCGCCGCACCGCCTCCAGCGCGGCATCGAAGTTTCCGTCGACCATGATCATCCGCGCCCCCGCTGCGAGCGCCTGCGCCAGCTTCCCGCGCGCCACCTTTCCGGCCGGGAGGATCACGTAGCAGGGGAGCGCGGCGGCGGCCGCGTAGGCGGCAGCCGATGCCGACGTATTGCCGGTCGACGCGCACACCACCGCCCGCGCGCCGGTCGCCAGGGCGCGGTTGACGGCGCGGACCATGCCGCGGTCCTTGAAGCTGCCGGTCGGATTGGTGCCCTCGAACTTGAGATGCAGGTTCGGGAGCCCGATCTCCTCGCCAAGCCGACGGGCGTGGATCAGCGGCGTGCCGCCCTCGCCCAGCGTGACGGCGAATCGCTCGTCGTCGCGCGCCAGGATGTCGCGATAGCGCTCCAGAAGCGGGATCGGTGCGGGGCTCACGAGCCCGAGTATAGGAACCGGCACCTATCATCCCGGCGATGAAGCGAGCCGCGCCCGGCGCCCAACGCGCGGCGCCGTGGGCGCGTTGGGCGATCGCGGTCGAGCTGTCTGCACTCGGTGTTGTGCTGGCGGCCTTCGCCGCGCTCGTGATCGGCGTCATCTCGATCGGCTCGCCGCTGCACTGGGACGAGGCGGTGTACGCCGTGCGCGCTCGATCCTGGGTCGACCCGGATGCGGTCCTCAGTGGCTGGTCCTACATCCGTCCGCCGCTTCTGCCGATGGTCGCCGGCGTGCCGGTCCTGGCCGGCGGCGCCGAGTGGCAGCTGCGCGCGATCGGGCTCGTCTCCGGCGTGGGCCTCCTCGTCGCGGCGTGGTGGATGGCGCGCATGCTGGTCGGCGCCGTTGCGGGCGTGCTTGCCGCGGCCCTCCTGGCGGGCAGCCCGACGCTCATCAAGGAGAGCGGCACGCTGCTGACCGACGTGCCCGCCGCGGCCCTCCTGCTGGCGGCATCGGCGCTGGTGTGGTGGAGCCTCGAGGAGCGGCCGCAACCGGGTCGAGGGCTCGCGCTCGTCGCCACGGTCGGCGGGCTCGCCTTCCTGATGCGATACGGATCGGTCGTGGTGCTCGCGCCGATGGCGTTCGTGACGGTCGTGCTGTGGTGGCGCAGGCTTTGGGCACACCAGGGCGCCGCGCTTGCCGCGCTGGCCGTGGCCGCGGTGCTTGCGGCTGGCCACGTCGTCTGGTCCATCATCCAGACCGGGGCGCCGCTCGGCATCCTCATCGACGCGCAGAACGTCGTCTCCGGCAACCCGCGGGACCTCCCGATCCGCGACTACCGCGGCTACATCGGGTTCAGGCTGGCCGGATCGATCGGCGCGACGGTGATGCGCCTCGGCGTCGACAGCCTGGCGGCGGCTGCCCTGGCGGCCGCCCTGTGGCCGCGCTGGAGGCGCGAGCTGCGCGGCGCCCTCTTCCTGCTGCTGCCCGCCTTCGCGCAGATCGTTCTCGTCACGCGCGGTGTCGGCCACGCCGAGCCACGCTTCTTCATCTACTCGACCGCGTGCCTCGTCATCGCCGGCGCGGCGCTCGTGGCGGCGGTGCTGCGCGTGTTTCCCGCGATCGTGCGGTGGCCGCTGGTGGCCACCATCGGTGTCGCGCTGGTGCTTGCCCTGCCGGCCGCGATCGACGACGCGCGGACGCGGACGGAGGACATCGCGCGCTACTACCGCCAGTTTGAAGTCGCAGCCGACGCCATCGCGGCCGAAGCGGGCCCTGACTGCGGCATCGTCGGCGGCGGCTATCCGATCCTGGCGTGGTACGCCGGCTGCGAGACGAACGTGCTGCGCGCGCCTCCCGGCGGCAACCTCGAGGCCTCGGATCGCTGGGCGGTCATCTTCGGCGACCCCGATGACATCGATCTGACCGCGGCGATTTCGGCGGCGATCGTGGAACGGGCCCAGGGCGAGTCGATGATCATCACGGACCCCACTTCAGGCAT
>DASTTX010000109.1:0-3317 GCA_035759945.1 Candidatus Limnocylindria bacterium | reverse complement strand
GAGAATCGGCTGCCGTGCATCTACCTGGTCGACTCGGGCGGCGCGTTCCTGCCCCTCCAGGCCGAGGTGTTCCCGGACCGGGAGCACTTCGGACGGATCTTCTTCAACCAGGCACAGCTCAGCGCCCGCGGCATCCCACAGATCGCGCTGGTCATGGGCAGCTGCACCGCGGGCGGTGCCTACGTGCCGGCCATGAGCGACGAGACGGTCATCGTCAAGGGGACCGGCACCATCTTCCTGGGTGGGCCACCGCTGGTGAAGGCGGCGACCGGTGAGGAGGTGACCGCGGAGGAGCTCGGGGGCGCCGAGGTGCACACCACGCGATCGGGAGTCGCCGATCACTACGCGCTCGACGACGAGCACGCCCTTGCCATCGGTCGCCAGATCGTGCGCAACCTTGCCTGGCACCCACCCCAGGCGCCATGGGACATCGGGGAGGCTATGGCACCATCCGTCCGGGAGGATGAGCTCTACGGGGTCATCCCCGCCGATGCGCGCCAGACGTACGACGTGCGCGAGGTCATCGCCCGCCTGGTCGATGGCAGCGACTTCCACGAGTTCAAGGCGCGCTACGGCGAGACGCTGGTCACCGGGTTCGCGCGCCTCATGGGCTACCCGGTCGGCATCATCGCCAACAACGGCATCCTGTTCAGCGAGTCGGCCCTGAAGGGCGCCCATTTCGTCGAGCTCGCCAGCCAGCGCCGAATCCCGCTCGTCTTCCTCCAGAACATCACCGGCTTCATGGTCGGTCGCGAGTACGAGGCCGGCGGGATTGCCCGCGACGGCGCGAAGCTGGTGACCGCGGTCAGCACCACGAACGTGCCGAAGTTCACGGTCATCATCGGCGGCAGCTTCGGCGCCGGGAACTACGGCATGGCCGGGCGTGCGTACGGACCGCGCCAGCTGTGGATGTGGCCCAACGCGCGCATCAGCGTCATGGGCGGCGCCCAGGCGGCCCGCGTCCTCTCCACTGTCCGCGGCGGCTTCGGGACCGATGCGGAGCGCGACGCCTTCGAGGCGCCGATCCTCGAGGACTACGAGCGCGAGGGCTCGCCGTACTTCTCCACTGCGCGGCTGTGGGACGACGGCGTCATCGATCCGCTCGACACGCGGCGCGTCCTGGCCATGGGCATCAGCGCCGCGCTCAATGCGCCGATCCCCGAGCCGGGATTCAGCCTCTACCGGATGTGATCGGCCCAACGTAGACTCCGCGGCGCCGGACGGGCCCGCGCCCAGTGTGCCCGCCGGCCCTGGGAGGATTCGCTGACATGGTGGGTTGGGGCATCTTCTTGCTCATCCTGGGAGCCGGATCGCTGCTGCTCCCCTCGCTCGGCTTCCAGTTCCGGCTCATGGAGCTGGTCGACGCCTTTCAGCCGTACGCCGGGATCGTCGTCGCGGTCATCGGCGCAGGGCTGCTCTTGCTCGGCATGACGCGCGGTCGGCAGACCACCGTGGAGGTCAGCCAACGGCCGGCCGCGAGCAACGTCCCCGCGGAGGCGGCGTCGGACGACTCATCGCAAACCTGAAGCGGCGGATCGCTACGAACGGTCGGGGACGGCCGCCGGAAGATGTGCGCGCTCGACGTCGAAGCGCAGGCCGAGCAGCTCCACCGTTCGTGGCGACTCGATCTCGGCGGCCAGGGTGACGACGGCCGGAACGGCCATCTCGCGCGTCGGAACGATCCGGAGCACATGCGCGCCGACATCGGCCACGGCCAGGTCGGCGACCGCCCAGAAGTCGATGCCAAGCTGATCGTGAAGTGACGCCGCCACCAGCGGCGGATCGCTCGCCGCGATGTCCAGGCGGGCCAAGGCGACGGCCGAGCCGATCGGATGCGTGAACCGGGCGCGCTCCGCCAGCGCCTCGATGCCCCATTCGGCTCCGGTATAGGCGTGCTCGATCAGGAACGGGGCCGACTCGGGGCCGAGCTCGGTGGTCGGGAACGATGTCCACCACTCGACCCGCTCGCCGTCGTCGCGCTCCCGCCAGCCGTGTGTCACCGGGCCGAAGGTGCCGATCGCCCCCAACGCGACTGCGGTCGCCTCGAGGTCGTCGTCGCGCAGCGCGTAGGTCGCCAGGCCCCCACCCCTGGCCTCCAGCGCACGGACCGCCGCCGCCCCGACCGGCTGGTCGAGGGCCGCCTCTCGATCGTCGACGCCGATGAGCTCGATGTAGCTGCCATCGGCCAGCCAGGCGATCCGGTTGAAGGTGCCGCGCCCGACGTGGCGGCCGCCACCCGAAGCCGATAACCCGACGGCCGACTCCAGCTCGCGGGCCGCGGCATCAGGATCGGCACAGGCGATCACCAGGTGGTCGATGCCCCGGATCATGAGCCGATGCTAGCAGCATCCGGTACGCTCCCGAGCATCCATGGATAACCAGATCGAGCGACCCGCCGCGGGCTCGCATGACCGTTCCACCCCATCGGGTTCGCTGGAGGAGAGCGCCGCCAACCTGTTCGAGGCGATGCTCGCCGCGCGCGATGCCGAGGAGCGTGGCGAGCGAGGACCGCTCGAGGCGTTCTACCGCACGCTGATGAGTGGCACCCTGCTGCTTCCCGTCCCACCCGAGCACGGCGACGAGGCCAAGTCGGCGCTGGCCGCTGCGGTCAACGACGACGAGCAGGTCGAGATCAGCGTCATGCTCGCGCGCGAGGGCGATGGCGCTCCGGTCAGCGTGATGTTCGGCTCCTTCGGAGCGCTGGCAGCGTGGGCACCGGCGAATACCGGCAACCTGCCGCTCCCTGCGCGCATCGCCATCAGCAACCTCGCCGCAGCGGGCCTGCCTGCGATCATGGACCCGGCCGGCCCGGTGCCATACCGCTTCGACACCGATGAGCTCGTCGCGCTGGCTGAGGGCCGGGTTCCCGGCAGCGACCGGTCACTCTTCGAGCCCACCAGCCGTTCCTCGATCCAGGTGCGGCTGCCCGGACGCGACACGACCGAGCTCGAGCGATCGCTGGCCACGTCCCTGGCCGGCACGAGCGTCGACGCCGCCTACCTCGTCGAGACCGGCTCGCCCGACGGTAGCGCGCGCCTGCTGCTCGGGCTGGTCGGCCGGAATGGAGCGAGCGCGACGGTCGACGTACCCGAGGGGACCGATGTCGTGTGGCTGGAGGAGCCGCTCCTGGCACAGGTGCGAGCCGTCGCCGAGCCCTTCCACCGCGGCGGACGCGGTCGATGAGCTCGCTGCTTCGCGTCAGCCGCGAGGGTCCGTTCGCGCGCGTCTCGCTGGATCGGCCGGATGTTCGCAACGCCTTCAATGCGGAGCTGATCGGGCAGCTGCGCGCGACGTTCGAGGGGCTCGCCTCGGAGCCA
>DASTTX010000108.1:0-3376 GCA_035759945.1 Candidatus Limnocylindria bacterium | reverse complement strand
CATCGTGTTCGCATCGGCGCTGAGCGGGCAACGCGTCGAGCGCATCCTGCGCGAGGCGCTGCGCGTGGCGGAGGAGCGATATCGGCGTGTGCCGACCGGCGAGCTGAACCGCCTGGTGATGGACGCGGTGCGGGCGCATCCGCCGTCACACGTCCGCAACAGGCTGCCGAAGATCTTCTATGCCACCCAGGTCGGCGTGGCGCCGCCGACGTTCGTGGTCTTCGTCAACGACCCGGAGATCGTCCACTTCAGCTACAAGCGCTACCTCGAGAACCAGATCCGCGAGAAGTACGGCTTCCTTGGCACGCCGAT
Organism: Candidatus Limnocylindria bacterium; assembly: GCA_035759945.1. Lineage (GTDB taxonomy): Bacteria > Chloroflexota > Limnocylindria > QHBO01 > QHBO01 > JACDBZ01. The sequence continues at coordinate 3,064 of DASTTX010000108.1, read as the reverse complement.
CCGCCTCATCCTCCGTCAGCGCGAGTCGGAGGAGGCGGCACGGGCGGCCTCCCGGCCCCGACGCCGGGCGCGTCGCCGATGAGGCGGGCGCTGCTGGTCGACATCGACGACACCGTGGTCGACTGGATGGGGCCGGCCCACGACGCGGTCGTTACCTCGATCGCGACGCATCGGTCCTTTGCGGAGCGCGATCCGTCAGCGGTGGCGGACCGCTTCATGGAGATCGTGGAGGAGACGCACGGGCTGTGGATGGCCGGCGAGCTGTCCGTCGACCAGCTTCGTGCCGAGCGCATCCGCCGCCTGGTGCGCGAGACCGGCAACGAGATCGACCCCGACGAGGCGCTCGTCCTCGCCGACGCCTACCGCCGCGCGTACCTGGCGGCCCGCCGTCCGGTGGCCGGTGCCGGCGAGCTGCTCGCGGAGGTCCGGCGGCGTGGCGCGCGGGTCGTGGCGGTGACGAACAACCTCGTCAGCGAGCAGGAGGACAAGCTGCGCCATACGAACCTGCGCCATCTGTTCGACGACCTCGTCATCTCGGAGGCCGCCGGCGTCAACAAGCCCGATCCGGCGATCTTCGAGATCGCCCTGCGTGTGGCCGGCGCGGCTCCATCTGAGGCGGTGATGCTGGGAGACTCGTGGGAGAACGACGTCGTCGGCGCCCTGGGCATGGGCATCGCGGCGGCGTGGCTCGACCGGCGAGGCCTGGGCGTGCCCGATCCGAACGTGCCAGTGCTCGCGCTGTCGAGCCTCGAACCCGCGGACGAGGTCGCCGCGGCCCTGCTCGCCGCCTGAGCGCTGCTATCGTCGGCGGCATGAGCGAAGCGATCGGGGTCATCGGCGCGGGCGCGTGGGGGACCACGCTTGCGGTGCTGCTCGCCGATACCGGACCGGTCACGCTCTGGACGCATCGCGCCGATGTGGCCGATCGCATGACCCGCGAGCGCGTGAACGAGCGCTACCTACCGGGCGTTCCGCTGCCGGCGTCGGTGAGCGTCGTCGCGGATCCCTCAGCCCTTGCGGCGGAGCATCGGTTCTACATCGTGGCCGTGCCCTCCGAGCACGTCCGCGCGACGGCGCGCTCGCTTGGCCCGCCGTTGCCTGCGGGGACGCCGATCCTCAGCGTGGTCAAGGGCATCGAGGAGGGCAGCCGCCTTCGCATGAGCGAGGTGCTTGGCGAGGAGCTGCCGGGCCGTCCGGTCGCCGCACTGTCCGGGCCGAACCTTGCGCGCGAGATCGCCGCCGGCAAGCCGGCCGGGTCGGTCATCGCATCGGCGGATGGCGATCTCGCGACAGAGCTCGCATCGGCCCTGTCATCGGAGCGATTTCGGGTGTACACCAACCCCGACATCATCGGGGTGGAGCTGTGCGGCGCGCTCAAGAACGTCGTTGCCCTGGCGGCCGGCATGGTCGACGGCCTCGGCTTCGGCGACTCGGGCAAGGCCGCGATCATCACCCGAGGGCTGGCCGAGATGTCTCGCCTCGGCGTCGCGGCGGGGGCGAACCCGCTGACCTTCGCCGGGTTGGCCGGCGTCGGCGACCTCATCGCGACGTGCATGTCGCCACTGTCACGCAACCGGCGGGCGGGCGAGCTGATCGCGTCCGGTGTCGCGTGGCCGGAGGCGGGGGAGCGCCTGACTGGCGTTGCCGAGGGGGTCGCAACGGTCGCCGGTGCGCTCGGGCTGGCCGCGCTGCACGGCATTGAGATGCCCATCGCCGAGCAGGTCCGCGCGGTGGTGTTCGACCACAGGCCGCCGCTCGAGGCGGTGGCCGAGCTCATGGCGCGCGCGCCGAAGGGTGAGCTGGGCTAGGTCGAAGGTTCGAATCCATGCGCCCGCTCGGATCACTGACGGCCGCGCGCGCAACGAACGCCCCGGCGAGCCGAGGCGTTCGTTGTGGCTGGTCCTGAGGCCGGCGGGTAGGCCGACCGGCGCGAGGACCGCTGCTGACAGGATCTATGCGGCGGCAGGCACGCCGTTGAAGAGGGCCAGGCGACCGACATGGCCGGTCACGAGGCGAACCCGGTCGGCGATGTTGTCCTTGACCCAGCTCGCGGCGACGAGTGCAGACTTCTCCGCAGCCTCGCGGGTCTCCCAGACGCTGATCGAAACGACCTTATGGTCGCCGATGTCGGCCAGGCCGAAGTTCAGGAAGCCCGGCAGGCTCTCGAACGTCCGCAGGACGCCCTTCTCCGTGATGCCGGTGAGCTCGTCGAAGGTGCCGTTGGTCATTTCGTAGGTCGAGATTCGTGTGTAACGCATATCTGCTCCTCTGCCCCCATTGCGGCCAAGTCTCAACGAAGCGGAAACGCGATGGCTCTCCGTCGATCGAGGGGCCAGAGGAATCTTTCGCAGCCTTGCAGCCGTTGGACGAAGTCTACCACAGATAGGCCGTGATATGTTTGCAGCAGATACGTCATATGGCTGTACAAGGAGTTACAAGTGCCACGGATCGAGTTCGAGGCGGATACCGAGGAGGAGTTGCTCGCCCTTGCCTGGCGCTGGGTGATGGGACCGCGGCATGAGCCGGGCGATGCCGGAAAGGAGCAGGCGACCGATAAGGCCGACCTTCGGAGGCGGCAGCTCGGCGAAGTCCTCAATGCCATCCGCGGTGTCGACAGCCGGCGGCTCCTTCGCGAGGTGGCGGAGCTTTCCACGCGCAACGCCGCACTGGTGCTCGACGCGGATCTGGCGCAGCGCTATGGCAAGCGGACCGGCACCGCGTTCGCGGGCATCGTGGCCGGGCCGAACAAGGTCATGCGGCGGGTGGCGCGGCGTGACCTGATCAGTTGGGACGCCGATGCGCGCGGCTATCGCATGGACCCAGCGGATGCGGAGATCGTCCTGGAGCGCTGGCGTGGCCTGTGAGCCCATGCCTTCCGGCTGGCGGGCCCGGCTGACGGATCGGATGCCAGCGCGACGCCTTCTTCGTATACTTCGGGCCTCGGTCGGGGCGTAGCGCAGTCTGGTAGCGCACCTGAATGGGGTTCAGGAGGTCGAAGGTTCGAATCCTTTCGCCCCGACCACTCTCACTGTCCCGGCATTGCCGCGTGGATGGCAGCGTCGAG
>DASTTX010000107.1:0-36085 GCA_035759945.1 Candidatus Limnocylindria bacterium | reverse complement strand
GCTTCCGAGGTGCCCGACTCGATCGCGCTCTCCAGCACCGCCGTCTCCTCGGGGGCGAGCCCGACGACCTCGTTCGCGCCCTCGGCGACGGGGATTTCGTCAGCGCCGGCGGCCTCCCGCGGAAGCCCGACATCGGCGCCGGCATCCGACTGCTGTCGTTGAGCCGCGATCGCGGTGGCGTCCGTGGCCGCGGGGAGCTCCGGCGGGCTTGGATCCTGCGCACGGGCGAGCGCCTCGGCGAAGGACTCGGTGGCCCGGCGAGGGCCGCGCGCACGGGCGCGCCGCTCCTCCTCCTCCGCGGCCTCGTGCTGCCCGGTGGGCGGGGGCTCGACCGTTGCTGCGGGCATGACCGCACGCTCGGTTGGCGGCGGCATCGGCGTCGACGACCACCCCGCCGGCTGTGGCTGCCCCATCGGTAGGCGGAGGTCCATCCGGGCCTCGAGGAGGTCGACCCGCGATCGCAGGGAGGCGACCTCGCCGCGCGCCTCGCCCAGCGCCAGCAGCGCCTGCCCGTAGCGCTCGGTGAGATTGCGGAACTCGGTCAGCAGCTCTCGGAATGGCGAGAGCTCGCGGTCCGGCTCACGTGCGCCGCCATCGCCGTTCGGGCCCTTGGCCTCTACCGGCGCGGGTGCAGGCCGGGGCTGGAGGTAGACGCGCATGCCCGTTTCGCCCTCGGGCGCTCCGGACAGAACGCCGCGAGCAAGCAGCTCCCAGACGCGCTCCGTCGGCACGCCCAGGACCGATGCCGCCTCCGTGACCGAATAGCCTTCCATTCGGGCGCTAGGGTAGCGCCTCCCCCCAAGCGTGAAGGCACGCCTCAGCCGGTCAGCTCTCCGAGTGCGGCCACCAGCCGATCCACTTCATCGAGGGGGTTGTAGTGCACCAGGCCGATGCGGACGAGGCCGCCGATGTCGGACAGGCCCAGTGCGCGGACAAGCTCCCAGGCGTAGAAGTCGCCGTCCCACGCGCTGATCGCCCGATCGGCGAGGTGCTGCGCCACCGCGCGCGCGTGGTGCCCGGCAACGGTGAATGAGAAGGTTGGCACCCGCTCGTCCAGGCGATCGGGATCCGTAAGGCCGTAGAGCCGCAGACCGTCGACGGTGGCCAATCGCTCGAGCGTTCCACGCGACAGGTCGCGCTCATGCTCCCGGATGGCCGACATGGCGGCGCGCACCCGTCCGCGACGGCTGTCGTCACCCGCCACGTCGCCGTAGGCCGCCCCGAGCGTCTCCAGATACCGAAAGGTGCCGAGCAGGCCGGCGAGCGACTCGTGGCTCTGCGTGCCGACCTCCCACTTGCCGGGCAGCTGCTCACCGGCCGGCCGCACGCGGTACGCAGCGAGCCGCTCCAGCAGGTCGCGGCGGCCGTACAGCATGCCCAGGTGCGGCGCGAAGAACTTGTACGGGCTGCAGACCAGGAGGTCCGCCTGCAGCGCCGCGACGTCGATCGGCATGTGTGGCGCCGCGTGCACCGCGTCGACATAGGTCAGGGCGCCGACCGCGTGGGCGGCCTCGATGGCGCGGCCGACGTCGGTGATCGTGCCCAGGGCGTTCGACGCGAGCCCGATCGCCACGACCTTCGTCCGCTGGCCGAGCACGGTGTCGAGCGAATCGAGGTCCAGCGTCGCCCCGTCATCGGCGAGCTCGATCCAGCGGACGACGAGGCCGCGATCCTCGGCCAGGGCCAGCCAGGGCGCGACGTTCGCGTCGTGGTCGAGCCGCGTCACCACGATCTCGTCGCCGGGCGCCAGGTCGCGACCGATGGCACGGCTCACTGCAAAGGTGAGGGTCGTCATGTTCGGACCGATCGCGATCTCGTCGGGATCGTGGGCACCGACGAAGTCGGCGGCCGCAGCGTGGACCTCGTGGAGGAGCGCATCGGTCTCGACCGATGCGGTGAAGGCGCCGCCATGGTTGGCGTTGCTGCGCTCCAGGTAGTCCGTCATGGCGGCGATGCATTCACGCGGGACCTGCGTGCCGCCCGGGCCATCCAGGTATGCGACCGCCGAGCCGCCGAGCGTCCGCGTCAGCGAAGGAAAGTGGTCGCGCAGCGCGGCGACGTCCAGGCCGCGCTGCTCGCGGATCGAGGTCATCGGCGCATCCTACTGTGAACCGCCCGCTATCATCGACGCCCGTGACCTCCCTCCACGTACCGACCCTGCCGGGTCATGATTTCAACCTGCCCGCCGAGCTCCAGGGCCTCGATGAGCTCGCCTACAACCTGTGGTGGAGCTGGACGCCTCGGGCCCAGTCGCTCTTCAGCCGCATCCACCCCAGCGGCTGGGCGCGGCACCGCAACCCGATCGCCGTGCTGCGCTACACGGACCACGCCCGCTGGGCAGAGCTGACCGCCGACGAGGACTTCATGGTCGACGCCAGCCGGGTGCTCGACGAGTTCGGCCGTTACATGAGCGACGGCTCCGAGTCGTGGTACCGCTCGTCGCCGGAGCGGCAGATGCCCGGTCCGATCGCCTACTTCTGCGCAGAGTTCGGCATCCACGAGTCGATGCAGATCTACTCCGGCGGACTCGGCATCCTGGCCGGCGACCACTGCAAGTCCGCATCCGATGCGGCGCTGCCCTTCGTCGGCATCGGCCTTCTCTACCGCCGCGGCTACTTCCGCCAGCAGATCGACGCCGATGGGCACCAGGAGCACGCCCAGCCCGATATCGACCCGTCGCAGCTGCCGCTGCGGCGAGCGCGCGGGCGCGATGGCGCCCCGGTCGTGGTGAAGGTGCAGATCGCGGAGCGCGACGTCCACGCCGCCGTGTGGGTCGCGCAGGTCGGGCGGGTGCCGATCCTTCTCCTCGACACGGATGTGCCGATCAATGACAAGGCGGACCGGCCGATCACCCACATCCTCTACGTGCGCGGCCGCGAGATGCGGCTGTGCCAGGAGCTGGTGCTCGGCATCGGGGGCGTCCGTGCACTGCGCGCGCTCGGCATCGAGCCGGCGGTATGGCACCTCAACGAGGGCCACTCGGCGTTCCTGCTTCTCGAGCGCGCGCGCGAGCTCGTCCGCGCGACGCCTGGGATCGCCGCGGGCGAGGCGCTGCGGCGGGTGGGCAGCGACGCCGTCTTCACCATCCACACGCCCGTCCCCGCCGGCAACGAGGTGTTCGGCCGCGACCTGGTCGTCCCGGCGCTCGCGTCGTGGTTCGAAGCAACCACGGCCGATCCATCCGAGCTGCTGGAGCTCGGCCGAGGACACACCGATGACCCGAATGCGCCGTTCGACATGACCGCCTTCGTCCTGCGCCATGCCATCGGCGCGAACGCCGTGTCACAGCTGCATGGCGAGACGGCCAACCAGACGTGGCGCGAGCTGGCCGGCCATCCGATCGGTGCCATCACCAACGGGGTCCACGTCCCAACTTGGCTCGGTCGGCCCGTGCGGCGCATCATCAAGGAGGCGATCGGCGTGCCGCTGGGCGTGGACCTCAATGGACCCGATCCGCTCGACGGCCTGGGCTCGCTGGACGATGCCGAGCTGTGGGGGGCGCACCAGCAGCAGAAGCGCGAGCTCGTGGCCTTCCTCGAGGGCCGCCTGGCGCGCCAGTTCGCGCGGCACGGCGAGTCGCCGACGGTGCTGCGCGAGGTGCGGGGCGTGCTCGATCCGGACGCGCTGACGATCGGCTTCGCGCGGCGCTTCGCGACCTACAAGCGGGCCGACCTGCTCTTCAGCGACGAGGAGCGCCTGGCCCGGATCCTCGCCTCCCACGAGCGTCCGGTGCAGGTCATCATCGCCGGCAAGGCGCATCCGGCCGACCGTCCGGGCCAGCAGGTCATCCAGCACATCTTCGAGCTGTCGCGCTCCGAGCGGCTGCGCGGCCGGGTGTTCATCGTCGAGGACTACGACATGCGCATCGCGCGCTTCCTGGTCGCCGGCGTGGACATCTGGCTCAACAACCCGCGGCGGCCGATGGAGGCCTCAGGCACGTCCGGCATGAAGGCCGCCATCAATGGCGTTCCTTCCGTGTCGATCCTGGATGGCTGGTGGGACGAGGGCTACAACGGCTTCAACGGCTGGGCCATCGGGGACCGAGAGCCGGACGGCGACGATGCGGCGCAGGACGCGGCCGATTCGGCCGAGCTGTATCGGCTGCTCGAAGATGAGATCCTTCCCCGCTTCTTCGACCGTCCGCCGGGCGGCGTGCCGGCGTCATGGGTCGAGACGATGCGGGCGTCGATCGCATCGGCGCTGTGGCAGTTCAGCACGGCACGCATGCTGAGCGAGTACGTCGACCGGCTCTACCTGCCGGCAGTGCGGGAGCCGATCCGGGTCTGACGGCATCCAAAGGCGGCCGCGGATGCGTGCGTTTGCCGCCAGGCGCACGTAACTGACAAGTTGCCGCCGATTTCGACCGGTTCTTGCGCTACGGCGCACGTTCTGATCAAAAAAGGCACCGGATCGGGCGCGAGGTTGGTTGTTACATGCGGCCAGCGGCACGTCCCGCTTCGGCCACTACGGCAGGTAGGCCCGCGGGTTCTCCCACACGCCGTGATCGTTGATGGCGTGGTGCACGTGGCAGCCGGTCGACATGCCCGTGGTGCCCTCGTAGCCGATGATCGACTCGCTCGTCACCGGCGTCCCCGGCGCGACGACCACCCGCGGCTGCATGTGCCAGTACCAGCTCTGCACGCCGCCACCGTGGTCGATCACCACGCCGAAGCCGGTGTCCCACGGCATGAGCGGCTGGCCGGAGGCAACCACCACGCCTGGACCGATGGAGTAGATCGGCGTGCCGCAGCCATTGGCGAAGTCGATGCCGGCGTGGAAGTGCGGATACCAGGTGCCGCGGTAGGTGTACGGCGGTTCGAGCTGGAACGACGTCGGGCCCCACTCCTGGGTGACGCGGAACGAGCGCTCCGGCCAGCGGAAGCCACGGCTGCTGAATGCGGGCTGCTGGTTGGCGGCCTCGCGCGCACGACGAGCGGCCTCCTCGGCGGCCTTCCGGCGCGCCTCGTCGATGGCGGCCTGCTGTGCCGCCGCCTGCTGCTGCAGCTGCGCGGCGAGCTGAGCCGCCGCCTGCGCCGCGCGCTCGTTATCGGCGATCTTCTGCTCGACGTCGCCCTCCGCGGCGAGGGACGCGTTCAGCGCGGCCTCCTGCGCCGCGCGCTTGGCATCGGCGGCTGTACGCAGCTCGGCCAGCTGGGCCTCGAGCGCCGACAGCTCATCACGCCGGGCGTTGAGGGTCGCCTCCTCGTCGCGCGCGACCGCGCGCGCATCGGCCAGTGCACGGCGACCGTCCTTCAGGGTCTGACGCCGCGTCTCGAGCTCCGCACGAATGGATCGGATCTCATCGGCCAGGAGCTCGTCCTGGTCCGAGACGCTCATCAGGTAGCCGACCTGGGTGGTGGCCTCGTCCAGCGAATCGGCGGACAGGAGCACCTCCAGCAGGGAGACCTGGGTCTTCTCGTAGGCGGTGCGCAGGTGGTCCTCGAGCAGCGCCTCGCGGTCCTCCAGTGCCGCCGTGCGACGGTTGATGTCGGCGGCGACCTCGATCAGCTCGTCCTGGAGCTCATCGATCTGGGCGTTCAGCTCGGCAAGATGCGCCTCGACCTCCGCGATCTGCGCGCGAACCTGGTCGAGCAGCCCGCTGACCCGGTTGTACTCGGCGGTGACGGCCTCGAGCTCGGCGCGCGCGACGTCCAGCTGCGCGTCGAGATCGGCAGAGCGGCGCTGCAGCTGCGAGAGCTCCGCGCGCTGCCGGTCGAGGGTGGCCGCCAGCGACTGCTGCGCCGACCGTGCGTCTGCGAGCTGTGCGCGGGTCTGGGCCAGTTCGGCCTCGGGATCAGCGGCAAGGGCCGAGCCGCTGGGCTGTGTTGAGACGACGCTCCATCCGACGGCGAGCAGGGCGACGAGCGCGACCGCCAGATGGGATCGCCGCCTCATCGAGCGGTGATCCGAATGTGCAATTTGCCCTTGTGCCCCGTAGCGAGAGATGCGGGGCGATGGTGACCTCCGCCTGGTGGCGTCGGAACCGGCCCAAAGTACTACACGCTGTCCACTCCGGGCGCCAGAAGTCCTAGTACTCCGCGTCGTCCCGCTTGGTCAACCGACCGATGACGACGCCCAGCGCTGCGCCCCCCACGAGCACGATCAGCCTCGGCAGGCCACGGCGCTGAGGGCCCGCCGGTCCGGGTGCCGCCTGGACCGGCACCGGCAGCAGGCGCGGATCGGCCGCCGCGATGGCACCGGTCACCTCGTCCTCGAGCGCGCTGGCCCGCGCGAACTCGGCACCCAGCAGCACGATCACGCTGGCGAAGTACAGGAACACCAGCAGCGTGATGCCGGTCGACAGCGGCCCGAAGGCACTTTCGTAGTTCGCGACGCTGGTGGCGTACCAGGTGAACCCGAAGCGCAGCGCCGTCCACAGCAGAGCCGCCACGATGGCGCCGGGGAGCACCTCGCCCCAGGTCACCGGCCGATTCGGGACGACCTTGTAGATGACCCAGAAGGCCACGAAGATCATGAACAGCGGCACCATCAGGCCGATGAGCCAGACCAGCGTCCCGCCGCCCGGCAACCCGGTCACCACCTCGTCGGCGGCGCGCTGGATGACGCCAGTCACGATGCCGATGACCAGCGAGCCGATCGCCAGCAGCCCCGAGGTCGCCATCAGCAGCAGGCCGATCAGCTTGTCCTTCAGGAAGGGACGCGGTGGTGCGTTCTCGAACACGCGGCTGATGCCGTTGGACAGCGACGAGAAGATGCCGAGCGCGCTCCACAGCAGGAAGCCGAAGCCGATGATCGTCATGCTGCCGCGCGACTCGATCGCGGCGTCGATCACGCCAGCGATCGTCTCGGGGTCGAGCGGCGTGCCCGCCTGGACCTGCTCGATGACGAAGTCACGCGCCTCGCCCTGTCCAAGGACGAACGAACCGACCACGATGCCGAGCACCAGCAGCTGGAAGATGGACAGCACCGAGAAGTACGCCATGCTGCCCGCGTACTGGAGCGCCTCGTGGTTGAGGAAGCCGGTGACCGCACGACGCGTCACGCGCGGCCATTTGTGCCTCATGCTCCAGTCGTCGAGACCGCCGACCAGGCGCTTCGCTCGCTCGATCATCGGTCCTGCCATCTCGCAAGGGTCGTGCCGTTTGAGTCCAGCGTCTACCCTCTAGCCGATGGCACGCACCGAGTCGGAGACGCTGTCGCTGGACGGGCACGACGTCACCATCAGCAACCCCGGCAAGGTCTTCTTCGCCGATGCCGGCATCACGAAGATGGACCTCGTCAACTACTACCTGGCGGTTGCCGATGGCGCGGTGCTTGGCGTCCGCGACCGGCCGATGGCCCTGAAGCGCTTCGTGGATGGCGCGGCGGGCGAGGCCTTCTTCCAGAAGCGCGCGCCGAAGTCTGTGCCGGATTTCGTCCGCACGGTGGAGCTGTCCTTCCCTTCGGGGCGCACCGCCGACGAGGTCGTCGTCGACAACGTCGCGGCCCTGGCGTGGGTCGTGAACCTGGGCTGCATCGATCTCAATCCGCACCCCGTCCGCTCGGGCGACCTCGAGCACCCCGATGAGCTGCGCGTCGACCTCGATCCCGGACCCGGCGTGCCCTGGGCCGACGTGCGGTCGGTGGCGCTCGTCGTCCACGAGGTGCTTGCCGAGCTCGGCTATACCGCCTGGCCGAAGACGTCCGGCTCGCGCGGCATCCACGTCTACGTGCGGCTGGAGCCAAGATGGGGCTTCAGCGAGGTGCGTCGTGCCGCACTGGCGCTTGCGCGCGAGGTCGAGAAGCGCGCGCCGTCGATCGCCACCAGCAAGTGGTGGAAGGAGGAGCGCCACGGCGTCTTCCTCGACTACAACCAGAACGCCAAGGACCGCACCGTCGCATCGGTCTATTCCGTGCGGCCGCGGCCCGCGGCCACGGTTTCCGCGCCGCTGGTCTGGTCAGAGGTCCCTGACGCGGAGCTCGAGGATTTCACGCTCCGCACCGTCCCGGACCGATACGCGCGGATGGGTGACGTGGGGGCCGGCATCGATGCGGTCGCCTACTCGCTGGAGCCGCTGCTGGAGCTCGTCGCGCGCCACGAGGCCGAGGGGCAGGGCGACGCGCCCTGGCCGCCGCACTACGCCAAGCAGGCCGGAGAGCCGCCGCGCGTCCAGCCGTCGAAGCGGCGACGCGCCCCCGACGGACCAGCGCCCGATCCGACGGCGCCGCGGGGCCGAGCCGGCTCCGTCCCGCCGGCCATGCCTTCGCCGCCGGCGCGCAACGCCGACGGAACGGTCCCGCCCACCGGTCGACGTCGCTCGTCACAGCCGCTGCTCGTCATCAGCCTGGCAGCGGACAAGGCCGATGCGCTCGCCGGCCTCGATCGCTGGCGCGCTCGGCATCCCGAGGCCGCCGCGCACGTCCGCGACCCGGAGGACCTGCTGATCGACGCGATGCGCGGGCGCTACAAGGTGTGGTGGCGCGTCCGGGTCAACCTGCGGAACGTTCCAGAGCAGCTGCGTCCGCCAGCGGAGCCGCCCGATCCCGACTACGACCCGTGGGACGAGTTCCGGGACGCGCGCGGCTAAGGCGCGCTGACCGCCGCCTCAACCCAGCCGAGAATCTCGCGACGCAGCGTCGCCAGCGGCAGTGACCCGTGGCCGAGCACCTCGTCATGGAAGGCTCGCAGGTCGAAGCGGGAGCCCATCTGCGACGACACGTCGGCGCGGGCACGCTCGATCTCGCGCTGGCCGATCTTGTAGCACAGTGCCTGGGCGGGCCAGACGGTGTAGCGATCGACCTCGATCTCGGCATCGACCATCGGCAGCGAGCCACGCTGGTGCATGAAGTCGACTGCCTGCTGACGGCTCCAGCCCATCGCATGCAGCCCCGAGTCGACCACCAGCCGCGCGGCGCGGAAAGCCTGCGCCTCGAGCATGCCCATCCGCTCGCGATCATCGGCATAGAGGCCCATCTCATCGGCCAGGCGCTCGGTGTAGAGCCCCCAGCCCTCGACGTAGGCTCCGCCGGCCATGCGGGCGCCAAGGGTGCGGAACGGGGGCAGGCCCTTCAGCTCCATCTCGATCCCGATCTGAAAATGGTGGCCCGGCGTCGCCTCGTGGAAGGTGATCGCCGCGATCCGGTGCAGCTGCCGATCCTCGGGCTGATAGGTGTTGATGTAGTACTGGCCCTGGCGCGAGCCGTCGATGGTGGGCGGCATGTAGAACGCGGGCGGCGACTCCGCCTCGCGATACGGCTCGACCGGCTTGACGATGCAGTTCGCGCTGGGGATGCGGCCGAAGTAGTTCGGCGCTGCTGCGTAGGCGCGATCGGTCTGGTCCTGCGCGAGGCGCACCAGCGCTTCAGGGTCGGAGGTGTGGTTCGACGCATCCTCGAGCAGCGCCGTCCGCAGCGCATGACGGTCGGGGTGGCCGAGCCGGTGCGCGATCTCGTCCATCTCGGCCTCGATGCTGTCGAGGTCGGCAAGGCCGAAGGCATGGACCTCCTCGGCGTTGGTGTCGACCGATGTCTGGGTCCGGATCGCCAGCCGATACGCGTCTTCGCCGCCGGGTGTGGCGCGCAGGCCGGGCTCCTCGCGAGCGTGCGGCTCATAGTCCTGGGCGAGGTAGTCGCGCAGCCGGCGCAGACCGGTGTAGACGTGCTGCTCGACCGACTCAACCACCCGCGGCCGCGAGTCGTCGGCGACACGGGCCATGGCCGAAGCGGGATTGTCCGCCGGCGCCATGGCGAGCAACCGATCGATCTGCTCGAGCGCCCGCCGAACGGGAACCGTGGCGGCCGTTCGTCCGTCGCTGACGCCCTCGGAGAGCGTCTCGATGTACTGCTCGATCAGCGCCGGGTAGGCGGCATAGCGAGCCAACAGCTTGTCGAGCCCTTCGGGTGACTCGGCCGCCTGGTACTGCGCCATCTCGGCGGGCCAGACCTGCGGCCCGGACATGTGATCGAGCGCCAGCTGGTACTGCTTCTGTTCCAGTGCGGCGAGCTGGTTCTCGGAGATCAACGTGACGAGGTCTCGGGTGATGACCTGCTCGGGATCGAGCCCCTCGGACGGGATGGCGGCGGCCTCGGCCAGCGCCGATCGGTAGGCCGCCTCGTCGGCGGCGCGCCCAGCGGCGCCCAGGTCCGGCCACCGATCGTTGTAGCGCTCATCGCCGAGCAGCGTGGCCCACGTGGGGTCCCGCTCCAGGATGCCCTCCCAGAAGCGGTCGGCGAGGTCGTTGACGGCGGCGTTCGGATCGGCCACGACGGACACGTTGAAATCTCCCTGTTGGTGTGCGTGGGCGCGAGTCTAGCCGCGCGCGGCGGCTCGCTCGCCGAAGAGGTCGGACAGGAGCGCGGGCGGCGTCTCCTCGAGCTGATCGTAGCGACAGTCGGCCGGCGACTTGTCCGGCCGCCAGCGCTTGAACGTGGCGGCGTGCCGGAAGCGGTCGCCCTGCAGGTGGTCGAAGGCGACTTCGCACACCAGCTCGGGACGGAGCGGCACCCATGAAAGGTCCTTGCCGCGGTTCCATCGAGACGTCGCACCCGGCATCCGGCGCCCTTCCTCGGCGGCGGCTGCCTCGGCCAGGGCCCATTCGCGCCAGGGATGATCCTGGACGCCGTCGCGGTACGGCTCGATGAACGCGACCAGCTCCGCGCGCTTCTCCATCGTGAACGAGGAGGTGACGCCGACGTGCTGGAGGTGGCCGTCGGAGTTCCACAGCCCGAGCAGCAGTGAGCCGATGAGCGTGCCGGGCCCGTTCTTGTGCCAGCGGAAGCCGGCGACCAGGCAGTCGGCGGTGCGCTGATGCTTGATCTTGGCCATCGTTCGCTTGCCGGGCGCGTAGGGCTCCGACGCACGCTTCGCGATCACGCCATCCAGGCCGGCGCCCTCGAACACTTCGAACCAGCGCTGGGCGACGGCCGGATCGGTGGTCGACGGGGTCAGATGGACCGATTCGGGGGCCTCCTTCAGCAGCGCCTCAAGGCGCTGGCGGCGCTCGGCGAATGGCGCCTCGCGCAGGTCATCGGCACCATCGGCCAGGCAGTCGAAGGCGACGAACGAAGCGGGCGACTGCGCCGCGAGCATGCGGACGCGCGACTCGGCTGGGTGGATGCGCAGCAGCAGGCTGTCGAAATCGAGGCCGCCGTCCGGACGGGCGATCACCACCTCGCCGTCGAGCACGAAGCGCGCATCCGCCGCCGCCACCGCGCGCAGGGGCTCCTCGAGCTCCGGGAAATAGCGGTTCAGCGGCTTGAGGTCGCGGGACTGGATGTACACCTCGTGGCCATCGCGGAAGACGAGGGCCCGGAAGCCGTCCCACTTCGGCTCGTAGATCCAGCCGTCGCCGTCGGGGATGGAGGGCGTCGGCTTGGCAAGCATCGGCGCAATGGGCGGCTCGAGGGGGAAGGGCATGCGACGATGATACGAGGAACGGTTCGCGGGGCCTCGACGCCGCCATTCACCACTCCAGCGAGTGAAACGAAGCTCCATGGCCGCCGGCTCTGCCGAGTCGGTGCTGAAGACTCGTCACCAGTGTGAAATGGCGGTGCCGCGGCCCGTGACCGCCCGGCCCACGCGCCGCATGAGTGTTTGGCGGAGTCGCGGAGCATGCGCATCCGGCATACTCGATGCCCCGAGCGCGACAGATGGAGGTTCGCGTGGGCATCACCCTTCAATTCCTGGGCGCGGCGGGCTGCGTCACTGGCTCCCAGTTCCTGTTGACCGTCGGCGATCGACGCGTGCTGGTCGACTGCGGCATGTTCCAGGGGTCGCCCGAGGAGGTCGAGCGCAACCGCATGCCGTTCGCGTTCGATACCGGTTCGCTCGACGCCGCCCTGCTCACCCATGCCCATCTCGACCACTGCGGGCGGCTCCCGGCGCTCACCAAGGCCGGCTATACCGGGCCGATCCACGCCACCCACGCCACCGTAGACCTGGCCGAGATCGTCCTGCGCGACTCGGCCAAGCTGCAGGTCGAGTTCGCCGAGCGCTGGAACCGCCGGCACAAGCGCGAGGCCGAGGAGAAGGCCGCCGAGGTCGAGTCGGAGGCGGAAGCCGCCGACGTCGAGTCCGATGACGAGACGCTGCCGGAACGGATGCGAAAGGCCGCACCCGAGGGCCGAACCGAGACGCGCCAGCCGCTCTACGACGACGGCGACGTCGACCGCGTCATCGAGCAGGCGCGCGGCTGCGACTACGGCGCCGAGATCGAAGTGACCGATGGCGTCACCGCCGTCTTCCACGACGCCGGTCACATCCTCGGCTCCGCCATCATCGAGCTGCGCCTGACCGATGGCGACCAGCGCCGCACGATCGTCTTCTCCGGCGACCTCGGTCGCGACGATTCGCCGATCCTGCGCGACCCGACGCAGCTGACCCACGCCGAGTACGTCGTGGTCGAGTCGACCTACGGCAACCGCGAGCACGACCCGCAGGACGAGGCCGTCAACGAGCTGGTGCAGGCCATCAGCGAGGTGGCCGAGGACGAGGGCGTGCTGCTGATGCCGGCCTTTGCCATAGGCCGCACACAGGACGTCATCTGGGTCCTCGACGAGCTCGTGCGCCAGGGTCGCATCCCTCGCGTTCCCCTCTACCTCGACTCGCCGATGGCGTCGCGCGCCACGACGGTCTACGTCGACCATCCGGAGGTCTACGACGAGGAGACCGGCGCGCTGCTGCGCTCGGGTGATTCCCCCCTGAACTACCCCGGCCAGCAGTTCACCGATTCCGTTGAGGACTCGAAGGCGATCCGCCATGCCAAGCGCCCGATCATGGTCGTCGCCTCGTCCGGCATGCTCACCGGCGGCCGGATCATGCACCACCTCAAGGACTTCCTCCCCGATCCGAAGTGCACGCTGCTGTTCATCGGCTACCAGGGCGAGGGCACCCTCGGACGCCACATCCAGGACGGCGGCAGGACGGCGCGCATCGATGGCCAGGAGATCGACGTTCGCTGCCGCGTCCGCTCCATCAGCGGCTTCAGCGCCCATGCCGACGAGCACGAGCTCGAGGCATGGCTCGCCCACTTCGGGCGCGCGGGCGCCGCTGACGGCAAGGCGCCGAAGAAGGTCTTCATCGTGCACGGCGACCCCGATGCCGCCGAAGCGTTCGCGGCGCGCATCGGGTCGGAGTCGAAGCTGGATGCCCACATCGCGAAGCACCGGGAGACGGTCACGCTCGCTTAACGCTGCCCTGCTGGGGAGGTTGCACGGGACGAACCCAAACCCAGCACGGAAGGCCATTCGCATGCGGTGCAACCGGGACGCGGCTAGCATTCGCCGATGCCGAGCACAGACCGCCCCGTGATGGGCTTCCTCACCGACTTCGGCCTCGATGGCGCCGCCGCCACCTGCCGCGCGGTCATGCTGTCCATCTGCCGCGACGCACAGATCGTCGATATCGCCCACACCGTCCGCAAGTACGCCATCCGCGACGGGGCATTCCTGCTCCGCTTCGCGCTCCCCTACTTCCCGGTCGGCGTCCACGTCGGCGTGGTCGACCCCGGAGTCGGCACCGAGCGGCGGGCGATCGGCGTGCGGACCGGGCGTGGCGACATCCTCATCGGCCCAGACAACGGGCTGCTGCTCCCGCCGGCCGAGGCGCTCGGCGGAATCGAGGAGGCGCGCGAGCTCACGAATCGCAACCTGTGGCTGCCGGTCACGACCTCGACATTCCACGGACGCGACATCTTCGCGCCGGTGGCCGCGCACCTCGCCGCCGGCGACGCATCGTTCGAGGAGGTCGGGGCGACCCTGGAGCCGGACGGCCTCGTCGGGGTCCCGGAGCCCGCTGCCACCGTTCGGCCGGGCACCCTGGAGACGGTGATCACGTACGTCGACAGCTTCGGCAACGCGCGGCTGGCGGGTGAACGCGACGACCTCGCCGCCTCGCTCGGCGAGCTGCGGGACGGCCTGGAGGTCACGATTGCCATCGATGCGGACGGTTCGACCCTGCGCGAGGACACCCAGTTCGCGTCGACCTTCGGCGCCGTGCCCGTCGGGACGTCGCTGCTCTACATCGACTCGCTCGGGAACCTTGCGCTCGCCGACAACCAGGGCAACCTGGCGCGGCGGCTGGGGATCGAGCCGGACCAGCGCGTCACGATCACGCCGCGCGCATGAGCCAGCCCTTCATCAGCTTCCTGACCGACTTCGGCCTCGACACCGCGCCGGCCACGTGCCGTGGCGTGATCTGGTCGATCTGCCCGGACGCGCGCATCAACGACCTGACCCACTCGAGCCGTCAATTCGCCATCCGCGACGGCGCCGTGCTGCTGTGGTCGTCGCTCCCCTATCAGCCCATCGGCGTCCACCTGGTGGTCGTCGATCCCGGCGTCGGGACCGCCCGGCGCCCGGTCGCGCTGCAGGTCGAGCGCGGCGACGTGCTCGTCGGTCCCGACAACGGGGTGCTGCTGCCCGCGGCGGAGCGGTTGGGTGGGATCACCGCCGCGCACATGCTCGAGAACGAGGCCCTGTTCCGCCATCCGGTGTCCGACACGTTCCACGGTCGCGACATCTTCGCGCCGGTCGCAGCGCACCTGGCGAAGGGTGTCCCGATCACCGATGTCGGATCCGCAATCCAGCCGGGCGAGCTCGTCCAGCTCACCCTGCCGGAGGCGCGCCTCGAAGACGGGACGCTCGTCACATCGGTGCTGTTCGTCGATCGTTTCGGCAACTGCCGGCTGGCGGGCGAGATCGCGGACTTGAAGGCGCTGCGGGGGAGCCTCGCACCCGGCGACAGGTTCGAGGTCAGCATCGGCGATCGAAATGAATCGATGCCATGGCAGACCACCTTCGGCGCTGTTCGCCCCGGCGAGCTGCTCCTGTACGACGACGCGGACTACGCTGGCCTGGCCATCGGGCGCAATCTCGGGTCCGCGGCGGAAGAGCTCGGCCTGGCGAACGACGTCGGCATCCGCATCCGGTCCGCCTGACCGATGCCGCCCGCCCCCCTCGTCGAGGTCGACGGGCTCACATTCCGGTACCGCCGCGCCAGCGAGCCGGCGGTCCGCGACGTGTCGCTGCGGCTCGATCCCGGTGACGTCGTGCTCGTTGCGGGGCCGTCCGGCTGTGGCAAGAGCACGCTGCTGCGAGCGATCAACGGCCTCGTTCCGCACGCCTACTCCGGTGAGCTGACCGGCGAAGTGCGGATCGACGGCAGGCGCAGCACCGAGCTACGTCTCCGCCAGATCAGCGAGGTCGTCGGCACCCTGCTCCAGGATCCCGCCAAGCAGATCGTCGGATCGACCGTCGAGGCGGAGCTTGCCTTCGGACCTGAGAACATGGGCATGCCGCCGGGCGACATCGCGGAACGCATTCGCGAGGTCGTCACCGATGCGGGCATTGGCCACCTCGTCGGCCGCGAAACGGCACACCTGTCCGGCGGTGAGCGCCAGCTGCTGGCGATGGCCGGCGCGCTGATGCTGCGCCCGCGCTGCTACGTCGTGGACGAGCCGCTGGCCAACCTCGATCCGGCCACGGCCGACCGCCTGTTGGCCCAGCTGCGAGAGCTGGCCGATGCGGGCCACGCGGTCGTGATCGTCGAGCACCGAATCGAGGAGGCGCTCGCCCTCCGCCCGGACCGGGTCCTGTCGATGGAGGACGGCCGCGTCGTCTACGACGGCCCGGTCGACGGATTCCTGCGCGTCGCTGATCCGCTCGCGGTCAAGCTCCCATTCGACGTCGTCCTCGAGCGCGCGCGCCGCGACGACGTGCCGGCCGCCGCACCGAGCGCGGCGGTGCGGGACGCGGGGCCGGCGCGACTGGCGTTCGACGACGTGCACGTCTCGCTCGGCGAGCGCCACGTGCTGCGCGGCGTCGAAGCGGTCCTTGGCGCCCGCGAGATCGTCGCGGTGCTCGGACCGAACGGCTCGGGCAAGACCACGCTGTTCCGCGCCGCGATGGGCCTCGTGCACCCCGACCGCGGAAGCGTGTCGGTCGACGGCCGCGACGTTGCGGCCACGCCGACGGCGGAGCTGGCGCGCAGCATCGGCTACGTGTTCCAGAGCCCCAGCCAGATGCTGTTCGCGCGGACGGTGCGCCAGGAGCTGCTGTTCGGTCCGCGCAACCTCGGACTGCCGCTCGACGATCCGGACGCGATTGCCATGGACGCCCTGCGTCGCGTCGGCCTGGCCGATGAGGAGGCGATTCTCGATCGCCCACCGCTGACGCTGAGCTTCGGCCAGCAGAAACGCCTGGCGCTGGCGATCGCGCTCGCGCTCCAGCCGCGCACGCTGATCCTGGACGAGCCGTCAGCCGGGCAGGATCACCGCACGGCCGAGGCGTTCATGGCCGCCGTCGCGGCCATTCCCGGGCTCGAGAGCGTGTACTTCATCACGCACGACGTGGACCTTGCGCTGACGCACGCGGATCGTATCCTTGTGCTGCGTGACGGCCGGATCGTCGCTGATGGTCCGCCCGCCACCGTGGTCGAGGACGCCGAACGCTGGCACGCGAGCAACCTGCACCGGACCTCGCTCATCGCGGCGAACTTGGCGTGGCCCGCCGCACGCGGCCACCGCTTCCTCGACGCCCCTACCCTTGCCGCGGCGATGATCGCCGGCGCGCACGTCCATGGAGCGGGGGAAGGAGGGTCGTCGGTCACTAGCTGACCGACGCGCAACGGAGGAGCTCATGTCCACTACCTACATGGAAAGCAACCGGACCGACGGCACGTGGGACGTCACCACGCGCGTCATCGTGTACGCCGCCATCGGCGCCGCCCTGTACGGCGTCCTGGCGTTCTTCAGCTTCCTCATCCCCGGCACGGCGAACGTATCGGTCCGCCCCGCGTTCGCGCTGGTGACCTTCTTCGGCTTCGCGTTCGGGCCGATCGTCGGCTTCTTCACCGGCTTCGTCGGGAATGCGATCGCCGACCAGATCAGCGGCTGGGGCCTGCTGACGAGCTGGAACTGGAGCCTGGCGAACGGCTTCGCCGGACTGCTCGCAGGGCTGTTCGGCGTGTGGCTTGCCCGCACGATCCCGAATCGGCTGCTGCTCGCCGCGGTGGCGGCTGCGCTCGCCGTCATCATCGGCTTCCTGTTCGTCTTCACCGACATCTGGCTCGGCACGGCCGATGACGTCAGCGTGGCGTTCACGGCCAACTACCTGCCGGTGATCACGACGAATCTCATCGCCGCCGTCATCCTCACGCCGATCCTGGTGGCGGCCTGGGATCCGCTTCGAGACTCGATGGGGCGCTGACGACCGACAGCGGTCGCGTGCGATGAACATCGCACCGCGCTACCTGGGACGGGGGTCGTGGCTCTCACGCCGCGACCCCCGCCTCCTGCTCGTCGGCCTCGCGCTGTTCGTCTTCACCGTCATCCAGGTCTGGGACCTTCGCATCCTCGCCGGCCTGGCGATCGTTGCCGCGCTCTACTACCGATCGGCCGGCATCCCCTTCCGCGCGGTACGCATCCAATGGGCGTACGTGCTCTTCTTCATCAGCTTCGTGGTGATCGTGAACACGCTGCTCACCGGCGGAGAGCTGCGCGGCCTGGCCGAGGATGAGCTGCACATCTACTTCCGTCTGCCGCTCCTCGGCACGCCGATCAGCGCGGAATCGGTGACCTACGCCATCGTGCAGTACCTGCGATTCCTCTCCATGGCGGCTGTGGGACTGCCAATTGCGTACGCCATCGCGCCCGGCGACATCGGCCCCGCCTTCGCCCGGCTGGGCGTGCCGTACAAGTTCGCGTACGGCATGGAGCTGACCTTCCGCTTCGTTCCCTCTCTGGCGGGCGACCTGCAGACGACGATCGATGCGCAGCGCGTGCGCGGCTACGAGTGGGAGAAGCGAGGTCGCACGCCCATCGGCAAGCTCACCCGCACGATCCCGATGGTCACGCCGGTCACCATCAACGCCATCGTCGGCGCCGAGGACACGATCGATGCCATGGATCTTCGCGGCTTTGGCACCCAGCGGCGCACCTGGCTGCGCCAGCTAGCGTTCGACCGTACCGACCGAGTGGTGCTCACCGGATTCGTGCTGCTTCTGGCCGTCGTCACCGTGCTGAGCTTCACCGGCCGGACCGAGCTCTGGATCCCTGATTTCCTCGTGGAGCTGGCCGGTTGAGTGCGCAACGGTGTGGACAACCGGTGGATAACCGCCGTCCGGAACGGCAAATTCGTGGACAAACCGACTTGGCGAGGGGCGCCGACGGCCATAGAGTAGGTCCTGTCCCGGAGGAGTCCGTGGACCCGGAGATTGCATCAACGGGTCTCGTGGTTCCTTCGGGACACTGCTATGTCCGGCCGGTCTCGAGCGGGCGGAGGGCCGCATGAGCCACCAGCCCTACCCGCCGCTTCGGCCCCAGCCACCGGTCCGACCGCGCCGCCGCAAGACTGACCCGGTGCCGCTGCTGATCGGCGCCATCCTGCTCGCGATCCTGGTGGTCCTTCTGCTCATCGTGCTGCTGACCGGCAATGGGGACGGCGGCACCTCGTCGCCAACGGGGTCTCCGGGCACCTCGAGCTCGGCAGCTGCAGCCAGCGCGGAGCCCGGCGCCAGCGCGCCCGGATCGACAGCGCCCGCAATCCCGTCAACCACCCCGGCTCCCACAGCGCCACCGCCGGTGGTGACGCCACCCGAGGGCATCGTGCCCATCGGCTCAACCGTGGTCGTCACCGCCGACCAGCTCCGCCTGCGCCAGGCGCCCGCCACGACGGCGCCCATCGTCACCTCGGCGAACGCGGGCGAGGAGCTGTTCCTCGTCACTAACGCGACGGCGCTCGGGCCCGTCGAGACCGGCGGCTTCGTGTGGTATCTCGCGCTCTACCAGCAGGGATATCACGGCTGGCCGATGAACCCACCGGGCGATCCACCCCTGTCCGGATGGGTCGCCGCAGGCACCGGCAGCGAGTCGTACCTGGCCCTGGCACAGGCCGCATGCCCGATCGGAGATGTCGATATCACGACGCTCTATGCGCTCACGCCGTGGGCGCGGCTCGCCTGCATCGGCGATCGTCAGATCACGGTCGAGGGCACCTACGGCTGCACCGAGTGCACCGGCG
This sequence comes from Candidatus Limnocylindria bacterium, assembly GCA_035759945.1. GTDB lineage: Bacteria > Chloroflexota > Limnocylindria > QHBO01 > QHBO01 > JACDBZ01. The sequence goes on along the minus strand of DASTTX010000107.1, from coordinate 17,128 downwards.
ACGCCGTCGGAACCTTCACGCCCGAATGGCTGGCCCATCCGATCGACGTCGACCTGCTGCGTCCGCCGTTCGCGCAACCGGTGTCCGTGGTCGAGAATTTGGTGCTCCGCATCCCGCCCGAGCTTCCGCAGGCTGCGCCCGAACAAGGGGGCAGCATTCTGCGCGTCACCGGCCACTTCAACGACGCTCGATCGGTCGACTGCGTGGTCGCGCCCGGCGACCCGGGCCAGGAGCGCGTGGCCAACGACCTGGCGGCCGAGTGGTACTGCCGGGAGCAGTTCGTGGTCGACGCCTGGGAGGTCATCGGCACCGATCCGGATTATCCGGCCGGCTGATAAGGCCGATTTGCCCCCGCTCCCGGTCGGGGGGAGCAGCGCTAGCTCGCTCTGAGTATCCAGCCCCGATAGCTCGGCCGGAACCCGGCCAAGCGCAGCGCATCGGCCAGCGCCGACTCGGCGACCGGGCCGCGGTCGACGCGCTCGAGGCGCACCTCGCGCATCGGACCGCCGGGCGCAACGAGCGATGGCAGGGCGGCGACCGCCCGAGCCAGCCGCTCATCCGTGACGTCGGGGAGGCGCAGCAGGCTGCGGCCACCGCGCTCGAGGTAGAGCGCGGCGTCGCCGTCCACGCTGACGACGTAGGCACCCGCCGCCCGCTGGAGCGGCAGCCGCTCGTCGTCCTCGCCGCGCGGCCAGGCCAGCGCCGCGCCGTAGGGCTGGGCCGGATCGGTTGCTGCGAGGACGCGCACCGCCCCGTCATCGCTCGCGTCGCGCGCGGCGCGGAGACGGTCGACGGCACCGGGCAGGGCGAATTGCGCAGCGCCGAGGCCGGCCACGAAGTAGCCACGTCGCGCGCGACCCGCCTCCTCCATGGCGCGCAGGATCGGGTAAACCGCGGCATAGCCGCCGGCGATGCCCTCGGCCGCGACCGCCTCGCGCGTCACCACGCCGTGGCGCTCGAGGAGAGACATGGCGAGTGCGTGTCCACGTTCGGTCGGTGATCGATCCTCGCCCACGAGGTCCGCCACCAGCGACCATCGTCCCGCCGCGCGCGGAGGTCCGAGCGCAGTCAGCCGGCCGGGGCGTGGGACCGACTTCGAACGTGACCGCGGCAGGGACAGCGCGCGGAGCGCGGCGAACGTGTCGTTGGTGACCTCGCCGGCCCATACCAGGTCCCACATGGCGTCGAGCAGCTCGTCATCGGTCCGGGCGGCGACGGCGCTCCGCAGCTGCGGGAAGAACGAGGCGCCGCGGCGCTTGAGATGCTCGCGGATGGCGTCGTGGATGGGCTCCGATGGCCGGTCGTCGGCCGCCCCGGCGCTCGCCAGCAGCTCCACCCGGTCCCGACGGTAGAGCGCGATGCGCCCGTCGTCGCGACCGAGCGATCCACGCCCGATCCAGACGACCTCCCCGGCGGCGCCGAGCTCGTCGAGCAACCGCGGCGTGTAGCCGGAGATGCGCGCGGCAAGCACATTGCGCTCGAGCACGGACGCGGGGATCGGCACGCCCTCGAGCTGGGCGACGACCTCGATCAGCCGGCCAAGGCCCCCAGCGCTCGAGCCCACGCCCTGCCAGGCCGGGAGGAAACGTGCCAGCACCTCCGGCTCGACGGGCTCGACCTCCCGGCGCAGGCGGGCCAGGGAGCGACGGCGCAGCTGGCGCAGGACGTCGGGATCGGTGAACTCGTGCGACGCGCCGCCGGGGCGGAAGGCGCCCTCCAGCAGCGTCCCGGCGACGGCCATTGCCCGCAACCGGTCCTCCACCGTCGAGCGCGCGATTCCCCAGCGGCCGGCTGGCGCATCGGCGACGAAGGGTCCGTGGGTCCGCGCCCATCGCGCGAGGAGCAGATCGAGCGGCCGATCGACCGGCTCCAGATGCACGTCGGCGACGCCGGCCGGCGGATTCGCGCCGACAGCGTCGCGGTAGCGGCCCGCATCCTCGATCGCGATCCAGCGCTCCTCGCCGGCGACGCGCACCCGGAGCGCGCGGCGCGCGCGCTCGAGCTCGTCAAGCACGGCCGCCGCCTCGAGGCCGCTCACCCGGGCGGCCACCTCATCGGTCCGAAGGTCACCCAGCCTGCGGAGAAGGTCAGCCACCCCGTCGAGGGTGCGCGCCTGTCGCGATGGCGCCAACGCCTGGAGCTCCAGCTCGAGATCGGCGACCGCAGCGGGGTCGATGAGCTCGCGCAGCTCCTCGGTCCCGAGCAGCTCGGCCAGCATGTCGCGGTCGAGCGCCAGTGCCTGGGCGCGCTTCTCGGCGAGCGGTGCGTCCCCCTCGTACATGAAGGACCCGAGGTAGTCGAACATCAGCGAGCTGGCGAACGGCGACGCCGAGCGAGACTCGACGCTCACCACGCGGATGCGGCGGGCGCGGATGTCGGCCAGCAGCTCGCGCAGGGCCGGCATGTCGAAGACGTCGCGCAGGACCTCGCGATACGTCTCGAGGATGATCGGGAAGCTGCCGTACTGGCTGGCCACGGCCAGGAGGTCAGCCGACTTCTGGCGCTGCATCCACAGCGGCGTGCGCTGGCCGGGGCGGCGCCGCGGCAGCAGCAGCGCGCGGGCGGCGTTCTCGCGGAAGCGCGCGCTGAAGAGCGCCGAGCCACCCAGCTCGCCCATGAGCAGGTCCTCGATCTCGTCCGGATCGAGGAGCAGCGCCTGCTCGATGCTCGCGCCATCGACGTCGATGCCCTCGGGAAGCCGAACCGCGATGCCGTCATCGGACCAGATCGATTGCACGTCAAGGCCGTGGTGCTCACGCAGGCGCGCTTCGATGGCCATCGACCACGGCGCGTGGACGCGGCCACCGAAGGGCGTGAGCAGCACGACACGCCAGTCGCCGAGCTCGTCGCGGAAGCGCTCGACGACGATCGTTCGGTCGGTCGGCAACGCGCCGGTCACCTCCCGCTGATCGGCCAGGTAGGTGATGAGGTTGCCGGCGGCCAGCTCGTCCATGGCGTGCGACTCGCGGAGCCGCTTCGTGGCCGCCGACGGAGCCATCGGCTCCAGCTCGCGCAGGAATTCGCCGATGGCACGTCCGAGCTCGATCGGCCGGCCGATGTTGTCGCCGTGCCAGAAGGGCATCTTGCCCGGCTCGCCAGGCGCCGGTGTCACGATCAGCCGATCGGGCCGGATCTCCTCGATGCGCCAGGTCGAGGCACCCAGGACGAAGGTCTCGCCGACGCGCGACTCGTACACCCACTCCTCGTCCATCTCGCCGACACGGCGGCCGCCCTTCTTCGCGTCGTCGCCGGGCAGGAAGACGCCGTACAGGCCGCGATCCGGGATGGTGCCGCCGCTGGTGATGGCAACGACGCGCGCATCGTTGCGCGAGGCGACCTCATCGGTCTGGCGATCCCAGACCAGGCGCGGCTTCAGGTCGGCGAACTCGTCGGAGGGATAGCGACCGGAGAGCATGTCGAGCACGCCGGTGAGCTGCTCACGCGACAGGTCACGGAACGACTCGGACCGGGTCACGAGACGATGCAGATCGTCGACGGTCCACCGGCCATCCGCGCAGATCGCGACGATCTGCTGCGCCAGCACGTCGAGCGGGTTGCGTGGGATGCGCGTCTCCTCGATCTGCGCCGCCTTCATCCGCTCGACCACGACCGCCGCCTCGACCAGGTCGCCGCGGTACTTCGGGAAGATCTTGCCCACGCTGGGCTCGCCCACATGGTGGCCGGCACGGCCGATACGCTGCATGCCGCTGGCGACCGACGGCGGCGCCTCGATCTGGACGACCAGGTCGATGGCGCCCATGTCGATCCCCAGCTCGAGGCTGCTGGTCGCAACCAGCGCGGGCAGGCGCCCGTTCTTGAGGTCCTCCTCGATCTGGAGCCGCTGCTCCCGGGCGACTGACCCATGGTGCGCGCGCACCAGCTCCTCGCCGGCCAACTCGTTCAGGCGCGCCGCAAGCCGCTCGGCCAGCCGTCGCGAGTTGACGAAGACCAGGGTTGACCGATGCGCCCGAATCAGCTCGAGCAGCTTCGGGTGGATGCTCGGCCAGATCGAGTGGCGCGCCTCGGGACCGGCGGCCGGGCCGCCGGGTGCCTCGTCGACATCGACGACGTCGCCCATGCGTGCCATGTCCTCGACCGGCACGATGATCTCGAGGTCGAGCTGCTTGCGCGCGCCGGCGTCGACAATCTCGACCTCGCGCCCCACGCCGCCCAGGAAGGCCGCGATCGACTCGAGCGGTCGCTGCGTCGCCGACAGGCCGATGCGCTGCGGATCCTTGTCGGCGAGGTGGCTGAGGCGCTCCAGGCTCAGCGCAAGGTGGGAACCGCGCTTCGTCGCCGCGATGGCGTGCACCTCGTCCACGATGACGTGCTCGACCCCGCGCAGGATCTCGCGCGCCTGGCTGGTGAGCAGCAGGTACAGGCTCTCCGGGGTCGTGACCAGGATGTCGGGCGGGTGCTTCGCGAGGGTGCGTCGGGCCTCAGGCGGCGTGTCGCCGGTCCGGCTGGCAACGCTGATCTCCGGCACCGGTTGGCCGAGGCGCTCCGCCGTGCGCCTGATGCCGGCCAGCGGGGCGCGCAGGTTGCGCTCGACGTCGTAGGTCAACGCCTTGAGCGGGCTCACGTACAGGACGCGGACGGATGTCTTCTGCGCGGGGGCCGCCTGCAGCCGGTCCAGGCACCACAGGAAGGCAGCCAGCGTCTTGCCGCTTCCGGTCGGGGCATGGATGAGCGTGTGGCTCCCGCCGCTGATCGCCCGCCAGCCCAGCTCCTGGGCGCGCGTCGGCTCGGCGAACGCCTCCCGGAACCAGGTGCGGGTGGCCTCGCTGAAGGGCGCGAGCGGATCGGTACGGGTGGCAATCGTCACGGGGGAACCAGTCTATCGGTCCTTCAGGATGGCACCCATTCCTGCCATCAAGTGACATGATCCGCCGGCGTCGTCAGGTCGAGCCGGATCTGCGCAGCAGCTCCTCGAACGGGACCGGGTCCTCGAACTCGTCGCGCCTCGTCGTCCGCTCGCGCGACGTCACCGCCTGGGCGAGCTCGCGTCCGGCGCGACCGATCCGTTCGGCGAGGCTGGCATCGGCCGGTGCGTCGGCCTGGCCCCAGTCCTCCGTGGCGGCGTAGACCGCTGTCGGGACGACATCGGCACGGAGGTACGCGAAGAGGGGTCGCATCGCGTGCTCGAGGGCCAGCGAGTGGCGGGCGGTGCCCCCCGTCGCGCCCAGGAGCACCGGCACGCCGGCCAGCGCGCCGTGCTCGATCACGTCGAAGAAGAGCTTGAACAGGCCGCTGTACGAGGCGTTGAAGATCGGGCTGACGGCAACCAGGCCGTCGGCAGCGAGGACGGCCTCCACCGCGTCCTGCAGCGAGAGCGATGGCACGTTCGTGAGCAGCTGGCTGACGAGGTCCTGGGCCTGCTCGCGCAGCTCGATCGTCCGGCGCTCGACACCGATGCCGGAGCGGTGCAGCTCGTGCTCGGTCGCAGCCGCCAGGCGATCGGCGAGCAGCCGGGTTGACGACGGCTGCGAGAGGCCGGCGCTGACGACCACAAGCGATCGGGGTCCGGACATCGGTCTACCCCGCCGCCGCGGGCTGCTCGGCCACGGCCGGCAGCGGTTCGGCCGCGGCAGCGTCGCGCGCGGCCTTCAGGCTGGCATGCGTCGGTGGGTCGGACGGGATGCCGGCCGGGCGCAGGCGCTCGAACTCGCGCCGCATGACCGGAACGATCTCGCCGAGCATCTCGATCTGCTCCAGCACCGTCTTGAGCGGCAATCCGGCGTGATCGACCAGGAAGAGCTGGCGCTGGTAATCGCCGGCGAACTCGCGGAACTCGAGCGTCCGCTCGATGACCTGCTGGGGGCTGCCGACGGTGAGCGGCGTCTCCGACGTGTAGCGCTCGAGGGATGATCCGCCGCCGTAGACCGGCGCGTTGTCAAAGTAGGGCCGGAACTCCCGGATCGCGTCCTGCGAGTTCGGGCGCATGAAGACCTGGCCGCCGAGGCCCACGATCGCCTCGTTGCGCGAGCCATGCCCGTAATGCTCGTATCGGCGCCGATAGAGGGCGACCATCTGCTGCACGTGGCCCTTGGGCCAGAAGATGTTGTTGTGGAAGAAGCCGTCGCCGTAGTAGGCGGCCTGCTCGGCGATCTCCGGTGACCGGATGGAGCCGTGCCACACGAACGGCGGGATGCCGTCGAGCGGTCTCGGCGTGGCGGTGAATCCGGTCAGCGCCGTGCGGTAGTTGCCCTGCCAGTCGACGACATCCTCCCGCCACAGCCGATGCAGGAGGGCGTAGTTCTCGATCGCCAGTGGGATGCCGTTGCGGATGTCCTGCCCGAACCACGGGTAGACCGGGCCGGTGTTGCCGCGCCCGAGCATGAGGTCGACGCGACCGTCCGCAAGGTGCTGGAGCATCGCGTAGTCCTCGGCGATCTTCACCGGGTCGTTGGTGGTGATGAGCGTCGTCGCGGTCGAGAGGATGATGCGCTGCGTCTTCGCAGCGATGAAGCCGAGCATCGTGGTCGGCGACGACGCGACGAACGGCGGGTTGTGGTGCTCGCCGCTGGCGAAGACGTCGAGCCCGACCTCCTCCGCCTTGAGCGCCATGGCAACCATGTTCTGGATGCGCTCGGCCTCGGTCACCGTCGTATTGGTAGTTGGATCGGTCGTGATGTCGCTGACGGAAAAGATTCCGAACTGCATCGGTTGCTCCTGGATTGGGACCCTCGTTGTGCACAGCCTACGCCATAGGTAGTTGCATAGTCAACTATCCGAAGCCAGCTCTCTTCACGGACCGTTCATATTCGGCCCGGCCAGTTTTCACGCAGCCGCGTCATCGTCTCGTCACTGTTCCCCAGGCGCCGCCCCTCCCCCGGGCGGCGCCTTCTTCTCACTCGGAGGTCCTGTCATGGCTGTCGCATTGGCGGTCGAAGGGCGTGCCTGGAAGCCGCGCGAGTGGCCGATGACGCGCCAGGCCTGGGACGCGCTGGACGCCGACTACTTCCAGCTCACCGCGCAGGTCGCGGCCAACGACGGCTACATCACCGGCCGCCTGGACGGCGACAACGATGCGCCGACGTTCGTGCCAAACATCGTCGGCCAGCAGCTGCTGCGGCAGCTGACGAACGTCCGTGAGGTGCTCGACCGCGCGGTGGTCATCGACGATCCGGCCCTCGCGGTCATCGGCCGTCGCGTGACGCTCGAGGAGGACGATGGCGCGACCTCGACCTACGCGCTCGTCATTCCGGGGGACGGCGACCCACGCAACGGCTTCGTGTCGGTCGACTCACCTGTCGGCTCGGCGCTGCTCGGGCGTCGCATCGGCGAGGTGGTCACCATCGAAGCACCGGCGGGCTCCTGGAGCGCGACGATCAGCTCGATCGAGTAGGTCCGCGCGGCTCGGGCGCGTTCGGGCTGCGCTATCGTGGGCCGATGATCTGGAGACTCATTCGATCCGTCCTGTTGCTCATCACCGGCGCAATCGGCGGCTTCGCGGGTGCGGCGGCACTGATGCGCGGCGCCGTCTCATCCCGAGGTGATGCGGACAGCGACGAGCTGGCGCTGGTCGCCATCTTCAACGGCATCGAGCTCGCGAGCCAGTCGGCGGCGTTTCGCGGCGGCAGCGTGCTCGCCTGGTTCGGTGGCGTCTCGCTCGACCTTCGCGAGGCGACACTGGCGCCGGGCGCGCAGATCGACGTCCGCGCCATGTTCGGCGGCGTGGCGATTCGCGTGCCCCCGACCTGGCGAGTCGAGGCGCACGGCACGGCGATCGCCGGCGGCTGGGATGCGAGCGCTGCTCAACCCGACGACCCGGAGGCCCCAACCCTGTTCGTGAACGTCGTCGCTGCCCTGGGCGGGGCGTCGATCACGAACTAGTCCCGATCAGCGCCGAACTTGGCGCAAGCAGCGCCGGATCAGCCATGAGGACGGATCGGGCGCGCTCCCCCAGCGACCCGAGCGCCGCCATGAGCGCCTGACGCGCGCTGGCACCCAGGCCGAGCTGGATGTCGCCGCCGATGTCCGCGGCGGCAACCCAGCGCTCCCCGAACGATCGGAGGCGCACATCGACCCAGAAGTCGAGGGATGGTGGCGACAAGCGGACGGTGAGCGTCATGGCCGGCGTGCTGGTCATGCGCCGGAGGGTCGCGCCTCATCGCGTCACCTCGTGTGTCGCGACCGGACGGTGCGTGAGCGCCGAACATGCGGTGGCCCCGGTACCGAAGCACCGGGGCCACCGAGTCAGAGTCGCGGGCGAGGTCAGCTATTCCACTCGCGATAGCCGGCACCGCCGCGGCCGTAGTACGTGCCGAGGTCGCTCCGATACGTCTCGTCCCGGAGGTTCGCCTCGTCGAACTCGGGCGCGTTCTTGATCTGGTCCTTCGTGCGGTGCACGAAGACGCGGTGATCATTCATGTCGACCCGATCGATGACGCCGGCCGGCAGCATGACCTTCTTGCCGAAGATCCACGGGCCGGTGTCGACGACGAGGAAGCTCGACGCGACGTCGTAGGTTGCCTGGTCCACCGAGCCGATCTCGCCATCAATGGCCTCGACGGAGAAGCCGCTGATGTCGCTGCCCTGCCAGCTCTCGTAGTCGCGGTAGGTCCACAGGTCGGTATCGGTCATGACTGGCGTGTTGTGCATCTTTCGTACTCCTTCGCTGTGTGCCGATACCCGCTGCACCGCCCGTTCCAACCGAGGCGACCCCTTGTGCTCACCCCGCGCTGCCGCCTGCCCGGCCGCCGAGCGGGCGGCCAAAGGGGCCTTCTAAAGCGAGCCGTCACACGCAAAAGATTGACACCAGGTCACCTCCGGGTGTATGACTAACGCATGTTAGTGCTACAGGCCGCACGCACCGTCTGGAACGAGATCAATCAACTCCCCCTGCTCGTGCGCATCGGCCTGGCACTGATGCCGCTGGCGTTCCTGGGCGACGTGGTCGTCCACCTCGCGCCGGTCGCCCACCACCACGCCGGGTTCGCGCCGCAGGAGCACATCGCCCACCTGCTGGGGATCTTGGCCATGGTGCTCGTCCTCGCGGGCGTCGTCATCGACGGCGCCTTCCGTCATCGGTCTCGAAGGAGAAGCTCTCATGCCAATCGGTGACTTCGTCAACAACATCCCCGCGCCAATCTTCCTGCTCGTCCACCTGGCCGCCTTCGCCATCGGCGCCTACTTCGCCTGGCGCAGCTTCAACGCCGATGCATCCACGCTCGGCTGGGGCTTCACGCTCTTCGCCCTGGCCGAGATCAGCTACATGACCTATCACCTCGACTGGACCGTGTTCCTCTTCGCACACCTGATCAGCGAGGTCCTCGACCTGGTCGCCTTCATCCTCATCTTCGTCGCCGTCAGCCAGCGCGGCCTCGCCGGCATGACGGCAGCAACGCAGCGGTCATGAGACTGCTGCTGGTCTTCGCGGCGGTGCTGGCACTGAGCGCGTGCGCCGGCACCACCGCGGAGGCCGATCCCGTCGCCACCAACAAGGTCGACCTGCCCCCGTCCTACAAGTTCGTGCCCGAGGCGATCACGGTTCCCGCGGGGACCGAGGTGACCTGGACGAACAACGACAACTTCACGCACTCGGTGCGCCTGCTGGACGACGGCAACGTGGTGATGACCATGAAGCCGGGCGAGAGCGTCTCGTTCACCTTCGACGAGCCCGGACTGCACAACTACGACTGCTCGTTCCACGCAACCGACATGAAGGGCAGCGTGCTCGTCACCGACGCGGGCTAAGGCTCGCACCTGTGTCCTCATCGCCAGATTCACATCCCGGCGACACCCGAGAGCGTCGGAATCGCCATCAGTGCCGATGTGCCGCTCGGGGTGTGAATTGTGGCTTTGCCAGCGCGGATTCCGGCTTCGGTGGGCGTCATCTGCCACCGCGCGCACACGACATGTGAATCTGGCGGTTTCACGGCCTCGCGCAGACGCGGCCCGTTCCTGCGACCCCAAAGAGCCGATGGGCCGCCGTAACCGGGCCGGTGATCAACGAAACCTAGGCTGGCGCGAGCAGCCGATAGCCGGTTCCGCGCACGGTCTCGATGTAACGAGGTGACCGCGCGTCATCGCCGAGCTTGTCCCGCAGGCGACGGATGAAGACCCGCAGCGCGTCGAGATCGCCGGGATCGTCGCGTCCCCACACGCGCGACGCGATGCGCTCGCGCGGCACGATCCACCCGGCATTGGCCACCAGCAGCTCGAGCACGCGCCACTCGGTGGGCGTGAGCACGACGCGCCGATCGCCGACATGGACCTCCCGCGCGGCTACGTCGATGGCCAGCCCGTCCCGGCGATAGGGTGCCACGCGCTCGGGGGGCGCCTTGAGGTCCAGCCGGCGCAGCACGGCGCGGACGCGGGCCATGAGCTCGAGATGGTCGAACGGCTTGGCGACGTAGTCGTCGGCGCCGGCCTCGAGGCCACGCACCTTGTCGATCGGCTCGTCGCGGGCGGTGAGCATGATGACCGGCACCGAGCTGAAGGCGCGGATCTCGCGCAGAACGCGGTAGCCGTCCATGTCGGGCAGGCCGATGTCGAGCAGCACGAGGTCCGGTCGCTCCTGCTCGACCCGCGTCAGCGCATCGGCGCCGCGATCGGCCTCGATGATCTCGACGTCGCGCCATTGCAGCTCGAACCCCAGGCGAACGGAGCTGCGGATCTCCGGGTCATCGTCGACCAGCAGGAGCTTCACGTGCGCCCGCCCGCCGGAATGACGAGGTGGAAGGTGCTGCCCCTGCCGACCTCACTGTCGACCTCGATGGTGCCGCCGTGGCCCTGCGCGATGGCCAGGGCGGTGGGCAGGCCGATGCCGGCTCCGCCGCCGGCGACGTTGCCGTCCGACGTGCCGACGAAGAAGCGCTCGAAGAGCCGAGCCCGCTCCTCGGCGCCAATTCCCGGCCCGCGGTCGACGACGGTCCAACGAACGGCGCCGTCATCGGTGCGTGCCAGGCTGAGATCGATCTGCGCCCCCGCCGGCGAGAACTTCTGGGCGTTGGCCACGAGGTTCAGCAGCGCCTGCTCCAGGCGGCGACGGTCCCCCACCATCCGTACCGCGCGCTCCGGAAGCTCCATGCGGACCCGCTGCGACCGGGCAGCCGCCATCGGCTCCACGGCCGCGGCCACGTCGCGTGCGACGTCGCGTGCGTCGAAGGCCGCCCGCTCGAGCTCCGCTCGGCCCGAGCGCAACCGGGCGAGGTCGAGGAGCTCGGTGAGCAGGCGCTGCATGCGGTCGGCGCTGCGGCCGATGGTGCTCAGCAGCTGCTGGCGCTGGTCAGGGCTCGGCACGATGCCCGGGTCGAGCAGCAGGCCGACACTGGTGCGAATGGCGGTGAGCGGCGTGCGCAGCTCATGCCCGACGGTCGCCAGCAGCTCGCTTCGCAGGCGCTCCAGCTCCTGGAGCCCGACCGCCAGCTCCGGATCCGCGGACGCCAGTGCGGCCGCCGACCGCTGTCCGAGGGACGTGGCGACGTAGCGCGCATCGCCGTCCTGGTACTCGGCCACCCGGGCGAGCCCGAGCGCGGACGCGCGGGCCAGAATCGCCTCGGCTCGATCGGCGCTCATTTCGAGCCCGTCCGACGTCACCGTCGATGCAAGCTCCGTGGCCGTCATCGGCTCCGTCAGGAGCGCGACCATCGGGACCGCGAGGAGATCGTCGATGGCGGACGCAGGGCGGCGCATGGTTCGGAGCATAGAGCGCTCGTTCACGCGCCGTTCACGGACCGCAAGCCGGTCCGTCACGCGGCGAGGGCACCATGGCTGCAGTGGCCGGGCAGTCCGAGCCCGGTCACGCCATCTTCTTACGCAGGAGCACCCTTCCCATGGCCATCACCGATGCGCCACGCGGAGCCGGACGGGCGACGCCGAACGCGATCGAGTCGGCCCTGGCCCAGTTCGACCGCGCGGCCGACCACCTCGACCTCGCGCCGGAGACGCGCGCGATCCTGCGCGTGCCGAAGCGCGAGTGGACTGTCAACTTCCCGGTCAGCATGGACGACGGCCACGTCGAGGTCTTCACCGGCTATCGCGTCCAGCACAACATGGCGCGTGGCCCGGCCAAGGGCGGCATCCGCTTCCACCCGGCCACCGATCTCGACGAGGTCCGCGCGCTGGCGATGTGGATGACGTGGAAGTGCGCCCTGGTCAACGTTCCGTTCGGCGGCGCCAAGGGTGGCGTCACCGTCGATCCGCGCAACCTCTCGCAGAACGAGCTGCAGCACGTCACGCGACGATTCGCCACCGAGCTGCAGGGCGTGATCGGCCCGGAGATCGACATTCCTGCTCCCGACGTCGGCACCAATGCGCAGACCATGGCCTGGATCATGGACACGGTCTCGATGCACGCCGGCTATACGGTTCCGGGCGTCGTGACCGGCAAGCCGGTCGGGCTGGGCGGCTCGGAAGGCCGTGCCGACGCGACCGGTAGGGGCGTGATGTTCACCGCCCAGCGCGCACTGCGCGAAGCCGGGATCGACATGAACGGCGCCACCGTCGCGGTCCAGGGCTTCGGCAACGTGGGCGAGGCGGCCGCAAGGCTCATTCACGAGCAGGGCGGCAAGCTGGTCGCCATCACCGACGTCGGCGGCGGCGTGGCCAATCCGAACGGCCTCGATCCGGCCGCACTCAAGCTGCGTCTCTCCGAGCACGGCACCATCGCCGGCGCCCCTGGCACCGAGCCGATCGACAACGCCGGCCTCCTGTCGGCCGATGTCGACCTCCTCGTCCTCGCGGCCCTGGAAGGCCAGATCACGGCCAACAACGCCGATGCGGTTCGCGCTCGCGTGATCGCCGAGGGCGCGAACGGACCCGTCACGCCCGATGCGGACCCGATCCTCGCCGATCGCGGCATCGTTTCGGTGCCGGACATCCTGTGCAACTCCGGCGGCGTCATCGTCAGCTACTTCGAGTGGGTGCAGAACCTCCAGTCCTTCGCGTGGCCGGCCGACCAGGTGGCAGAGCGCCTGCGCCAGGTCATCAACGGCGCCTACGACGAGGTCTCGGCCATGCGGCAGCGCGACGGCATCGATGCGCGACTGGCTGCACAGGCCATCGCGGTCGCCCGTGTCGCCGAGGCAACCCAGATCCGGGGGCGATACCCGTGACCGCATTCATCGCCGCCCACGACGCAACGTCGGCCCAGCCGGCATGGCAGATCGAGCGACGGTTCGTGACGGTTCACGGCGTTCGCCGCCCGTTGCGCCTGGTCCGGTTCGCCACGGGGTGGCTGGCGTCGCTGGACACGCCGTCCGGGCCGACCCTCGCCGCCGATCGGTCGCCGTATCTCGCCGCGCAGCGCGCACTCGAGCCGCTGGGCGTCGGGATGGCCGAGGCCATGCTGCTGGTGGGCCGCATTCCGCGCTGAGCCGCAGCCGGCTGCGTGACATGCGGCCGTTAGATCGGTCGCTCTCGGGCCTCTCGAACCCTCAGCGCCCTGCCGAGCAGGATCGCTGACAGGGCGACCGACGCCCCCAGTAGGGCACCTCCGATGGCCGCGATGACGGTCGTCGACATTCCCAGGCCGAGCCACAGGACGCCGACGCCGACGTTCCAGCCCAGCAGCCGCGACCGGGAGGCGAAGGCGAGGATCCGACGCTGACGCGCGTGTGCCGGCGCATCGCCCGGCGTGACCGACGGGACGAGGTGCGTCCACGACCCGACCAGCTCCTGGAGCATCCAGCCGCCGACCATCGGCACCGCCAGGATGCCGAGTGACCAGCCGCGCAATGGCGCGCCAAGCAGCAGGCCGACTGCCGCCGCCAAAACGGCTGCGGCGAACCATCCGGTCCCCAACAGAAGGTGGCCGACGGGCACGCGACGCCAATCGTGCTCGCTGGTGTACCGGCCACGTCGCGCCCGAGCGTCCAGCACGAAGCCGATCTGACCCATGCCCCCCACCGCCGTCAGGACCACGGCGCCGACGACCAACGGCGGGCTCGCCAACGCAAAGCCGATGGCGGCCAGTGGGGGTCCGACGACCATGCCCGCCAAGCCGATGAACAGCGAGGCGCTGGCCCGGATGCGAGCGCCGAGCACGGTCGGCGCCAGGTAGACCAGCGTCGAGAAGATCGTGAGCGAAACGGCACCGAAGAGCGTGAGCCAGGCGTGCGCCGGGCGAAGCTCAGCCCAGGCGTCCAGGATGGCCGGCACACCGAGCGCCGACAGCCCCCCGAGCGCGATGCCGGCCGCCAGCTCGAGCAGAGCGACGATATAGGCGAGGGCGACGACCTGGTGGCGACGCGCCAACGGATCTCGTGACGGCGAGATGGTGTGCCAGCCGACGATGACCAAGCCAACCAGCTGAGCCGCAGCGCCCGCGGCCGCCACGAGGCCGCCGAGCGACGTCACTCCCGCGATCACCGCTGCTCCACCGGCGGCGAGCAGGCCAAGCGCGACGAGCCGCTGGCGCGCGGGCGCCGGCCTCGTGCCCGCCAGGGTCACCGCGAAGTGCGGCATGAATGCGCCGATGGCGACCGTCGCCGCGCCGGCGAGGGCGAGATGCAGCGCCGCCCACGAGCTGCCACCGCCGAGGACCGTCGTGACGGCCACGAGCAGCGCGGTCACCACGTACACCCCGGCCACACCGAGACCGAGCGCCAGAACGTGGCGCTCGGTCAGGTGCCTGGTCTTCTCCGTTCGGCCGGCGGAGCCGGCCGACGGCATCGGTCCGATCTGTATCAGTGGGCTCCCTGCGCCGCGGCGCCTCCATCCCCGGCCTGGAAGAGGCCGAGCGCACCGTGTGCGACGAAGTTGAACGCGTGGGTCACGATCGGGTACAGGCCATCCTCGTCGAAGGTGAATTCGACGATGGCACCCTGCGCCGGCGCCAGGTCAACCGCCTGCGATCCCCAGTTTCCTTCGTTGCCGGCCTCGAGCGCGATGCCCTCCTTCACCACGCGGTGGAAGATCGTGCCGACGATGTGGAAGCTGGAATCGATGTTCGGCCCCTCGTTGAGGATGAAGGCACGGATGTTCTCACCGGTCTCGACCTGGATCGGATTGTCCTTGTACTGGTTGGCAACGCCGTTCCAGACGACGAAGTCGGGGGCCGGCGCCGCCGAGTTGGCGCGCTCCAGGTCGCCGGTCTGGCCCTGCGGGCCGAGGTACCACTCGTTCTGGATCAGGAAGACCTCGCGGTCGACAGCCGCCAGCCCCTCGGTTGGCTCGACGATGATCATGCCGTACATCCCGTTGAGCATATGGCTCAGCGCTCCGGCCGTCCCGCAGTGGTACATGTAGACGCCGGCGTACTTGGCCTCGAACTCGTAGAGCTTCTCCTCGCCGGGGTTGATATCGGTCATCTCGTCGTTCCATGCCACCAGCGAGGCGTGGAAGTCGACCGAGTGCGGCATGAGGTTCGTGGCGGGGTTCTTGAAGTGGATCCTCACGAGATCGCCGACCTTGACACGGATGACCGGGCCGGGAACGGTGGCCGTCTCGGGCGTGAAGCCGAAGGCATACACGGTCTGAACGAAGCCCTCGGCAACCGTCATCGGCTGCTCGATCACGTAGAGGTCGATGTCATGCACCTCGCCCTCGAGGCGCTCGGGCGCGGTCGCGTCGCGCGGGACGTACGCGGCGGCATTTGGATCCGCCTCGACCGGCGTGGCGGTCTGCCCGCCGTTGTCCATGTTCGCCATGTCGTGGGTGGCGGCCGGCGCCTCGCCACCGTCCGCAGGAGCGCCCCCGCCAACGTGCAGGCCGTTGACCAGGAGCGATCCGACCAGGACCAGGCTCAGGAAGATGGCGGTGCCACCTCCCGCCAGCCCGGTGTACCAGAACGCTCGTTGCATTGATCCTCTCCCGTGGGATGAAATAATGTTCACTTAATTAGTAAGGATTTCGGCGTTCGGGCGGACGTGCCGTTCGTCCCGCGCCTGACGGGTCCTTTGGACCGAACTGGAGAGCCGATGCGATTGGAGCTCACGAAACGGGGCGACTACGCCGTGCGCGCGCTGCTCACCCTCGCGCGACCGGGCACGGGCCAGCTCACCGCGGCAGCCTTGGCCGACGCGACCGCGATCCCGCCCAACTACGTCGCCCAGGTCATGGGCGACCTGGTGCGTGCCTCGCTGGTCGCCAACCGCCGTGGCCGGCGGGGCGGGTACACCCTCGCCCGCCCCGCATCGGAAGTGACACTCCTCGCGATCGTCGAAGCCGTCGAGGGCGAAAGCCGCCGCCGGACCTGCGTCATGCGCGGAGGGCCGTGCGGCCGAGACGGGGTCGTCTGCGCCGTCCACGACGCGTTCGCGACGGCACAGGAACGGGCGAACGTGACCCTTGGCTCCGTCACATTGGCCGACGTGGCCGCCTGAGGCGCTAGCCTTGCGCCGATGACGACGCCGCAACCGCGTTTCCTCGTCCTCCCGCCACTGCTCGAGGCGATGGAGGCGTGGCGCGCCGATCCCTCAGCCGGCCGCGCCGACGCGCTGCGCGACGCGCTTGCCGGGGTGGCTGACGCACTCGGTCTGGCGGTCGGACGCCTCGAGGTCTCCGCGCCGCCCCTGCCGACCCTGCGGCTTGAGATCGGTTCGGCGAGCGCCGAGCACGAGCTGCGGCTGCCCGGCGAGCCCGAGCCAATCGGCCGCATCACCATCACCGGTGACTCGGCGCAGGCCTCGAGGCTGGCTCGCGCGCTCGAGATGGGCCTCATGGCCGCGCGGGATCGCGCCCGTGCCGAGCGCGCGGAGGCGCAGCTCAAGGCGATGGACCAGGCGGTGAGCGGCATCAGTGGTGTGCTCGACGTGGACCTTGTGCTGCAGCTCATCGTCGATCGCGTGCGTGAGCTCGTGCAGGCGCAGTACGCCGCCATCGGCATCGTCGATGCTGAGGGCGCCATCGAACGATTCATCACGAGCGGGATAAGCGACGAGGCGCGCGAGCGCATCGGTCAGCTGCCCCGCGGCCGGGGCTTGTTGGGCCTGATCATCAGAGAGAACCGCGCCTACCGCATCCGCGACATCGCAACGCACCCGCAGCGATACGGCTTTCCGCCCAACCATCCGGAGATGCACTCGTTTCTGGGGATGCCGATCACGGCGCGCCGCGAGGCCGTCGGCCGGCTGTACCTGACCAACAAGCTGGGGGGCGACGAGTTCAGCCCGGAGGACCAGGCGCTGGTCGAGATGTTCGCGCACCATGCCGGGATCGCGATCGATAACGCGAGGCTCCA
>DASTTX010000106.1:0-23160 GCA_035759945.1 Candidatus Limnocylindria bacterium | reverse complement strand
ACGGCGAGCTTGGCGAACTCCGCCGGCTGCAACGTGCCGACGCCGGGGATGATGATCCAGCGCTGGGACCCGTTGATCTCGGCACCGATGCCCGGGACGAGGACCGCCACCAGCAGCCCGAGCGTGATGACGTAGATCGGGATGGCCAGGTAGCGCAGGTGCCGGAAGTCGAGCCGCATGGCGACCACCAGTCCCGTCAGACCGATGCCGGCCCAGACCAGCTGCTCAAGCCCCTGGGCCGCCGGATCGGCGCTGCTGAAGTAGGACCGCACGCTCGACGCGGAATAGACCATCACGACGCCGATGCCGGTCAGCGCCATGACGGCAAGCAGCAGCGCGTAGGACGGCTCGTGCCGATCCCGGCGCACGCCACCGCGCGCGACGCCACGCCGCGTCCCGACGGCAGCAGTCGCGACTGCGCTCATTCGTCGCCACCCAGCCGGTCGACGGCAGCACGGAAGGCATCGCCGCGCGCCGCGTAGTCGGTGAACATGTCGAAGCTGGCCGCCGCCGGAGCGAGAAGCACCACGTCGCCGCCCCGCGCAAGGGCGGCCGCCTCCGCCACGGCCTCGTCCATGTCGCCGGCCCGCGACACCGGCACTCGGCCGGCAATGAGGCGCTCGAGCGCATCCGCCGTCTCGCCGATCAGCACGACCGCTCGCGCGCGACGCGCGATGGCGTCGGCGAAGCCCGCGTACTCGAGGCCTTTGTCCTTGCCGCCGGTGATGAGGACGATCGGGACGTCGAAGGCGTCGATCGCCGCGATGGCGGCGACCGGAATGGTGGCCTGGGAGTCGTTGATCCAGCGCACCCCCTGGCGCTCGCGGATCGCCTCCAGTCGATGCCGCACGCCGGAGAACCCTCGCACGGCGCGCGCGATGGCCGGACCGTCGACGCCGACGAGCGTCGCCGCCAGGGACGCCCCGAGCACGTTGGCCAGCATGTGGCGTCCCGGCAGCCGCACGTCGGTCACGGGCAGGACGCGCTCGTCGCCGACCACGACCCAGCCATCGACCACGGATGCCTGGAGCTGCGGGTCATCGAACCCGTACCACCGCAGGTCGCCGGCGATGCGGGACCCCAGCTCGACGCAACCCGGGTCGTCCGCGTTGAGCACGATGCGGCCGACGTCGCTCAGCTCGGCGAGGCGGGCCTTGACGGCGCGGTACGCCTCGACGCTGCCGTGCCGGTCGAGGTGGTCCTCGCCGATGTTCGTGTACAGCGCGACGTCGACGCCGCGATCGATAGTCGGCAGCTGCAGCTCGCTGAGCTCGAGCACTGCCCAGTCCTGCGGGCCGAGCTGGGTGACGCGCTCGATGAGCGGCGTTCCGATGTTGCCGCCGAGCACGACTGGCACGCCACCCGCCTCGAGCATCGCGGCGAGCAGCGACGACGTCGTGGTCTTGCCCTTCGTGCCGGTCACGCCCAGCACCCGCGACCGCGTCAGGCGCAGGAAGAGGCCGACCTCGGACACGACCTCCGCGCCCCTCGCCTCGGCGGCGACCAACGCCTCGCGCAGCCACGGGTCGGTCGTCGGGAAGCGGGCCGAGACCGACGGGCTCGTCACCAGCAGGTCCGCGTGCTCCAGGAGCGCCGCGGCATCGGCATCGGAGACGCCGAGCGCGAGGCGGACCGGCCGCGATCCGAGGGCAGCGATGGCAGCGGCCAGGTCACCTGCCGGCCGCCGGTCATACGCGGCCACGACCGCGCCCGCATCGGCCAGGAAGCGGCTGGCCGCGACGCCGGAGCGCGCCAGGCCGAGCACGACCGTACGCCGTCCGCGGAGGTCGTCCACGGAGCGCACTGGGAGGGCGGCGGTCATCGGCGCGCTCACAGCTGCTGATAGGTGGCGAGGAAGACGCTGAATCCGAGCAGGCCGGCCAGCGCGGCGACGATCCAGAAGCGGACGGTGATCTTCTCCTCCGCCCAGCCGACGAGCTCGAAGTGGTGATGCAGCGGCGCGATGCGGAAGATGCGGCGGCCGCGGGTCTTGTAGCTGACCACCTGCAGCACGACGCTCATGATCACCGCGAAGAACACGATCCCCACGATCGCCAGCAGCGGCAGCTGCCCGTTGACGGTGGCCACGACCGCCAGGGTGGCGCCGAGGCCCAGCGCGCCCGAGTCGCCCATGAAGATCTGCGCCGGGTGCACGTTGAACCACAGGAAGCCGGCGAGCGCGCCGATGACGAGGGCGCAGAAGATCGCGAGCTCCGGCTGCGCGTCCTTGACGTTCGGCACCGCGACGAGACTGACGAGAAGGTAGGCGACGAAGCTGAAGATGAGGACTCCGCCGGCCAGGCCGTCGAGCCCATCGGTCAAATTCACCGCGTTGCTGGTGCCGACGATGACGAAGGCGATGAAGGCGATCAGCAGCGGCGCCGCAACCTCGAACTGCCCGACCAGCGGGATGTTCAGGCCGTCGAGGTTGAAGTGACGCCAGATGTAGAAGGCGGCCAGGATGGCGACAACGGTCTGCCACACCAGCTTCCATCGGCCGCGCATGCCGATCCCGGTGCGGACGTTCACGAAGTCGTCGATGGCGCCCAGGATGCCGACGCCCATCAGCGTCAGCATCGGCGTCAGCGTTGCCGCGTCCTCGATGCGCAGCGCCATGGCCAGGAACAGGACGACCCCGACAACGAGCATGCCGCCCATCGTCGGCGTGCCGGCCTTGCCGTAGTGCGCCTCCGGGCCGTCGGCACGGATCTGCTTCCCGAAGCCGAGCCGCTGGAGGAGGTTGATGTAGATCGGCGCCAGGATGACCATGCCGATGAAGGCCAGCAGCAGCGCCACCACGATCTGGATCAGGCTCACGCGCTCGCCCTCGCCAGCAGCTCGACCGCGCGGTCGAGGCCGACGCCGCGCGACGCCTTGAGGAGCACGAGGTCGCCCACGCCGGGCGCCACGTCGCGCTCGAGCACGGATGCGGCCTCATCCGCGTCCTCGACCGCCATGACCCGCGACGCGCCCGAGGCGCGCGCGCCCTCGGCCAGCCACCGCCCGCGCGGGCCGACCGCCACGATGGCATCGGCGGTGCGGGCGGCGTGCGCGCCGATCTCGCGGTGCAGACGCTCCTCGTCCGGCCCCAGCTCGAGCATGTCGCCGAGCACGGCGATCCGGCGCCGGCCGTCGGGCAGCGGCGTCTCGGCCAGGAAGTCGAGGGCGGCGGCAACGCTGATTGGCGACGCGTTGTAGGTATCGTCGACCAGCGTCGCGCCGGACGCGGCCTCCACCACGTTCATGCGGTGCTCGGCGCGGCTCCCCTCCGCCAGGGCGGCGGCCACCTCGTCCAGCGGGATGCCCATGCGCTCGGCGACGGCCGCCGCGGCCAGTGCATGCGGCACCAGATGGCGTCCAGGCGTGCCGCTCCGGAGCCGGCGCGTGCCCCACGGCGCATGGAGGGTGAACTCGGTGCCGGCCAGCCCGCGGCTCGCGACTTCGGCGGCACGCACGTCGGCGGTCGGGGCAAGGCCAAAGGTGCGCACCTCGGCTCGCGTGACGTCGCGCATGGCGGCGACGCGCGGGTCATCGGCGTTGAGGACGGCCAGGCCATCGCCCGGAAGCGCGGCGGGCAGCTCGGACTTGGCCTGCGCGATGCGCTCGATGCTGCCCGCGCGCTCGAGGTGCGTCGGGTGGACGGCCAGCACGACGCCGATCTCGGGGCGCGCGATCTCGGCCAGGCGGGCGATCTCACCGACGGTGTACATGCTCATCTCCAGCACCGCCGCCTCGTGCTCACGATCGAGGCGCAGCAGCGTCATCGGCAGGCCGGTCTCGGAGTTGAGGTTGCCCTCGTTGCGGAGCGTGACCAGGCCGCGCGACAGCACGTCGGCGGTGATCTCCTTGGCGATCGTCTTGCCGGTCGAGCCCGTGATTCCCACCACGCGCACGGCGTGGCGGGACCGCCACCAGGCGGCCAGCTCCTGAAGCGCGTGGAGCGCATCGGCAACGACGACCTGCGGCGCATCCTGGCCCGGGGGCAGCTCGACCGGGCGTTCGACCAGGGCGGCCACGGCCCCGGCGCGCAGCGCATCGGCGACGAAGGCGTGCCCGTCCACGCGCTCACCGCGGAGGGCGACGTAGATCGAGCCGGGGGTCACGCGGCGGGAGTCGACCGATGCGCCTCGCACCTCGACGGAGGTGCTGGTGGGAGCCAGGAGGCGGCCGCCGACCGCGGCCAGCAGGTCATCCAGGGGGATCGTGGGAGGCACGCGGACCACGCTGCGGACTACCGGCGAGTCTAGCAGCGTCATGGCTGCGCGACCGGTTCGAGCGGCCGGTCCGGCGGGATGGCGAGGTAGTCCAGGATCTGCGGCATCAGGTCGGCGTACACCCACTCGGGCCGGTCGGGCATCTGCGGCCCACCGGCGCCTGCCGGGCGGTTGATGAGGATCAGCGTGACCAGCTTCGTGTCGCCGGCCGGCAGCAGTCCGACGAAGCTCGAGTCGACCCAGCCCGGGATGTACTGGAAGACCTGGACCGTCTCGCCCGCCTCGTTGGTGACGTCGACCGGGCCGGCGATCTGCGCGGTGCCGGTCTTGCCGGCGACGGTGTAGCCCGGGATGCCGGCCCGCTGGGCGATGCCGTTGTCGACGGCGTTCGTCAGCAGCTCAACCATGGTATCGGCCGTCTCCTCGCGCATGATTCGTTCCTGCGGCGGCTGATCGGCCTGGTGATAGGTGCCGTCCGGGTCGGTCCAGCCGGCTACGACGTGGGGCGTGACGAGCATCCCGCCATTGGCGAAGGCCGCGTAGCCGGCGACCAGCTGAATCGGCGTGAGGCTGATGCCCTGGCCGAACGAGTTCTGGGCCGTCGTCAGGTCGCCGGAGGCCTGGTCCGGACGCCAGACCACGCCGCTCTCCTCGCCGACCAGCTCGATGCCGGTCGGGCTGCCGAAGCCGAAGCGCCGGAGGGCTTCGTACAGCCGCTCGCCTCCGAGCGTCAGGCCGATGCGGGCCGCACCCACGTTGTTCGAAAGCGCGAGCACGTCGGCCGCGGTGATCTCGCCGTGGCCCCACGGGTGCTTCTCGCGATCGGCGTTCTGGATGCGGATGCCGCCGACCTGCAGGTTGTTGTCGTCGAGGAACGTGTCCTTGGTGGTGATCGCTCCGGCGTCGAGGGCGGCCGCAATCGTGAACGCCTTCATCACCGATCCGGGCTCGTACTGGCGAGCCACGGCGGGGTTCGCGAACCGTTCACCATCGGTCGTCGCGAACTGGTTGGCGTCGTAGGACGGGTAGCTGGCCATGCCGAGCACCGCGCCGGTCTCGGCGTTCATCACGATGCCGGTCACGCCGTGCGCGCTGTTCTTGGTATAGGCGTCGAGCATCTCCTGCTCCAGCAGGTGCTGGACGCCGGCATCGATGGTGAGTGCCAGATCGGCGCCGTTGATGGGGTCACGCAGCAGCGTGGCCGAGTCTGCGATGCGCCGCCCGATGACGTCCTCCTGCGCGCTGACCTGGCCCGGCGTGCCGGCCAGGATGGCGTTCTCCTTGCCCTCCACCCCGTAGCGGCCATGACCGTCGACGTCCACGAAGCCGATGAGCTGCGCGGCGATCGTCGTTCCGTCCGCCACGCCCTGGACGGGGTACACCCGCTTCGTCTCCGGCAGCATCCCGACGCCGCGCAGGTCGAGCGATCGGATGCGCTCCGCCACCTCGGGCGAGACGCGACGCTTGAGCCACACCCACGGATCGGTGCTGTCCAGACGCGCGCGGAGGTCCTCGACCGGGAGCTCCAGGACCGATGCCAGGATGGTCGCTGCCAGGCCGGGATCGTCGATCGTGGGCGGGGTCGCGAAGACCGACTGCAGCTCGACCGACGTCGCGAGCAGCTCGCCGTTGACGTCGGTGATCTCGCCGCGCTCGGCGGGCAGCTCCTCGTGCTGCGCCAGCTGGTGGAGCGCCATCTCGGCCAGCCACGGCTGCTGGGCGACCTGCCACCAGATCAGCCGAGCGCCGATCGCCGTCGCCGCGAGCGCGGCGACGATGAGGAGGACCAGTGCGCGGGCACGACTGTCGGTCCTTGCGAGCATTGACGTCTCCGGTGCGATGCGGCCGCCATCGGCCGCGTGGCTAGGTCAATCGGCCGGTTGGCTGGCGGAGGGCGCGGGTGCGAACGTGACCGCGCCCTCCTCGAGTGGAACGAGATGCAGCTTCGACTGCGCTCGTTTGGTGATCTCGGCGGGTGAGCGGGCCTGCCCGATCGCCCAGATCAGCTGCTGCTGGTCGGCCCGCGCCCTGGCGAGGGTCGCCTCCAGCGAGTCGATCTCGTAGCCGGTCGCCGCGACGCGCGTCGACTGGCTGAGGTAGAAGAACGCGAGTGCGGCCGCCACGGCGATGGCGACCAGGAACGGACGCACATCGATCCGCGCCGGAAGGCGCGTCGACATCCGGATCCGTCGCCCGCGCCGGGCGGCGGTCGGTCGCCTCCGAGGGCGTGGCCTGACACGACGGCCGGGCAGGAACCACGGGCCGGTGGCAGGTCGTGCGCCGATGACTGCCATGACTAGGCGGCGTTCGCCCGTCGGCGCTCGCCGATCGCGAAGCTCGTCGGCGCCTCGAAGTCGAGGCCCTCCTCGATCTCGAACGCCGCGACCTGGTCGCTCGACCAATAGGCCTCCTCACGCGCGGCGTGTGCTCGCCGCTCGCGCAGGTCGCGCTGCCGCGCCGAGTACATCCGGCGCCGGCTGGCCTGGTGACGCGCTCGTCCCTTGCTCATGCGATGGACCCTCCTCCTCCTGCTGCCCGCGTCAGGCGAGCTTCTCGGCGACGCGCAGCTTCGCGCTGCGCGCGCGGCGGTTCCGCCGGACCTCTTCGGGACCCGGGGTGATGACGCCCTTGGTCACTGCGCGGAGCTGCGCCCGGTGGCCGCAGGTGCAGACCGGCGGCAACGGCTCCTCGATGCAGTCGCGGCTCTCGCGCGCGATGAACCGCTTCACGATGCGGTCCTCGATGCTGTGGTAGCTGATGACGGCCATGCGCCCGCCCGGCCGGAGGGCGGCGAGCGCGCCGGCGAGGCCGGCGGTCAGCACCTCGACCTCTCGATTGACGGCGATGCGAAGCGCCTGGAAGGTGCGCGTGGCCGGGTGGATGCGACCGGCATCGGCGCCTCCGGGACGTGACGGGGCCGCCCTGGCGACGACATCGGCCAGGTCCGCGGCGGTCACGATCCTCCCTTCCGAACGCGCCGCCACGATCGCCTTCGCGATGCGGCCTGCACGGCGTTCTTCACCAAACGTCGCGAGGATTCCGGCGAGCTCTCGCTCCGAGGAGCGCTCAATGAGCTCGAGAGCCGATACACCACTCGTTTCATCGAATCTCATGTCCGGCGGCGCATCGGCCGCGAAGCTGAATCCCCGAGCCGGGTCGGCGAGCTGGTAGCTGCTGAGGCCCAGGTCGAAGAGCGCGCTGTCGAGAGGTGCCAGCCCTGACTCGATGGCGGTGTCGTAGATCGCCTCGAAGTTCGCGTGGCGCAGGACGACACGGTCGCCGAAGCGGGCGAGTACGCGTTCCGCCTCCGCGATGGCCGCCCGATCGGCATCGATGCCGAGCAGGCGGCCATCCGGAGACGTGGTCTCCAGGAGCCGCTCGGCGTGCCCACCGCCGCCGACCGTGCAATCAGCCACGGAGCTGCCGGGACCCACGGCCAGCGAGGTGAGAACCTCGTCGACCAGGACCGGCAGGTGCCCTTCTCCCATGTGGCGTTGCACCTCGTTTGTCGGACGGCGGGCCGAGCGGCCCGGAGACGCATCAATGGCCACGGCACCCTTAGATGCCGAGGTCGGCGAGGTGTTCGGCGAGTGCCTCCGGCTCGT
The DNA here is from genome assembly GCA_035759945.1 of Candidatus Limnocylindria bacterium. Lineage (GTDB taxonomy): Bacteria > Chloroflexota > Limnocylindria > QHBO01 > QHBO01 > JACDBZ01. The sequence continues at coordinate 15,341 of DASTTX010000106.1, read as the reverse complement.
CCTCGATCTGTGACCGATACGGCTGCCACCGCGTTGGCGCCCAGATCTCGAGCCTGTTCAGCGCACCGACCACGACCACCTCGCTCTGGGTCAGGCCGGCGTACTCGCGCAGGTAGCTCGGGACCAGGACCCGTCCCTGTCGGTCGAGCTCCACCTCGACCGCGCCCGAGCTCATGAAGCGACCGAACTGACGCGCGGCCGCGTTGGTGGTCGGCAGGGCCTGGATCCTGGCCGCCAGGTCCTCCCAGGTGTCCGCCGGGAAGATCGCCAGGCAGCCGTCGAGCCAGCGGGCCAGCGTCGCGCCCTGGGCCAGCCGCGGACGGAAACGGACCGGGACCGCCACACGGCCTCGGTCGTCCAGCGCGTGCCGGAATTCCCCGGTGAGGAATGACGCTCGCTCCATTGGCCCTGTCGTTCACCATTGTTCCCCATGTAGCCCCATTTGGAACCACAGGGCGCCACTATACAGGGCAAACGTCACCCGTCAAGGCTTTTCGCGCACGGGTCGCGCGGAAATTTCGGGGCAGCACCTCTGCGCCGGGAGGGCGCGCGCGTCCGGGCTGGCAGGGCTGCCAGATTCACACCCTGGCGACCGGCGGTGGAGGTAGGCCCGAGGCGGGACGCACGGACGGCTCCGGCGTCGCCACCATTCACATGACGGCGATCAACCTGGCGATTCGGCCAGCCTCCCCGGCGCCCGGCGTCGCCGGGGTGTGAATGTGGGGACGCGCACCGTCTGGAGCGCCGATCCAGGGCGCTTCCGTCAGGGCGCCGGCGTGGCCTCGGGGAAGACCGTCAGCTGGCTCTCCTCCAGGAAGGCGGAGCGCCGCTCCCCCGTCGCGTTGAGGAACACGGCCCGGATGCGGAAATCGCCGGAATCCGGCCAGCGGTACGACCAGCCGGTGAGATCGCCGTCCTGCGTCTCCCAGTAGATCTGGCCGTCGGCGCCCTGGATGGGCTCCGCCCGGGCGAACGAGAACCCGTCGAACGAGGTCGTCCGGGTGTTCGTGACCTGCGCGCTGGCGTCATCCACCTCGTACAGCGTGAAGGACGTCGGGCCCACGGAGACCTCGTAGAAGGCGAACGTGTCGCCGGCCTGGGGCGTTGCCTCGGGAGTCGGTGTGGCCTGCGGCGTCTCGCTGGCTGGTGGCTCGGTCGCCGATGCCGATGGCTCTGGGGTCGGGGACGGCTCGGCCGTGACGGGCGGAGCAACCGACGCCGACGGGCTGGTCGACGGCACCACGGCCGTCCCGAAGCCTGGCCCAAAGGCGAGGTACGCGCCGGCTCCGGCCACCAGCAGCACGAGCACCGCGAGGAGCAGGAAGATCGGAGCGCCGCGGCGCCGCCGTGCGACGGGCGGGGGTGGAGGTGCCGGCTCGGGCAGCGGAGCGCGGCGCTGGCGGAGCGCCTCGAGCTCCTCGGTGGGGATGACCAGCACGCCACGCAGATAGCGCGGGCAGTTGCCGTAGCCACGCTCCTGGCACACCCGCGTCTGCTGCTCGGCCGAGAGCGGCGCCGGGTCGCCGAAGGCAAAGCAGCGGTGCTCGTCGCTGACGCCCTCGATGTAGCCGGTGCGGTCCGACGCCAGGCCGAGGAACGGGCAGATATGCTCCGGGCGCTCGGCGAGCTTGGCGAACAGCGCGCGGCGCTCGGCCTCGCGAGCAGCCTCGGCCGCGGCCTCCTGCTCGCGCTTGCGACGTCCGAACACTGCCCCTCCTGGATGCGGCGTGCCCGCGGGACCGCGGACGGATCGAGTCTAGCGTGGAGGAACGGCCGCTCGCGACGGCTCGGCCGGACCGGGCGGCATGGTACCAACGCGTCATTGTTGACAGGACGCCACGGACCGTAGTCTTGGCGCACGGAGGCAACGGCACCGGCGAGCAGAGGCGATTCCCATGGCGCTGAACCCGATCGAGGGGACTGAAGAGCGCCGACCGATCCCGCGATCAGGTCGTATCCGACGCTGCTCGGTGCGCCACGTCAGCATCGTCCCGGGTGACACGCCGACCGTGCAGGTCGACTGCTTGCTCGGCGGCGCCGATCATCCCCTGCCGCTCGGAACCATGGACGAGGCGCGCGCCGTGTGCAACGCCTGCACCGCCCGTTCGGTGTGGCGGGAGGACGAGGACTAGGTCCCTGGAGCGCGGCCTGTAAGCCGAGTTCTGTCGTGAGCCGATGCACGCATCGGTCACGGACGGCCATCCATCTGTGCGACCTACCCGGGAGCTGAGCGAGCAGCCTCGACGCTCCCCTATTCGGTCTTGCTCCGGCCAGAGCTTGCCGCGTTTCACTCCTTCCGGCGAACCGGCAGGCATCGTCACTGTGGCGCTGGTCCTCACCTCGCGGTGGACGGGCGTTACCCGCTGGCCTGCTCTATGGAGCTCGGACTTTCCTCGGACGCGGCCTTTCGACCGTAGCGCCCGCGGCCGTCCGGCCGCCTCCAGGGACGGCCATTGTAGCCGATTCGAACGGATGTTCGGTCAGCGCCCGTCGATGGCGACGTTGCTGAGCCGATCGGCGTCCTTGTTCAGCGCCCGCGGGACGTGCCCGATGGTGTAGCCGTCCAACGAGCGGAGCAGGGCCATGACCTCTGCATGGATCGGTTTCAGGTCCGGATGCTTGACCCGGTAGATGCCGCTGATCTGCCGGGCGACCAGCTCCGAGTCCATGCGCAGGTCGACGTGGCTGGCGCCAAGCCGGCACGCCTCCTCCAGGGCCAATCGCACGGCTGTCCATTCGGCAACGTTGTTCGTTGCGCGGCCCAGGGGCTCGGCGATCTCTGCGACCACGGCGCCATCAGCATCGCGGAGGATCGCGCCGGCGCCCGCGGGTCCCGGGTTGCCGCGCGCGGCACCATCGGTGTGGATCAGCAGCCTCAACGGATGCCGGCCCGGCCGATCTCGCCGGCGACCTCCATGATCGCGCGGGTGATCTTGATGTCGCGCGGGCATGCCTCGACGCAGTTGAAGATCGTTCGGCAGCGCCACACGCCGTCGGGATCGGCCATGATCTCGAGCCGCTCCTGCTTGATCGTGTCGCGGGAGTCGACGATGAAGCGATGGGCGTTCACGATCGCCGCCGGTCCGACGTACGACTGATCGGCCCAGAAGACAGGACACGCCGTCGTGCACGCCGCGCACAGGATGCAGCGGCTGGTGTCCTCGTACCGCTCGCGATCGGCCGGCGACTGACGCCGCTCCTTGCCGTCGGCGGGCAGCTCGTCGTCGTTGACGAGGAACGGCTTCACCGACTTGTACTGCTCCCAGAACGGCTCCATGTCGACGAGCAGGTCCTTCACCAGCGGAAGGCCGATGATCGCCTCGACCGTGATGACCGGTCCGGCATCCTTGATCAGGTACTCGCAGGCCAGCCGGTTACGGCCGTTGATGATCATCGCGTCGGAGCCGCACACGCCGTGCGCGCACGATCGGCGGAAGGTGAGCGTGCCGTCCTGGTACCACTTCACCTGGTGCAGCAGGTCGAGCACCCGGTCCGTCGGCTCGGCCTCGACCTCGTAGCTCTCCCAGTGCGGCTCCAGATCCCGCTCGGGGTTGTAGCGCTTGATCTTGAGCGTGACGTTCATCGGTTCAGTACACCCGCGGCTTCGGCTCGAACTTCGTCACCGTCACCGGCTTGTAGTCGAGGCTGATGGCCCCCGTCTCCGGGGAGCGGCGGGCGAAGCTGTGCTTCAGCCAGGCCACATCGTCGCGATCGGGGAAGTCCTCGCGCGCGTGGGCGCCGCGCGACTCCTTGCGCGCCAGCGCCGACTCGACCGTCGCCTGTGCGCAGTCGAGCAGGAACTCGAGCTCGAGTGCCTCGCCCAGATCCGTGTTGTAGCGGCAGCCCTTGTCGTCCACCAGCAGATGCTGCGCCCGCTCGCGCAGGGCGGCCACCTCGTCGCGGCACTCGGTCAGCAGCGCCTCGGTGCGGTAGACGCCGCACTTGGTGAACATCACCTCCTGGAGCTCGGTGCGGATCGTGGCCGGGCGCTCACCAGCCGTCGAGGCCAGCAGCGCGTTGATGCGCGCCTGGGTCGCGGCCACCGCATCGGCGTCGACGGCGGCCGCCGGGAGCTCCTCGAGATCAGTCGCCATGCGCTTCCCCGCACGGCGGCCGAAGACGAGGATGTCGAGCAGCGAGTTCGTTCCCAGCCGGTTGCCGCCGTGGACCGAGACGCACGCCACCTCGCCGGCGGCGTAGAAGCCGGGGACGATCGTGCCGTCCGCGGCGCCCAGCACGCGGCCGTCGATGTCAGTCGGCACGCCGCCCATGGCGTAGTGCGCGGTGGGCTGGATCGGCACGAGGTCGTGCAGCGGGTCGAGCCCGAAGTACGTCCGGATGAAGCCGCTCATGTCGGGCAGCTTGTGCTCGAGCACGTCGGCGCCGAGGTGGCGCACGTCCAGGTGTACGTAGTCCTTGCCGCCGATCCCCCGTCCCTCGGCGATCTCCAGGTAGATGCTGCGGCTGACCACATCGCGCGAGGCGAGGTCCTTCATGGTGGGCGCGTAGCGCTCCATGAAGCGCTCGCCCTTGTCGTTGACCAGGAACCCGCCCTCGCCGCGCATCGCCTCCGACAGCAGGAAGCCGAGCTTGTACATGCCGGTCGGATGGAACTGAAAGAACTCCATGTCCTCCAGCGGGAAGCCGCGCCGGTACGGGATGGCCATCCCGTCGCCGGTCAGGGTGTGGGCGTTCGACGTGACCTTGAAGATCTTGCCGTAGCCGCCGGTCGCGAACAGCACCGATCGGGCCCTGAAGGCATGCAGCTCGGTGGTGGCCAGCTCCAGCGCCAGCACGCCGGCGACGCGCCCCTTCGGCCCGTCGGGAAGGATGAGGTCCAGCACCTGGTACTCGTCGAAGAAGGTGACCTCGTGCTTGATGCACTGCTGAAAGAGCGTCTGCAGGATCGCGTGCCCGGTGCGATCGGCGGCGAAGCATGAGCGGCGCACCGGCCCTTCGCCGTAGTTGCGGGTGTGCCCGCCGAAGCGACGCTGGTTGATGAGGCCGTCCTCGGTGCGGTCGAACGGCAGGCCCAGGTGCTCCAGGTTGATGATGGTCTCGATCGCGTCGTGGCACATGATCTCGGCCGCGTCCTGGTCGACCAGGTAGTCGCCGCCCTTGACGGTGTCGTACCAATGCCACTCCCAGTGGTCCTCCTCGGTGTTGCCGAGGGCGGCACACACGCCGCCCTGGGCGGCTCCGGTGTGGCTCCGACTGGGGTACAGCTTGCTGATGACACCGATGCGGGCCTCTGGCCCGAGGTCTCGCTTCAGCTCCAGCGCGGCGTACAGCCCGGCGCCACCGGCGCCGACGACGACCGCGTCCAGCTCGTGGACTCGCGCCGGCGGAATTGCGGGACGCCCGGTGACGAGGGTCACGAGAACGGCCCCGTGGGCGGCGCGGTGTCGGGGTTGAAGAAGGCGATCACCGCCATGCCGAGCACCAGCCACACGACGCTGATGACCAGCAGGATGCCGACGAGCAGGCTGCGCCCGGTGCGGTTGGTGACGTAGTCGGTGATGACGATCTTCGCGCCGCGCGCCCCGTGGATGAAGGCCAGCAGCAGGAGCAGCAGGTCGTAGATCCGCCAGAACGGGCTTCCCCATCGGCTCTGCACGAAGGCGAAGTCGATCTCGCCGCCGGTGAGCTCCACCAGCACGTGCATGATGAACATGTGACCCAGCGCCAGGATCACGAGCGCGAGGCCCGAGAGGCGCATGAAGTACCACCAGAACCGATCGCTGCCCGATGCCTCCGGCCTCGGGCGTGCCGCTCGCGACGGGTTGGTGTAGATGGTGCGAGCCGGGCGGACGGTGGTCGTCATCGGCTCAGGCTCCCCACGGCATGAACGGGCGCAGCATGATGATGCTCAGCGGGATCATCGAGACGATCGTGGCGCTGACCACGCCGTACGTCATCGGCCGGTAGTAGACGGTCAGGCTGGGCCAGAAGTCCATGGCGATGACGCGCAGCCCATTGAGGGCGTGGTACACGAGCGCCGCCATGAGCACCACCTCACCGAGGCGGGCAGGCAGGTTCTTGAAGATGCCGACCGCGGCGTTGTACACGTCCGGGCCGAACAGCACGGTCGACGTCTCGACGATGTGCATGAAGAGGTAGAGCAGCACACCCAGCCCGCTGGCGCGGTGCCCCAACTGCGCCAGCTGCGCCCATGAGATGCGGTAGCCGAACAGGGTGATCACGTTGGCGGTGCTCTACCTCCACGGGGGCGCCGCAAGACTGCGGCGCGGACTAGCGGCAGCCCGATTCTATCGGCTGCCCCGCGTCGGCGCTGCGCAGTGTGGCCGGATGGGGCTCAGGCAGCCGCGCGGACCCGACCGGCCACCGCCTCGCCGAACTCGCCGGTCCCGGCCGAGCCGCCCAGGTCGTACGTCACCGTCTGGCCCTCCGCGATCACCGCACGAACGGCGGACTCCACGGCATCGGCGGCAGCGGTCTCGCCAAGATGTCGCAGCATGAGCGCGCCCGACAGGATCAACGCCGTCGGGTTCGCCTTGTTCTGGCCCGCGTACTTCGGCGCGGAGCCGTGGACGGGCTCGAACACGGCAGCCTTCTCGCCGATGTTCGCGCCGGGCGCCACGCCGAGCCCGCCAACCAGCCCGGCCGCCAGGTCCGAGACGATGTCGCCGTACAGGTTCGGCAGCACCAGCACGTCGTACAGCTCCGGCTTTTGGACCAGCTGCATGCACATGTTGTCGACGATGCGGTCCTCGAACTCGACGCGGCCCGCGTAGTCGGCGGCAACTTGCCCCACGGACTCCAGGAAGAGGCCGTCGGACAGCTTCATGATGTTCGCCTTGTGGACTGCCGTGACCTTCTTGCGGCCGTTGGCGACCGCGTACTCGAAGGCGTAGCGGGCGATCCGCTGGGAGGCCGCGCGGGTGATGATCTTGATGCTCTCGGCGGCGTCGGGGCCGACCATGTGCTCGATGCCGGCGTACAGGTCCTCGGTGTTCTCTCGCACGATGATGAGGTCGACGTCCTCGTAGCGCGTCTCGACGCCCGTCATCGACCGCGCCGGACGCACGTTGGCGTACAGCTCGAGCGCCTGGCGCAGCCCGACGTTGACTGATCGGAAGCCGCTTCCGACCGGCGTCGTGATCGGTCCCTTGAGGGCGATGCCGTTGGCGCGAATCGACTCGATCACCCGGTCCGGCAGCGGCGTGCCCTCGCTGGCAATCGTCGCCTCGCCTGCCTCCTGGACGTCCCACTCGAAGCCGAGGCCGGTCGCCTCCAGCACCTGCCTGGCCGCGTCGGCCAGCTCCGGGCCGATGCCATCACCGGGAATCAGCGTGACCGCGTAGCTCAACGGGTTCACCTCGCGTGCGGCCGGTCAAAGCGCCGGCGTACGGGATCAGAGTCTAGGCCGATGGCGGCACGAGCGCCGCATCGGTCAATGGTGGCCCAGCTCGGCCAATCGCTGGGTCATGAGCTCGTCGGCGGCGACGACGCTGTCCGAACTGCCGCTGACCGCCTCCAGGAATGCCGGGCGCGGCAGGCGGAAGGCCTCGACCGGCTCGCGGGCGATGACCGATGCCGTCCGGGGTCGCTCGCTCAGGAGCGCGATCTCGCCGAAACCGTCGCCCTCGGCGAGCGTCTTCACAGGGGTCCCGTCGTGGACGATGTCGACCGCGCCGGAGGCCACGACGTAGAAGCAGTCACCGGCATCGCCCTGGGTGATGACGGCCGTGCCCTTCTCATAGCGGACCTGCTCGAGGCTGCCGGCAAGATGCTCCATCACCGTCAGCGGCAGCGGCGCGAACATCGGAATGCGCCGCAGGACGGCCAGCTCGCGGTGCGGCACGACCGCGGCCGCATCGGCGCGCCGCAGGATCGGGAACGTCGTGATGGCGAGGACCGGCAGGAAGAGGCCGGTCGCGACCAGCGCAGCCGGGAGCCCGACGAGCTGAACCAGCAACGGAACGCCCGCGGCTCCGACCGTCATGCCCAGTGCGGCGACGCTCTCCAGCGCGCCGAACACGCGGGCGCGGACCGCATTCGGAACGCAGCGCTGGAGCAGGGTGAAGCCGGCAACATCGAGCGACGCGTTCGCCGCCCCCACAACGCCGAGCAGCGCGAAGGCGAAGGCCGGGTGCGGGACGAAGCCGAGGAGCGCAATCGGCAAGCTCCACATGGCCAGCGCGATCGCGAACGGCAGCGCGAGCCGCCCGCCGGTCACGATCGTCATCGCCAGCGTGGCGCCGATGAGCCCGCCGCCGCCGATGGCCGAGGTGAGGTAGCCGACGCCGGACTCGCCGATGCCGAGCAGCTCGACGGCCGTCGCCACGATCAGCACCGTCAGCGCCCCGCGCACGATCGTCTGGCTGCCGAAGAGGCCGACGACGACGCCGGCCGACGGGTAGCGACGCAAGGCGTCGAACCCGGCCAGCATGTTGAGCAGCCGGCGCGATCCACTTGGCGCGACCGTTGGTGCGGTCCGCCGGACCGCGACCACCTCCAGCGACAGGACCGCTACGGCCGCGAGGCCGAACGATGCGGCCGACGCACTGAGGCCGAGCTCGGGGCCGCCGACCATGAGCAGGGCGCCGGCCACGACGGGTCCGACGAGCGCGCCGATGCCCTCCCCCAGCGTGATCGTGGCGTTCCCGGCGACCAGCTCCTCGGGCGAGCGGGCCAGGGCGGGCATGAGCGACAAGGTGGTCGCGCGGTTCAGGCCGATCATCAGCCCCTCGACGACGACCGCCATTAGCACGAGCGTGATCGGCACGCCGGCGAAGGCGCTCGCCGCCACGACTGCCACGGTCAGCCCGCGCATGACGTGGACCGCGAGCAGCACCCGCGCCTTGGGGAAGCGGTCGGCAAACGAGCTCAAAACGGGGGCCAGGAAGCCGGACGGCAGCGAGCGGAATGTCGTCACCAGGCCCGCCGCCAGCACCCCGCCCTGCGCATAGGCGTAGACCAGCAGGCTGACGAGATAGGCGCCATCCGCCGCCTGGGCGAGGAGCCAGCCGAGCTGGACGCGACGCATCGATTCGTTGGCCGCGACCCGTCGCAACGTGCCGACGAACATCATCGGCCCGGGCAGCGCAGCATGGCGGTCAGGGTAACGCCCATGCCAAGGCGGTCGCGGCGGGCGAGGGCCACGCGCGGCTACAATCGGGGCATTCCCGCGTCGGCTGAACCCCTCCGAGCGTGTGCGCCGACGCCACGCAACAGGAGACGCGAGTGAAGCTGCAGGAGTATCGGTCGAAGGAGATCCTCGACCGCCACGGCGTGCCACTGCTGGCCGGTCGCACCGCGACGACGCCGGAGGAGGCGCGCGCCGCGGCCGAGGAGATTGGCGGCCCGGTGGTGGTCAAGGCGCAGGTGCTGGTCGGCGGCCGCGGCAAGGCCGGCGGCGTGAAGCTGGCGAGCGACCCCGACGAGGCCGAGCAGAGGGCGCGCGAGATCATCGGCCTCGACATCAAGGGCATCACGGTCCGGACCGTGCTCGTCGCGCCGGCCGCCGAGATCGCGCACGAGTACTACCTCGGCCTCATCCTCGATCGCGCGGCAAAGGCCATCACCGTCATCGCGTCGGCGGAGGGCGGCGTCGAGATCGAGGAGACGGCTCGCACGAACCCCGATGCGATCCTGCGGCTGCCCCTCCATCCGCTCATCGGCCTTCAGGAGCACCAGTCGCGGCGCGTCGCCTTCTTCCTGGGCATCCCGGCGGACCTGCGCAAGGACTTCGGTCGCGTCATGCGTGGGCTGTTCGACGCCTTCGTCGAGTCCGATGCGGACCTCGCCGAGATCAACCCCCTGGTCGTGACCGATGACGGCCGGCTGCTGGCGCTCGACGCGAAGATCGTGCTCGACGATTCGGCGCTCCCCCGCCATCCGGATCTCGAGGCGATGCGCGACCTCAACGAGGAGGAGCCCTCGGAGATCGCGGCACGCGAGGCCGGCATCAGCTTCATCAAGCTCGACGGCAACATCGGCTGCATGGTCAACGGGGCCGGCCTGGCGATGACGACCATGGACCTGGTCAAGCTGGCCGGTGGCGAGCCGGCGAACTTCCTCGACATCGGCGGTGGCGCCAAGGCCGACAAGGTGACCGCGGCCTTCAGGATCATCCTGGACGATCCGAACGTGAAGGCCATCCTGATCAACATCTTCGGCGGCATCACCCGCGGCGACGAGGTCGCCCGCGGCATCGTCGAGGCACGATCCCAGCTGGAGCGCGAGGTGCCGATGGTGGTGCGCATCGTCGGCACCAACGAGGCGGAGGCCAAGCCGATCCTGGCCGAGGCGCAGCTCATCACCGCGGACTCGCTCGACGACGCCGCGGCCAAGGCGGTCGCCGCTGCCGGCGGTGTGGCATGAGCATCCTCGTCAATGCCGATACGCGGCTGCTGGTCCAGGGCATCACCGGACGCGAGGGCGAGTTCCACTCGACCGCCATGCTCGAGTACGGGACGAACATCGTGGCCGGCGTGACCCCCGGCAAGGGTGGTCAGTCGGCGCTGGACGGCCAGGTGCCGGTGTTCGACACCGTGGCCGATGCGGTCGAGCAGACCGGCGCAAATGCCTCCTGCATCTTCGTGCCGGCCGCGTTTGCGCCCGATGCGATGCTCGAGGCGTCCGAGGCTGGCATCGCGCTCGTGATCTGCATCACCGAGAACGTCCCCGCGCTCGACATGCTGCGCGTCTACCACGTGCTTCGGGCTCGCGGCACGCGGCTCATCGGGCCCAACTGCCCAGGGCTGACGAGCGTCGACGAGGCCAAGGTGGGGATCATCCCCGGCAACATCCACCGGCGCGGGCCGGTCGGGCTCGTGAGCCGCTCCGGCACGCTCACCTACGAGGTGGTGCAGGCCATGACCGATGCCGGCATGGGCCAGACGACCTGCGTCGGCATCGGCGGCGACCCGATCGTCGGGACGAGCTTCATCGACGTGCTCGACATGTTCAACCAGGACCCGGAGACCGAGGCGATCGTCATGATCGGCGAGATCGGCGGCGAGGAGGAGGAGAAGGCGGCTGCCTTCTGCGCGCGCGAGGTGCGCAAGCCGATGGCGGCCTTCATCGCCGGCCGGACCGCTCCACCCGGGCGGCGCATGGGCCACGCGGGAGCGATCATCAGCTCGGGCGGCGGCGGTACCGCCGAGTCGAAGCGCACGGCACTCGAGGCGGCCGGGATTCGCGTTGCGGACTCGCCGTCGCACATTCCGCAGCTGCTGCGCGACGCCGGGGTGGGCTGATCGGCTAGCGCTTCAGCGCTGCCTCCATCAGCGGCTCGGCAACCTCCGTGGCCACGGCTCGCAGGCCGTCGGGTGCCGACGCTGCCGCGATGCCGAGGATGACGTGCGTCGCACCCGCCTCCAGGAGCTCGAGCGACGTCTCCCGCGCCGCTCGCAGCTCGGTCGGCGACGTCCCGCACGCGATTTGCGCGGCGAACGAGAATGCATCCGGGTCGCGGCCTGCCGCCTCGAGCGCCATGCGCAGCGCCGCCCGCTTCTCGGAGAAGTAAGCCACGTCACCGGGGCGATTGCCCGGCAGCGGCCAGCCGGACGCGTAGCGTGCGGCCAGGGCCATTCCCCGTCGCTTCTGTCCGCCCAGCCAGATCGGCGGCCCACCGGGTCGCACGGGGGCAGGAAGGTTCGTTGCATGGCGGAGCGGAAAGATCGGATCGTCGAGCGTGACGCCATCCGACTCCGCCGCCGCCGGTGAGAAGAGCGCCTCGAGCATGCGGAGCGCGGACTCGAAGCGGTCGTAACGCTCGGGCAGCGGTGGCAGCGAGATGCCGTACGACTCGTGCTCGCCGACGTGCCAGCCGGCTCCCATGCCGAGGACGAAGCGTCCTCCGGTCACGTTATCGAGCACGGTGGCCGCCTTGGCCGTCACGGCCGGATGTCGGAAGGTATTGGCCGCGACGGCGATGCCGACCCACTTGCCCGGGACGCGCCGCGCCAAAGCAGCCGCTGTGGTGAACGCTTCGAACGCGGGGCCGCCGCGCTCACGGCTGGCATCCGAGAGGTGATCGCTCATCCAGCCGGCGTCGAAGGCATCCAGCTCGCCGGCCAGCGCCCACGTCTCGTCAAGGCGCTGCCAGTCAAGGCCGACGCTGCCGGTTGCCGCGAGCCGGAAGCCGACGAGCCCCGGCCCCTCAGGAAGCTGTTCCACCGTCAACATCGATGGAGAGAAGCTCCCACAGCACCCCGTTCAGGGCTCGCGGATGGACGAACGCGACATCGCCGTGCGCGCCGGCGCGGGGTTCGCGATCGATGAGCTCGGCCTCGTGAGCTGCCAGCTCGTCCAGTGCGCGCGGTAGGTCGTCCGTCTGCAGGCAGACGTGGTGGAGGCCCTCGCCGCGTGCCGAAAGGAAGCGCGCCACGCCGCTGTCGCCGTCGATCGGCTCCACCAGCTCGATACGCGCCGCGGGCGCAGGCCCGGTGGCGACGAAGCAGAGCCGGACGCGTTGAGACTCGAAGACGAACGGCTCGCCCTCCGGTTCGAGCCCGAACAACGACCGATAGCGCGGCAGCGCCTCGTCGATCGAGCGCACCACGACGGCGATGTGATGGATCGGCCCAGCCCTCACGGTCGATGCTCGCCCCACACGCGGCGCAGCGCATGGCTGATCTCGCCGAGCGTGACGTCGGCCTCGACGCAGGCGCGGATGCGCGGCACCACGTTCTCGGTGCCGGCCGCGGCGGCCTCCAGCGCCCGAATGGCGGCGTCGGCAGCGGCCCGGTCGCGGCGCTCACGAACGGCTCGCGTCCGTTGGACCTGCTGCGCCTCCAGCTTGGGGTCGATGACCTGCGCCTGGGGCCGCTGCTCGTCGCCCTCGTCGGCGAAGCGGTTGACGCCGACGATGATCCGCTCCTCCGACTCGACGGCGCGCTGGACCTCGTACGCGGCATCGCCGATCGCGTCCTGCTGGTAGCCGCCGGCGAGCGCGGTCAGCGTCCCGCCCAGCTCGTTGATGTGCTCGAGCTCGGCCATCGCGCGTTCGAAGATCTCGTCGGTCAGCGACTCGACGTAGTAGGAGCCGGCCAGCGGGTCCACAGTCGCGGCCACCCCTGACTCGTTGTACAACACTTGTTGCGTTCGGAGCGCGAGTCGCGCGGTGGCCGGCGTCGGCAGCCCGAGCGCCTCGTCCAACGCGTTGGTGTGCAGCGACTGGGTCCCGCCCAGGACCGCCCCTAGCGCCTGCACCGTGGTGCGCACGACGTTGACGTCGGGCTGCTGGGCGGTGAGGGTCGATCCACCGGTCTGGACGTGGAAGCGCATCGCCGTCGACCTGGGATCGGTCGATCCGAAGCGGTCGCGCGCGATGGTCGCCCAGACCCGGCGCGCGGCGCGGAACTTCGCGACCTCCTCGAGCAGGTCGTTGTGGGCCGCGAAGAAGAAGGAAAGGCGTGGCGCGAAGGCGTCGAAGGCGAGCCCGGCGCGCAGCGCCGCATCGGCATAGGCGATGGCGTTCGCCACCGTGAAGGCGACCTCCTGGACGGCCGTGGAGCCCGCCTCGCGGATGTGATAGCCGCTGATGCTGATGGTGTTCCACTGTGGCAGCTCGGCGCGGCAGTAGGCGAACAGGTCGGTGACCAGGCGCATCGAGGGCTCGGGCGGATAGATGTACGTGCCCCGCGCGATGTACTCCTTGAGAATGTCGTTCTGGACCGTCCCGCGCAGCCGCTGCGGATCGGCACCACGCCGCCGAGCGACCGTCTCGTACAGCACCAGCAGGATCGCGGCGGTTGCGTTGATGGTCATCGAGGTGGAGACCTCGGCCGGGTCAATGCCGTCGAGCAGAATCTCCATGTCGGCGACCGAGTCGATCGGCACGCCCGTACGGCCGACCTCGCCGGCGGCCATCGGGTCATCCGAGTCGTAGCCCATCTGCGTCGGGAGGTCGAACGCGACGCTCAGCCCGGTCTGACCACGCTCCAGCAGGTATCGGAATCGCCGATTCGTCTCCTCGGCCGACCCGAAGCCCGCGTACTGGCGCATGGTCCATGGACGTCCGCGATAGCCGTCGGGATGGACGCCGCGCGTGTACGGAAAGCCCCCCGGCTGACCGAGCTGTCGCTCGGGGTCAAAGCCGTCGAGGTCGGATGGGCCGTAGACCGGCTTGATCTCGATGCCGGAGGTGGACCGATACGGACGCGCCTCCGCGCGCTCGGGATCGCTCATGGGACATCGATTGTAGACTCGACCCATGCCACCGGGTGCCTACGCCATCATCGGCATGTTCGCCATCGTCTCGCTGCTCAGCGGCACCATCGCGGCGGCGTTGCTCGGGCCGAGGCGTCCGGCGGCCGCCGTTCTGCCGGCGCTGGCTGCATTCGGCTCGCTGTACATCGTTGGTCACCGCCTCGCCCTGAGCATCGGCCCGGAGGTCGGCCTGTTCGGCTTCCGGATCTCTTTGCTGTTCGACGCGATCGTGGCGCTCGTCGTGGCCCTGCTCGCGGCTGCCGCGCAGTCGGCGGCGCTGCGACTACTCCAGCCGAAGGAGCGGAGCGCCGGTCGCGACGGTCTGGCCTGAGGTCACGGCCACCTCCATCACTCGACCCGCGCGGGGCGCGCGCACCTCGTTCTGCATCTTCATCGCCTCGATCGTCAGGAGCGGAGCCCCGGCCTCCACTTCGTCGCCCGGCCCGACGGCGATGGCGACAATGAGCCCCGGCAGCGTTGCCTTCACGTCGACCGGACCCGCCTGCGCCCGCGCCGCGGTATCGGCCGCGGCCACGACGCGCTCGCGCCACGTTTGCACGGTGACCGGGATGCGTCGGCCGCGGAGGGTGACGGTCCAGTCGCTCCCCGACCCCTCGACCAGCACGATGAGCGACCGCTCGGCATCCGCGAGCCGCGCGACACCATGCGCCGCATCCACCCACTCGAAGCGCCAGCCGGTGGCGGGCGTGACAAGCTCGTCGCCGATGCGCACCTCGTAGTCGCCCATCAGCGCAACCCTTCGCGGCGAGCGAGGTCGCCCCATCGCGACCCGCTGCGAGCCGGCGCGGCTGTGGGTGGCGTGGTGGAGGTGGCATGACGCGCCTCGGTGGCCGCCAGCGCCACGAGCGCGCGATCGGCACCGCTCAACGCCGGTCCGCCGCGCCAGCGTTCGGCGATGAGGGACGTGTCGTAGGCACCTGACGCGAACCCGTCGTCGTCCACCAGCCAGCGCAGGAAGCCGGCATCGGTCTGGAGCCCACCGATGAGCGTCTCGTCGAGTGCCCGCCGCAGCCGGTCGATCGCCGCGGGGCGGTCGGCCGCATGCACCATGAGCTTGGCGAGGAGCGGGTCGTACTCGGGACGGAGATCGGTGTCCTGCTCCATGCCGGCGTCCACCCGGACGCCGGGACCCTCCGGCA
>DASTTX010000105.1:0-7772 GCA_035759945.1 Candidatus Limnocylindria bacterium | reverse complement strand
GAGCACGAAGCTTCTCCATGCGCTCGGCGCCGAGGCGTACGCCGATGCCCTCCTGGAGCACCGACGCATCCTTCGCGAGACGTTCACGCGCCATGGAGGGGTCGAGGTCGACACCCAGGGCGACGCGTTCTTCATCGCCTTTCCAACTGCACCCGGCGCACTGGCCGCCGCGCGGGAGGCGATCAATGCCCTGGCGCAGGGCCCGATCAAGGTTCGCATCGGCATCCACACCGGGACGCCAGTGGTCGGGGCCGAGGGCTACATCGGCCCCGATGTGCATAAGGGCGCCCGCATCGCTGCGGCGGGTCACGGCGGCCAGATCCTGGTCTCGGCCGCGACCGCCGCGCTGCTCGATGCTGACCTGCGCGACCTCGGCAACCACCGGCTCAAGGACCTCGAAGCGCCCGAGCGCATCTTCCAGGCCGATCCCGACGAGCACCCGCCGCTCAAGAGCCTGCACCAGGCGAACCTCCCGGCTCCGACCACCGCCTTCATCGGCCGATCGGCAGAGCTGGAGGGAGCGGTCGGTCGGCTGAGCGGCGGCACCCGCCTGCTCACGCTCACCGGCTCCGGCGGCAGCGGCAAGACGCGGCTCGCCATCGAGGCGGCTCGGGAGCTGGTCGGGGACGCGCCCGACGGGGTGTTCTGGATCGGCCTCGCAGAGCTGACCGATGCCGAGCTGGCGCTGGCGGAGGTCGCCCGCACCATCGAGGCACCCGATGACCTGTCCGAGCACATCGGCGATCGCCGGCTGGTGCTCGTGCTGGACAACCTCGAGCAGGTGCTCAACATCGGCCCACGCCTGGCGGTGCTGCTCGAGGCCTGCCCGAACCTGCGCATCCTGGCCACCAGCCGGGAGCGGCTTCGCGTGCGTGGCGAGGAGGAGTTCCAGGTCCCGCCCCTGCCGGGGACCGATGCCGAGCGGTTGTTCGAGGAGCGGGCGGGGGTGGGCGGCCCGGAGGTCGCGGAGCTGTGCCGCCGGCTCGACAACCTGCCGTTGGCCGTCGAGCTCGCGGCGGCTCGCGCGCGCGTCCTCTCGCCGCAGCAGATCCTGGCGCGGCTGGAGAAACGGCTCGACCTCTTCCGCGGCGGCCGTGACGCCGACGCGCGGCAGCAGACGCTCCGCGGCGCCATCGAGTGGAGCCACGACCTGCTGGATGCCGGTGAGCGGGAGCTCTTCGCGCGCCTGGGTGTCTTCCGTGGCGGCTGGAATCTCGAGGCCGCCGAAGCGGTGGCGGACGCCGAGATCGACACGCTCGCCTCGCTCGTGGACAAGAGCCTCGTGACGCGCACGGAGGAGCGGTTCGGGATGCTCGAGACGCTGCGCGTCTTCGCCGAGGAGCGCCTCGCGGCCCTGCCCGATGAGGCCGCGGTGCGCGCGAGGCACCTGGACCACTTCATCGGCCTCGCCGAGACCTGGTACGACGCCCGCTTCGCCTCCGAGTCGACTCTCCTGCGGCTCGTCGACGCCGATACCGACAACGTGCGTGCCGCATTCGAATGGGCGCTCGAGCACCGTCCGGACGATGCCGTCAGGCTCGCCGGCGCCGTTGCGCCGTTGTGGAGCCTCGGCGGACGAACGAGCGAGGCGAAGGCGCGCCTCTCCCGGGCCATGGAGCGCTCGCCGGGCGTCGACCGGAGCCACGCCCGCGCGCTGACCGAGCTGGCGGAGTTCGACGACGACGTGGAGGGATTGCAGGATGCCGTCGGGTTGTGGCGCCGTCTCGGCGACGCGGACGGCGAGGCGGATGCGCTCGAGTCGCTCGGGTGGGCGTTCGACGCGATCGGCGACTACGCCGCTGCCCAGTCGGCGTACGAGCAGAGCCTCGCCATCCGGGAGCGGATCGGCTCGCCGGAGCTCCACGGCCTCTCGTCGCGAGCTGGCCTCTGCCACGTCTTCGTCGCGCGCGCCAGGACCACCGAGGCGGCAGCCACCGCATCGGAGCTGCTGGCCCTCGCCCGCTCTCAGGACGCGGTCCTCATGGAAGAGCTGGCGCTGCACTTCCTGGCCGACTGCTCGCTCGTCGACGGCGACTTCGCCGAGGCCGAGATCCGCTACCGCGCGGCGCTCGCGTGTGCGCACGACGCCGGCCTGGTCCGGCGCGCGACCGATGAGATGATCGGGATGGCGATGGCTCTGGCCGGCAGCGGCGAGCACGCGCGGGCGCTGCGCCTGGCCGCGGTCGCACACGCCAAGCAGGCGGAGATTGCCCAGGGGACCGACGCGTGGTGGCGCCGGATGCAGGACGAGCTGCTGGGCCCGGCCCGGGGCGCCCTGTCCGACGACGAGCGCAGAGCCGCCGAGCGCCAGGGCACTGCCACTGGCTTCGATCGAATGGTCGCGGAACTCCTCGCCCGCGCCTAGCCCGCGACTCGAGGCGGCAGGAGAAGGTGTGTGCGCTCGGGGTGTATCCTGTCCGTCTGCCAGCCGAGATGTGCGGAGGTGCGGAGGGAGGGCACATGGCACGCATCACCGTCGTCAACGACAACCCCGACTTTCTCGAGCTGATGCACGAGATCCTCGAGGACGAGCGCTACGACGCGACCACCATCGACGGGGATCGAGCGGACGCGCTCGATCGCATCCGCGCGTCGCGCCCCGACCTGTTGATGATCGACATCAGGCTGGGCGTCGATGGCGCACACGGATGGGACATCGCCAAGCAGGTTCGCCGGGAGCCCGAGTTCCACGGACTGCCGCTCCTCTTGTGCTGCTCCGATCCGTTTGCGGCGTCCGAGCTGGAGGGCGAGCTCGAGGCGACGCACGACGTCGAGACGCTATCCAAGCCGTTCAGCATCGACCAGCTCGACGCCGCAATTGACCGGCTGCTGGGCGACGCGGCGGTACGCTGACCTGCGGAGCCGATCACGGACAGCGGCAGCCTCCGCGCACAAAAACGGGAACAGACGCGCGAGCGCATCATCGACGCCGCCATCGCGCTCTTCGATCGCAACGGGATCGACGAGACCAGCATTGACGACATCGCCCGCGCCGTCTCGCTGAGCCGGGCGACGGTCTTCAACCACTTCCCCTACAAGGAAGCGATCCTGGTGGAGATCGGCGCGCGCTTCGTGGCCGATATCGCCCGGCAGGCAAGCTCACATCGGCGCAGATCCGTCCGGCGAAGCCTGTACGATCTCGCCGATGGCGTCGCCAGTGTCGCGGAGGGCCATCCGAGCGTCGTGCCGTACATCGCCCGCGAAATGACGCACCCTGATCCTGCGCGTCGCGCGTACGCCGCCGCCCAGATGCAGTATCCGGCGCTGTACGAAGGTTTGCTCGCGAACCTCGGGGCCGCCGGACAGCTGCGGTCGCGCAGCCGGCAAGTCAGCTACGGGCGCCAGCTGGTCGACATGACCACGGGCGCGCTGGTGCGCGTGGGCAACGACTTCGGGCTGGACGAGCTACGGACGGAGCTTCGGGCGAACGTCGACGTCTTCCTTGAGGGAGCGGTCATCGGGCCCGATTGAGAATGATGCCGTGCCTGCCTCGGCACGCTCGGCCAGTCCGCTGAGCTCGCCACGCGCAGTCTCGAACGCATCACGAGCTCCCGTGGAAGCGTCCTCGTCGAGCGATTCAGCAATCTGGTCGAGCAGCACGAGTCCGCGCCGTGCGCTCTCCGCGGCGAGCTCCGCATCGCCGCGTTTCTCGTGGATCTTGACCGCGACGCGCGTCGTCACGGCCACCGTCCGGATCGCCAGTTTGAGCTTCGCGTCATTCCCCACGAACGCGCATGGGTGCACGGAGCGTGCCGCGTCTCAGCCGAAGGTGGACCCGAGTCTACCGAAGGTACCTGAAGGCTCAGTACGTCCGGCATTGCTTCCTCAGGACGCGCTCGGTCCGGACGCTCGCCCACGGGCTCCTGTATAATCAACGGATGCTAGCGATACAGAGCGCCGCAGATCCCGGCCGTCGGAGCAATCTGTGGTACATCGCCGCCGGCCAGCGGCCGGAAGCATCTCCCGGGCAGTTCAGCGACACCGATCGCATTCCCATCCCGTACGAGGTCACTTGCTGATGCCTGCCACCCAACTGGAGATCCCTGCCGCGGCGCGCGGAATGGATGTCTTCACCCGCACACCCGGGGCCGAGGCGCCTGAGAGTCCAGCTGAGAAGCTGGTCATCCTGCCCACGCGCGACGATCGCGACGTCCCGGCGCACGCCTGGGCCGATGCCCGCTTCGCGGCCGACATCATGGCCGAGCACGCCTACTTCTTCGCGGTCCTCATGCCGGAGGAGCTCGCCGCTAACGAGCGAGCGGAGGCGATCGCATTCCAGCGCTCCTTCACATCGCTGTACGACCGGATCGTGGCCAGCGATCTCCCGCAGCGCAGCGAGGTCACGCGCTTCGTGGGCGAGGTGAGCGAGGCGATCAAGCCGTTCATCGAGTACAAGGCGCGGCTCGGCGAAGCGCAGACCTCCGGCGATCTCCGCAGCCTGGTCTGGCCGCTCTTCTTCGACCACACCCGCCACGAAGCGGAGCGCTGGGACCGGCGGCTGAACGACCTGGCCCGTGGTGAGACGGAGTTCGAGCGCGCCGAGGTCGTGAAGTTCTGGACGAACATCATGGACGAGCACGCGCGGTTCATCGCCCACCTGCTCGATCCGGACGAGTTCGAGCTCATCGAGAAGGCCATGAGCACGAGCAACGTCTTCCGCCAGCTGGGCGACGACAGCGTCAGCGGCACCGTCGCAGCCCTGGCATCCGAGCCGGGAACCGTCATCGGCTCGCTGTCGCAGCATCCCGAGGTGGATGCGGTGATGAGCGCCGTCCAGACGATCCTCGACTTCAAGACCCAGGCCGTCCGCGACATCGAGGCCGGCCGGATCAAGAGCATCATCGAGCCCAAGCTCGCCGATCACGTCCGGCGTGAGGCCCTCAAGTTCCTCAACGAGCTCAAGCGCGCCGTCTAGCCCAACGCTGCCGGGCGGCCGACCTCCGTGGGGAGCCGCCCGGCCCAATCAGCCCGCTCCTGAATCCCAATGGCCAGGATGCGGCCGATACGCCCGACCACGGACGAACGCCAGCGCCTCGCCGTTCCATCTAGTCGAGGGTGGCGCCCTCGTGCATGATCCGCGCGTGACGCGCGAGCTTCCCGCGGGGACGGTCACCTTCCTCTTCACCGATGTCGAAGGCTCGACCCGCCTGCTCCACGCCCTCGGCGCCGATGCCTACGCCGATGCGCTGGCCAGCCACCGCCGTCTCCTCCGCGACGCCTTCGACCGCCACGGAGGAGTCGAGGTCGATACCCAGGGCGACGCCTTCTTCGTCGCCTTTCCCACCGCCCCCGGCGCACTGGCGGCAGCGCGCGAAGCCACCGAGGCGCTGAGCACCGGACCGATCCGCGTTCGCATCGGTCTCCACACCGGCACGCCGCTGCTGACCGATGAGGGCTACGTCGGCGCCGATGTCCACCGAGCCGCACGAATCGCCGCCGGCGGGCACGGTGGCCAGATCCTCATCAGCGCGGCCACTGCCGCTCTGCTCGACCCCGATGAGCTGCGTGACCTCGGCGCGCATCGGCTCAAGGACCTCAGTGCGCCGGAGCGCATCTACCAGCTCGGCGCCGATGCCCACCCTCCGCTCAAGACGCTCCACCAGACGAACCTGCCGGTGCCCGCCACCGCGTTCCTCGGCCGCGAATCCGAGGTGGCCGACGTGGCGCGGCTGCTGACCCGCGACGACGTGCGCCTCCTGACGCTCACCGGCCCGGGCGGTACGGGCAAGACCCGGCTCGCGCTCCAGGCGGCGGCATCGGTGGCGGACTCGTATCCCGGCGGCGTGTGGTGGGTTCCGCTCGCCGCCCTGCGCGACCCCGCTCTCGTCCTCGAGTCCGCCGCCAAGGCGATCGGCGCCGCCGACGACCTGGCCGACCACATCGGCGACAAGCGCCTGCTTCTGCTGTTCGACAACTTCGAGCATCTGAGCCCGGCCGCCGCCGACCTCGGCGAATTGGCCGCGAAGTGCCCCAATTTGACCCTGCTGGTCACCAGCCGCGAGCCGTTGCACCTTGCCGGCGAGCACGAGTTCGGCGTCGACCCGCTCGAGCCGGCCGCAGCGGTCGAGCTGTTCCTGACGCGCGCAATGGCCGTGAACCGCGAGATCCAGACGAACGGCGAGGTGGCCCGAATCTGCGAGCGCCTCGATCACCTTCCGCTGGCCATCGAGCTTGCGGCAGCGCGGGTGAAGATCCTCAGCACCGGTGCCCTCCTCCAGCGGCTGGAGCGGCGGCTGCCCGTGCTCGCCGGCGGCTCGCGCGACGCTCCGGAACGTCAGCGCACCCTGCGTGCGACGATCGAGTGGAGCCACGAGCTGCTGAGCTCCGACGAGCAGCGGCTCTTCGGGCGCCTGGCGGTCTTCCGCGGCGGATGCACGCTCGAGGCCGCCGAAGAAGTGGCCGACGCCGATCTCGACACGCTCCAGTCGCTGGTGGACAAGAGCCTCGTCCGGGTGCGCGGCGACCGCTTCTGGATGCTCGAGACGATCCGCGAGTTCGCCCTCGAGCGCCTCGATGCAGCCGATGACGCGGACGCGCTGCGCGACCGCCACGCGCGCCACTTCCTCTCGCTGGCCGAAGCCGCTGAGCCGCACCTGCGGGGCAACCCGAAGGCATGGACGGACCGCCTCGAGGCTGACCTGGACAACCTTCGCGCCGCGCAGGACCGGTTCGCCGAGCGCGGCGACGAGCTCGAGGAGATTCGCCTGGTTGCCGCGCTCTGGCGACTGTGGATGCTGCGTGGCCACTTCGCGGAGGGCGAACGGCGACTCGAGGTGGTGCGCCGAGGTGCCGCCGCTGGTACGCGCGCGCGAGCCAGCGCGTTGTGCGGCCTGACGGCCATCTCGATGGCCCGCAACGCGACCGCGGTCGCGACCACGGCAGCCAACGAGGCGCTCGACCTCTATACCCAGTTCGGCGATCGCTGGGGCATCGCCAACTCGACCTTCCTGCTCGGCCACGTCGCTGCGGAGGCCGGTGAGTTCGCTCGCGGCCGCGACCTCTTCATCGAGGCCCTGGCGGCGTTTCGGGCGGAGGAAGACAGCCACTACACCCTGCTGGCCCTTCGAAACCAGGCCTGGATGGAATACGAGCTCGGGAACCAGCCCGGGGCCACGGCACTCCACGAGGAGGTCGTCGAGCTGGCCCGGGCGGCCGGCAACCCGCGCATGGAGGCGAGCTCGCTCGGCGCGCTCGCCGAGTACCGGATCCTGGATGGGCGACCCAACGAGGGGCTCCCGCTGCTCGTGCGCAGCACACGCATGTTCCTCGAGCTGGCCGAGCGGATCGAGGTCACCATCAACCTCCGGCGCTTCGCGCTCGCCCTCGTGAACCTGCATCAAACCGATACCGCAATCAGGCTGCTTGGTGCCGCCGATGCCGCCGACGAGGAGATGGGAGCCGGACGCGCGGCCTGGGTCCGCGACCTCGAGGAGGCCGCCGTCGCCATGGCCGCGCGTGGGATGGACGAGGCCACGCTCGCTCGCGTCCGCGACGAGGGCCGGCGATTGACGCTTGCCGACGCTTTCGAGCTCGCGGTTTCGTCGGTCCCCTGACGGCGAGACCACGCGCTGGGACTGCGCCTAGGCGCCCGGCGGCGTATCGGCCTCTGACGGTCGCAGCAGGTCTCGCTCCACCTGGAGGCGTTGCCGGTACAGCACCTCCCACTCCTCGTACGGGATGGTCAGGTGCGCGAGCATCTCATCCAGCCCGGGCAGCATGTCGAGCGAGCGCTGGCGATCCGGGCTCACGCGCATCTTCTTCATGATGTCCTC
>DASTTX010000104.1:0-6315 GCA_035759945.1 Candidatus Limnocylindria bacterium | reverse complement strand
TCCCAGTGGTCCTGGCGCACCTCGACCGGCGTCAGCTCCAGATCGGCGCCGGGGACCGATGCGCTGGCGCGCGCGATCGCGGCCGCCTGCGCGCCGGCCGCATGGGCTGCCTCGCGAGTCAGCTGCGCCGTCGAGAAGAAGCCCCACCCTGAGCCGATGAGCGCTCTGACGCCGATGCCGACCGCGCCATCCTGGCTGAGTCCCTCGATCTCGCCGTTGCGGGCGTTCATGGACTCGTGGCGGCGGTCCATCACCCGCGCGTCGGCGTACCTGGCACCGGCGGCGATGGCCGCTTCGACGGCGGCTTCGGCAAGTTCGAACATTCGGGAAGGTTAGCGCGGCTAACGGATTGCCGCCACGGTTCAGTCCGTGCGGCCGGGTCCCGCGGCGATGCCCCCGCCCGCCCTGTGCGCGGCATCGGGGTGCGGCACCGGCTCCTGCCAGGTGATCTCGGTGATGCGCGCCGGCGGCCACTCGCCGTCGGGCGGCACGATGCCCTCTTCCGCCTCGAGCGGGATGCCGATCGGCGCAACCAGGTAGCGTCCCGCCAGCTGACGGGCGTCGCGGTCGAGCGCGAAGCCCGCCTTGGCGCGATGGAACGTGACGGTGATGTCGGCCTGCACCACCGGCGTCGAGCGCGAGCCACCGGTGAGGTCGACGCGCGTCGGCGTGTCCACCGCGACCACGGCACACGGGCGGCCCGCCGCCTGCGCGTGCGTGCGCGTCGCGTTGATCAGGTCGACCGCCGTCGAGATCGGCTCGCGCAAGGGACCCGACGCGCCGGAGCCGAGCAATGCGTCGACGAGCATCGTTGCCTCGGCGATCCGCTCGCGCAGACGCAGCAGCATCTCCGGGTTCGGCGCCACGAACAGCTCCAGCGAATGCGCCGATGCCATGGCCTGGAGGACATTCCAGTTGTGCGTCGCCGCGACGCCGGACAGGCGGCTGGCATCGGCGACGAGAACGGCCATGACCTGGCGGCCGGCCGTGGCCATCCGGCGCGCGATGACGAAGCCGTCACCGCCGTTGTTGCCCGGCCCGCACAGGACGACCACCAGCGGCGGGCGCACGAGCGGACCGCCGGGGCCGCGGACGCGCTCAGAGAGTCGCCCCAGCTCGGCCAGGGCGACATCGGTCACCGCAGCGCCGGCGGACTCCATCAGCGCGTCCTCGCTCATGCCCAGGCGCTGAGCGGCCTCGTCGATGCGTGCCATCTCATCGGCGCCGATGAGAACGGGAACCGCGCGCTCCGGTCGCGCGGCCGGATCGGCCACGAGGGAGCTAGAGGCTCTTGAGGTAGGCGACGATCGAGTCGATCTGGTCGGGCGAGAGCTGCTCGCCGAAGGCCGGCATGCCGCCACGGTCGATCCCCTCGGTCTCGGGGGTCGTGCCGTCGATCCAGAGATGGATCCAGTCGTCGGGATGATCCGTCGCGAGCTGCTGGAGGTTCTCGCTGACCGGGCCGTCGTTCACGCCATGCAGGCTCGGGAAGTTACCGCCGCCCGACAGATCAGCGCCGTGGCAAGCGGTGCATGCCGGTGTGACGGAGCCGATGAGCTGCTCGCCGACGGCGGGATCGGCACCGCCACTGCCCTCGGGAGCTGGCGCGCTGGCGCCCGGAATGGCGAAGGCCGGATTCTCGCCCGCCAGGTTGGAGGCGAGGTAGACGCCCCCGACCAGCAGGACGAAGACGGTGAGGCCGATGACCCAGGCCGGAATGCCCGAGCCACGGGTCTCGATCGGAGTGTGGATTGTCATCGGTCAGTGGCTCGCCGCTGCTGGGGCGGACGCCGAGCCCACGGGAGCCACGTACTGCGCGGGCTCGGCGGTCGTGTACATCAGGAACATGTTCACCAGCATGGCGATCCCGGACAGTGCCACGAGCCCGAATCCGGCGAAGGCGATGGCGCGGTAGATCAGCAGCTCGGCGGACAGCGCGTCCGGCGTGGCGCCACCCGCGATGAGCGCCGCCTGCGCGAGGCCGCCACCCATCAGGGCCAGGCCGCCGATGGTCGCGCCGCCGAATGCCAGCCACAGCTGCGCGCCGGACAGGAGGCCGCCACCCCACGCGCGGCGCAGGATGCGCGGCATGGCGTGCTCGGCCAGTGCGAATGCGGCCAGGGTGAAGGTGCCATACATGGTCCAGATGAAGAGTCCGTCCTCCCAGTCGGTGCCGCTCACGCGCGCATCGACGGCGCGCAGCGCGCCGATGGCCTCCAGCAGGCTGGTGCCCATCAGGAAGACCAAGGACACGGCCGCGAAGGCCGCCACGCCGATGCCGAACAGCAGCGTCCATCGGCCGGACATGGTTGCGGCGAGGTTCCCGACGGTCAGCAGCGCCGGCACGACGAGCAGGATGGTGGCGGTGCCGCCGAGGGTGGTGACGATGAACGGCACGCTGGGGTCGACCAGGGCGGCCAGCGCCGAGGCGGGGGCGAAGACGAGCCACGTCAGCCACGCGAGCAGCGCGGCCGCCCCGGAGGCGAGAGGCTGGTTGGCGGTTCGCGGCACGACGTAGTAGAGGATTGCGAACGCCATGCCGAGCAGCCACATCGCCGGCAGGGCGACCTCGAAGAAGGCCGATGCGAGCGCGGTCGGCAGCTCGTCAAGGTTGAGGAACTGCTCGAAGATGCCGAGCCCGGCATTGAGGCTCATCAGCCCCAGCAGCGACAGGATGGCGACGCCGATGAACCAGAGGCTGACGTAGCCGGTGCGCAGCGAGGACGCCGCCGTGAGGACGAACGAGCCGGCCACGATGAGCGCGCCGGTGGCCAAGCCGCCATCCACGAACCACGGGAAGGCCGTCAGCGCCGAATGCGGATTGAGATCGAGGAAGTAGAGCAGCACCATCCCGAGCGCCAGCGCGCCGTTCCATGCCAGCAGGGCCAGCAGCAACATCTTCTCCATCGCCAGTCGGTGGCCGGTCAGGCGGGGCGTGATGAAGGCGATGGCCGCAAAGCCAACGTTGCTGAGCCAGCCGTAGACGGTGGCGTTGACGAAGGCGTACTCGACGCGCCGCTCGTTGAGCTCGAAGGCGAGGTCGAAGATGCCAATCGGCGCCTTGATCTCGAAGGTGATGACGCGAAGGCCGATGGCGAGCGCGCCGAGCGCCGTCGCCAGCGCCAGCCACAGCGCGGCAACGATGAAGAAGCCGCCGGCCGCGGTGTCCGGGCCGTCGGGGATCAGCGTGCGACGCCGCTTCGGCGGCTCGTCGTACGGGCGGAGCTTCTTCGGGTTCACCCTGGGATTCACCGTCACGGGCGCGTCAACCCTTTCTGCGGGGATCGCTCGGGGGCGAGGTAGGTCGCCGCATTGTACCGAACGAGCACGGCCCGGCGTGGGCAAGACGAAACCCGCCTGGCGGGAGGCGGGTTTCGGCGCTGGAATGCTTTGGTTGCGGGGGACGGATTCGAACCGACGACCTTCGGGTTATGAGCCCGACGAGCTACCACTGCTCCACCCCGCGGCCTCGAATGATAGGCGGTGTGCCCCCCGTGGTCAAACATGGGTCCTTGACTAGTGTCGCAGGGGGTGACACCAAATCCAGGTGAACGGGCCTTCGTTCGAGCTGGGTTGCGCGTCGTGGCACTCAGCACGAATGGACTGGCCTTCGTTCGACTTTAGTTTCACCCGGTGCAACACCGTCGCTGCATCAGGTTGGCCGATGGGCGCCCGGCTCCATCTCGACCACGGCATGGTGGATCCCATGCAGGTCCAGCAGACCGAGGTAAGGATCCGGGTCGAACGCCTCGGGACCCAGTACCCCGGCGCCGGACCAGGCGTTCGTCGCGAGCAGCTCCATCGCGATCGTCGGGTTGAAGCCGGTCTGCCAGCCGACGACCTGGAGGTGATGCTTGGCCCAAATCTCCTCGGCGTCGGCCATCTGGTAGGCGAAGGTCTCTCGGGGCTTGCCATCCTTCGTGCCGATCACCCATGTGCCGACGATTGCCCGACCACGGAACTTGTCACCGAGTGAGATGGGATCGGGAGTTATGGCGGCCAGAACGTCGCGCGGTGAGACCTCGACGCCCTTGACGGCGACCTTATCGGTCCGATCCATGCCCAGCGCGTGGATCGTCTTGAGCTTGTCGATGAAGTCGGACCCCAGCGCGTACTTGAAGGTGACCTTTCGCGCGTCCACCCAGCGCGGCACGAGAAGGACCTCCTCGTGCTCGACGTTGACGCACTCGACCGGGCCGATGCCCTCCGGACACGGGAAGTTCTCCGGCGCGCTGAACGGCTCCGTGGTGTGCCAGTCGCCATCCGCCCAGATGACCGGCGGGTTGAGACACTCCTCGATCGTCGTCCAGATGCTGAACACCGGGGCGAAGGCGTAGCCGGGGATCTCGAGGTCGCCGCCGTCGCGGACGTGGACCTCGTGAACCTCGTTGAACGAGTGCTTGGCGGCGTGGGCGGCGAAGACATCGGTCAACCCCGGATCCATGCCCATGCCGACCAGGGCAAGCTTGCCGCGCGCCTCCCAGGCGTGTGCAAGAGCGAACTGCTCGTCGCCGAGCTTCAAACCCGGCAGCTCGAACGGCCGATCCGGATGCGCCTTCGACAGCGAGCAGGCCATGTCCATGTAGTGCGCATCGGCCTCGAGGGCGCCGCGGAAGATGGGCATGACGAACTGCGGATCGACCGCGTTCATGACCAGGTCCGCCCGATGGGCGCGGGCGGCTTCCGCGACTGTTGCGGCGTCGCGGGCGTCCAGCTGGATGGCCGGGAAGCGTTCGGGATCGCCGAGGGAATCGGCGAGAGTGCGAGCGCGGGTGAGGTCGTAATCGGCGAGGATCATCGCCTCGCACCAGTCCGATTGGGCGGAGATGCGCGCGATCGCCTCGCCCACCGTCCCGACACCGATCAGCAGGACTCGCATGAATCACCAGGGTGCGTGTTCCGACGTGGGGCACGCGTCTGCGCAACAGGATCTCGAGTGCCGGGAGCCTACCGAATCAGTGGAAAAGGGGCCTCATCCGTACTGGCTCGGTGGCGCCGAGCGGATGATACCAGCGAGTCAGCGAGGAGAGGCGAGCAGGATCGATAGGACGCCGATCAGCACTGCCAGCCCGATGAAGGGAAGCGCGATCGCGGATGCGCGAAGGGTCTGCATCGGTTCACCTCCTGGCACCGATGGTGGCCGCCCACCGAGCGAGCGACCATCCGGCAGGTCACCGAGCCGCATTGCGTGATCTCCCGCATTGGTGCGCCGATGTGCCTCTGCTACCGTCCGAGCCATGTCGTTGACCCGAGTGCGTGACGCCGCCGCGCTGCTCATCGCGCTGGGCGCGGCCATTGCGTCGATCGTCGTCTGGGACTACGGCCGGATCGACATCGGCATGACCCTGGCCTTCGATGACCACGGGCTGACCAGTCCGCCGGGGGTGATCGTCGCGGACGTCACTCCTGACGGAAATGCCGCCCGGGCGTATTTCAGCCCGTTGTCTCCGATCATCGACCTCACGACCGTGGATGGCGCCACTGTGAAGCGCGAGCCGGTCAACGCGAGGCTGGAGGGGCCGATCCCGATCTACAACCCGAGTCCCTACTCCATCTGGGAGCAGCTCGGACCGATGGCCCAGGAGCTCGGGACTTACGAGCGTGGCGAGTTCAGCATCCCGGTGGAGCCGGTGCGGTCGCAGAACATCGCGAGCGCGACGGCGGGATACGTGGATTTCGAGTCGAACTGGATCCAAGTGTTCGGCACCATCGATCGCGGGGCGCTCGAGATAGCCCTGCGCCAGTCGGTGTGGGTGCTCATCCTCGGCATCGTCATCGGCGCGGCCGTCTGGCGCTTCCTGGCCCACGGGCTGGGTGGCGACCGGGGGCGAGAGCTTGCCGTGCTGCTTGGCGTTGCCGCCGCTACACCATTCCTGCTGCTGCCGGTTGTTCAGGTCGGGACACCCATCGGCATCTATGCCGGATATCTCCTACCCATCGCCCTGGCGCTCTTGGTTGGCCTGTCACTGCTGCGCAGCCTCTCCGATCCGTCGTGGATGCGCACGGGCGTGGCCGCCACGGTCGGTGCCGCGGCGCTCGCGGTGCTGTTCGTCGTGCGCTACATGACCTCGCCCGCGCTTGACCCGACGCAGCGCGGCGCGCTCCTCCTGGTCATCGCCGCCATCGCCGTGATCCCGGCAGCGATCGGGGCGACCGGGATGCGCCGGCAGCTGCGTGCTCGCGCGCAGCTCGTCTCGCTTGCCCTGGTGCCCGCCCTGGCCGTGACGCTCTTTACCCAGCCGATGCCGGACCCCGTCCTGCCGGTCGTGCTTCTCGGCATCGCGCTCGGTTGGCAGTTCCTGCCCGTTGAGCGAG
>DASTTX010000103.1:0-4136 GCA_035759945.1 Candidatus Limnocylindria bacterium | reverse complement strand
TGTAATCGAGCGCGATGAAGTAGAACGACGCGCCGATCCAGGCGATGGCCGCGACGACGTGGAGCAGCCGAACCAGCAGGTTGAGCCACTCGATGACGTACGGGCCCACGGGCGCCCTCCACACCTCGGTCCTCGCCCCGCCGATTCGAGCGAGCGATCGGACGCGAACGGTACCAGAGCCCGAACCGCCCTACGGCATTCCGCCGCCCCATGTTCCACGCTTGTCCCTGGCGAGCCGCGCCGCCTGACCGATGGCGCCACACGGCTCGCGAGCGATCCTCGTCACACCTCGGCATCGGCCGGCGTGGAGCCGGCCGGCGAGGCGAGCGAAAGGACAGACCGATGGATCGCCGAGAACGCAGCGACCTGCTCGAGCGCCTCGTGGTCTATCGACGCGTCTACCATCTGCGGAGCGACTACGACGCCAGGCCGCTCCTCAGCGTGCGCGCGGCGATGGCCCACGGCGAGCGCATCATGCGGGCGGCTCGACTCGCCTCCGCGCTCGCGCCGAGCACCTGAGCGCGGGGCTCAGACGGGCCCGATCTCCTGGCCGACCTTCTTGAGCTCGGCCATGCGTGCGCCGAGCTGCTCGAGCTCATCGGCGTCGAAGACCTGGCGGGCCTGCTTGAACATGTCGCCCTCCTCCTCCTCGATGTGATGCTCGATGTTCTCCTTCATGACGGTGAACTTCGCTCCCCACATCTCGTCGGTGACGGGGGTCGCCTCGAGCTCGCCCATGATCTCGTCGACGACGTGGTGCTCCTCGTAGCCCTCGAGCACGATGTCCTTCGCCTTCGGGTGCTCCTTCAGGGCCGGGTAGAAGATCTCTTCCTCGATGCGCTCGTGGAGCATCATCTCGGCCTTGAGCGTCTCGAACAGCTGGGTGCGCGTCTTCTCGCCGCGCTCGGTCGTCTTCTCGCCCTCAGCGAGCATCTTCTTGACCTTGTCATGATCGGCCTTGAGCAGAGAGAGGGCGTCCATCGGTTCTCCTGGCGCATGGGATGGGGTTGGTAGACCCCGGGCCGATACGCACGCGGCGTGCCTAGCCGCTCAGGAGGGTGACGATGTCCTCGCGCGCCGGCATGCCCGCCCGTGCGCCGGCCGCGCTGACCGATAGCGACCCGGCGGCGTTGGCGGCGTGGATCGCCTCGTCCAGGCTCGCCCCGCCCGCCAACCAGGCGGCCAGGACCCCGCAGAAGGTGTCGCCGGCGCCGGTCGTGTCGACCACGGTCGCGGCCGGGTAGCCGGGGAACCGCTCGCGCCGGTCGCCCTCCGCCAGCAGCGCGCCGGCCGGTCCCTGGGTGACGACGATCGGCCCGGCGTGGCGCATGGCGAGCTCGTCGAGGGCGGCGCCAGTGTCGTCGTTGCCGATCGCCACGACCAGCTCGTGCTCATTGGGGGTGAGGATCGGCCCGAGCGCCAGGACCTCCGCCGCCAGGGCGCGCGCCGGGGCGGGGTTCAGGATGGCGGTCGTGTTCGCGTCGTGCGCGGCCCGCAGGCCGTCGAGGACGGTGTCGGCCGGAATCTCGTGGTTGGTGAGAACCACATCGGCATCCGCGATGGCCTGCCGGTCGTCGCCGTCGAGCTCGAGCGTCGCATTGGCGCCCGGCGCGACCGCGATCTGGTTCTCGCCGCGCGGGCCGACGACGATGAGGGCGACGCCGGTGGCCTCCTTCTCGACGCGCCGAACACGGCTGACGTCGACGCCCTCCTCGCGCAGCGATGCGAGCGAACCCTCGCCGTGATCGTCGTTGCCGATGGCGCCGATCATCGTCACGCGCGCTCCCGCGCGAGCCGCGGCAACGGCCTGGTTCGCGCCCTTGCCGCCGTGGTGGATGGCGAATCGGCCGCCGAGCACCGTTTCGCCGGGTTGCGGCAGGCGGTCGGCGCTGACGACCAGGTCGACGTTGATGGAGCCGATGACGACCACGTTCGAAGTCATTGGCGGAGTATGCGCGAGTGCACGAGCCCACGGGCGCTGCCATCATCGTCCGGATGCGATTCGCGTTGGCCGCGGCCATGGTGCTCGTCGTGGCGCTGCTGGGCAGCTGCCTGCCGGCATCCACGATCGGCTCGCTATCGCCGACCCTGACGGTTGCCGACGACCTCGGCCTGGCCATCCCGATGCAGAACGGGATGCCCGTGCCCACCTTCTCGCGGCAGCCGCGGCCGCGGCTCGATCTCGACGGCGAGTGGCTCGTCGAGACGGCCGACCTCGACGCGTCGCTGACGATGACGGCACGCGACAGCAGCCTGGGCGCGATCGAGGCAGAGGCCGCCGGGCGCCAGCTGCCTGACTATGACGACAGCGCGTGGCAGCCCGTCGCCGTGCCGGGCACGACGAATCCGCCGCCCGACGGCGAGGAGGGCGGGGCCTGGTACCGGCACGCCTTCGCGGTGCCACGTTCGTGGGGTGGCGAGGCGGCCATGGTGAAGTTCGGATCGGCGAACTATGTCGCCGACGTGTGGCTCAACGGGACGTGGCTCGGCTACCACGAGGGCGGCTCGACGCCGTTCGCCTTCGAGGCGGGTGACGCCCTGCGACCGGGCGAGGAGAACGTCCTGGCCGTCCGGGTGGACACCATCCCGCTGGGGACGCGCAGCGACATCGTCCCATGGGGCATCGTCGACTGGTGGAACTACGGCGGCATCACCGGCTCGGTGTGGATGGAGGCACCGCCTGCGACGCACATTGCCCGGGCGGACGTCGTCCCGCACCTCGACGCGGTCGACGTCGACATCACCCTCTGGCATTCGGCGCGGCTCGGCGGCGGCGACGAGGATGCGGCGGATGCGACCACCGCGCGCCTGCGCCTGTCGATCTACGCCGCCCGTGTCGACGAGAACAACGTCCTGGATCCGGACCCGCGCGCGCTGGTCGCCGACCTCGACGATCCGCTCGCCACGCTGAACCGCGAGGTCGACCTGCCGTCCTCGGGCCAGGCCGGCTCGACGACGCTGTCGCTCCTGTTCGGCGCCGCGGACCTCTGGAGCCCGGCGCGCCCGGCGCTGTACGTCCTCCGCCTGGAGCTGATCCCCGACGACGCGCCGGTCACGCCGTTCGGCGCCGAGCCCTCCGATGAGCTGTGGGACACGTTCGGCATCCGCCATGTCGCCGTGGATCCGGATCGGTCCGCCGTGCTGCTCAACGGCGAGCGCGCGTTCTTCCGTGGTGTCGGCCTCCACGACGAGGCGCTCCAGTTCGGTTCGTCCGGCGACCTGCTGACGGGCAGCCCCGCCGAGACGCCGCAGCAGGCGGCCGATGAGCTGGCCGATGCGCGCGCGATCGGCGCCGACCTGATCCGCACCGGCCATGAGCCGGCCGATCCAACCACGCTCATGCTCGCCGATCGGCTCGGCTTCGCGGTGTGGGAGGAGATCCCGCTCTACCACGCCACCCCGCTCATCTTCGACCGCACCATGAGCCGCGGCATCCCGCAGCAGATGGTGCGCGAGATGGCGCTGCGCGACATGAACCGGCCGTCGGTCCTGTTCCACGGCTTCGCCAACGAGTCGACCGGCGTCGAGGAGCGGACCGATGCGCTGGCCGAGCTCCACGAGATCGACCGCGCCATCGACGGCACGCGCCTCACCGGGCAGGCGGCCTATGGCTGGCAGCCGGACGATCCGACCAGCGCTCCGCTCGACGTGGCCGGATTCACGTTCTACTACGGGGTCTTCTACGGCGAGGACCCGGGACTCGATACGCGTCGCGCGCTGCGAGCGGCGCACGAGGCCAACCCCGGCAAGCCCATCATGGCGCTGGAGTTCGGCCGTTGGGCCGATCTCGCCTTCGACGAGGAGCGGCAGCGGGTGATCTTCGAGGAGACCTATCCGGCATTCGAGCGATACCGCGGCGACCAGGCCGATGGCTTCGTCGCCGGTGTGACGTGGTGGACGCTGCACGACTTCGCGACACAGCTCGGCGGCATCGGCGTGGAGAACTTCGGCCTCTACCGTCCGGACGGCAGTCTTCGGCCGGCTGGCGTCGCCGCGGCGGCCACCTACTCCACCCCGGGCGGCGGGGGAGCGGACCTGATGCTCGACCCTGAGCTCGACCGCCCGCGAGCGCGCCCGGAGCGGGCCGTCGGCGACTGGACGCTCGTCGGCTACCTGGCGTACGCGATCGGCCTGTC
>DASTTX010000102.1:0-67836 GCA_035759945.1 Candidatus Limnocylindria bacterium | reverse complement strand
ACGCTCGCCACCATCGCTCTCGACGGTCCGCTGCAAGGGCGCGAGATCACGATCCACGCGAGCGATACGCTTGTGACGGCCGTCGATCCATCACTGCTCGACCGCTATCCGTATCCCAACTGGGTGAAGCGCGCGGACGTGATGTCGGCTGGCTGACGGAGAGTCTCGTTGTCGCTCGGCTCTTCGCGGCAGCCTTTGTCAATGATCGCGACGAGGAAGGCGGCCGTGGCAGATCCGCGATGAGTACCGCGCGCCGCGCGGTTGATTAGCACCTCCCATTGGCGGACGATCGCATCTCGGCCGTGGGACGCTCCTCACTTGGGAGGCAGAACGACAGCGAATGACGATCCGACAGGTGCGTTGCACCCACGGCCACCGGTCCTATAGCCAGGATCGCACCGGCTTCGGCTACGGGCCTCTTGACGTGCTTGCGGAGGAATGGGTGGCTACGGAGTCGCTCGCAGTCGCACGCACGATAGGCCCCGCCATCGGCGACGTGGTTGACGATCGTGTTGAGGCAGGGACTCATCTGCGGCTTGACGCCTCGGACTACATCTATATCGGCCCCGAGTTCGGAGGCTACGGCTGGCACCGCTTCGCCGTTCTGGATGGCCCGCTGGCAGGCGAGTGTGTCCTGGTGATGATCGGTCCCGAGCCGGCGGCGCCACCACCACAACTCCAACCCGTCCGCGGCTGATTGGTCCATCGATTAATCGAGCGCATAGGCGGCGGCAATCGGACCGCGCACCTACGGCTACCAGATGGAAGCCAGCGAGCGGGACAACGGCGCTGGGCTACTCGCCGAGAGGGCGCCGCTGAGAAGGGCGCCTTGGGCCGGTAGAGCGACCGCCAGTCGCGGGTCACGCGACCAACGCACTGTGCGCCAGAGGTCGCGCGGAACCTCGACCAGCAAGCCGTAGATGAGCATGGCCGGCAGAAGAATGAGCAGGCTGCCAACGATGATGACAATCTCGATCGCACGCTCTCGCCACGTAACTTGCCGCGGCCGTGTGACCTCGGTTGCTTGCGCGGGAATCACGGCGTCAATCGTGGCGTCGCGCCCGTCGAGCGCAATCCGCCAATCGTCATCCCTGCCCGAACTTCGGCAGCGATCGGACCGGGCACCTACGGCTGCTCGCCGATGAGCGGGAATGTCAGCGACCCGAGCGGCGCGCCTTCCCGAAGGGCTGCCTGGATCGGGCGCGAGCATGGAATGGCCGCACGAGGCGAAGGCAGGGTAGCAGATGCCGGAACACCAGCACCTCGACCGGCGCCGGACTTCGTGGCCAGCGACTCGGCCGGTCGCTCGAGAAGTGTCGAGGTCGGGGACGGCGAGGTGACGATCGAGGTCTGAGCGCCGATGCGGCCGATCAGGCGATCAGGTCCGGACCGATATCGTCCAGCGAGCGGCAGCCTGCCAGCGCCATCGCCAGTGACAGCTCGTCGCGGAGGATCGTGAG
The DNA here is from genome assembly GCA_035759945.1 of Candidatus Limnocylindria bacterium. GTDB lineage: Bacteria > Chloroflexota > Limnocylindria > QHBO01 > QHBO01 > JACDBZ01. The sequence continues at coordinate 66,376 of DASTTX010000102.1, read as the reverse complement.
CACGCGCTGAACGCCATCGGCGCCGTCGACTGCCAGGGCCCACAGCACCGGCCGCCCGACTGCAACCAGGTTCGCGCCGAGCGCGAGCCCCTTGAGCACGTCGACGCCGCGGCGAACCCCGCCGTCGGCGACGATGAGCGCACGGCCGCCGACCGACTCGAAGACCTCGGGCAGCGCCTCTGGCGCGGTGATCGACGTGTCGAGCTGGCGGCCGCCGTGGTTGCTGACCCAGATGCCGTCGCAGCCGGCATCGACGGCGCGCGCGGCATCATCGGCGCGAAGGATGCCCTTGGCGATCAGCGGGATCGGACAGACCGATCGCAGCCAGTCGAGCTCATCCCAGTTCATGGTCGGCAGCACCACGATGCCGGTGTCCGGATCGACGGCCTGGTCCGCAGGGAGGTGGACCCCGAGGTCCAGCTCGAACGCATTGCGCACGTCGCGTTCGCGGTTGCCGGGCAGCGGCAGGTCCACGGTCACCGCCAGAGCTCCATACCCGGCCTCAACAGCCCGATCGATGAGCGCCCGGCAGGCACCCCGGTCGATCGGTGCGTACAGCTGAAACCAGCGCGGCCCTCCCGGAGCGGCTGCAGCGACCTCCTCCATCGGCACCGATGAGATGGTCGACAGCGTGAACAGCGCGTCGGCCGCGGCCGCGCCCCGGGCCGAGCCCCGCTCCGCATCGGCGTGCGACAGCTGGTGGGCCGCCGTTGGCGCCACGATGACGGGATGGTCGAGCGCGACGCCGAAGGCCGACGTGCGCAGGTCGCGTGACGAGACATCGACGAGCACCCGCGGCCGCAGCTTGATCCGGTTCCAGGCGGCGACGTTGTCCGCGAGGCTTAGCTCGTCGCCAGCTCCGCCGGCCTGGTAGTCCCATGCGCCCGGCTCGACGCGCGCTCGCGCCAGCGGCTCGTACTCGGCGACGGTCAGGGGCCGGGCTTGGTCGCTCATCGTCCCGATAATGACGTGATGCAACGCACCCCCGCAGTCATCATCGGCATCGCCGTTCTCGTTGCCGCCGCCGTCATCGGCTTCCTCCTCCTCAGCCCTCCCGCCGCAGTGCCGGGTGGCGGCCCGGCGCAGGCGTCGACGACGGCGGAGCCGTCGGCATCTGTCGATGCGACATTGGTGGAGAAGCGATGGACCGTCCTGTATGTCGGGACCGATCTGAACGAGGAGCGGGAGGCCGACGGGCAGGCGCCGAACACCGACGCGCTGATGCTCGTCAGCCTGTCGCCGGACCGGTCACAGCTGACCCTGGTGTCCCTGCCGCGTGACACGGTCGACCTGCCACTGGCCGATGGTGGAACGTACGAGCACAAGATCAACGCCCTCTACGCCGAGCAGGGCATCGACGCACTGGTGGGCGCCATGGAGGCCCTCTACGGCGTCGAGATCGATGCGCACGTGGTGCTCGACATGGACGACGTCGCGGCGCTCGTCGAGGCCGCCGGCGGTGTCGGCGTGTCGCCGTCGGAGCCGATCGCCGATCCCATCGTCGATCTCGACCTGGAGGCGGGGCCGCAGACGCTCGATGCGTCGACCGCGCTGGGCTACGTGCGGACCCGGGTCGACGAGGACTACGGGCGCATGGCCCGCCAGCAGGAGGTGCTCACGGCGCTCGTCGCGCGACTGGTGGATCCGGATGCCGACGTCGACCTGCGTCGCCTGCTCGACGGGCTGGACTCACTCGACACCGATCTGCCGCTGGACGACCTGCCGACGCTCGTCGAGCTTGCCCGGCGCGCGACCGACGCCGACGTGAACGAGATCGTCATCCAGCCGCCGCTGATCACCTTCGAGGGCGATCGGGGTGACGGCCGCGGTTACGTGCTCGAGGCCAATGTGGAGGCGATCCGCAATGCCGTGCAGGCGGCCATAGGCGAATAGAATCAGGTGCAGCCGATGATCTCGACGGGGCGCGGCCATCGCTCGACGCCCTCGGGCGTCACGACGTAGGCGGCGGTGTCGCTGTGGGTGAACCACAGCTCGTAGCCCTCGGGGCTGCGGTAGCCGCTGTCGGTCGCATCGTCGGGCAGATCGACGTCCTCGGCATAGCTTTGGCGCAGCGGCACCTGGTCGAAGACGCCCTCCGGATCGCGGAGGTACTGCTTGGCCAGGACGCCGTCCTCCTCGACGTGCATGATCCGGGCACTCTGCCAGCCGCAGTGCCCCGGCCCGGCGATGTCGGTGAGGATGGCGCCGCTCTCGGTGTGCGTCCAGACGCGCCGCTCATCGGCGAATTCGGCCTCCGAGCCGAACTCGGCCTCCGGGCACATGCGCAGCTCGTCCGCCGTGAAGGCGACGTCGGCGAGCTCTCCGAAGCGAGGCGAGATGACGACGACCACCTTCACCTCGCCGCCGGCGCGGTAGGCGTAGGCGTGGCGCTCGCCCGACTGGGCGATCCGCTCGTAGCCGGTGCGCGGGATGACGAAAACGGTATGGGCCAGGAAGGCCTCAAGCGCCTCGTCGGGTGTACCGCCGCCGCCGTCGAAGGCGAGAATCTCCCCGGAGCCGCCAACCTCGGACGGTGCGCCGTCGCATTCGAGCAGCTTGATCGCGGTGACGGGCTCGCCACCCGCGGTTGCCGACGCGGTCGGGGTCGCCGTGGCTGCCACCACCGTCGACGGCTCGACGGTCGATGCGGGGCTGCCGCATGCGCCTGCGAGCAGCCCGACGAGCATCGGTCCGACGATCTTCATGGGCGCGGAGACGCCGTACGTCAGGCGTATGTTGCCCGCAAGCAGGGGCCGGTCGGTCAGGACTCGGATTCGCCCTCTGCGCGCTCGCCCTCGGCGGGCTCGGCGCCTTCGCCGCCCTCGGTCGGCTCGCCCTCGGCGACGCCTTCGGTGCCCTCCTCGCCTTCGAGCTCGCCCTCGCCGACGACCGTCTCCGGCTCCTCCTCGATGCGCGGCGGAACCACGGTCGAGACGAGCGTGTCGCCGTCGGTCAGGACCTGGACCAGCTCGCGGTTGAGGTTGAGGTCACGGACGTGAATCGCGACGTCGAGGCTGGTGAGGACCGAGACGTTGACCTCGATCTCGTGCGGGATATCGCCCGGCAGCGCCTTGACCCGGATGCTCGAGAGGTTGTGGAGCAGCGTGCCGCCGGTCTCCTCGACCGCCGGCGGCTCACCGACGAAGACGAGCGGGATATCGACCTCCATCTCGACCTTCAGGTTGACGAGGAGGTAGTCGACGTGCAGCGCCCGCCCGGTCAGCGGATGGCGCTGAACGCTCTTGATGAACCCGCTCGAGGCGCGGTTGTGGCCCGGGATGCGGAATTTCACGACCGACGTGCGGCCCGCCGTTCGGTACAGCGTCTCGAAGGTCTTGGCGTCGACCTGGACGTTGGTCGAGTCCTCGCCCTTGCCATACACGACGCCGGGCACCAGGCCCTCGCGGCGGAGCCGCTTGTTCGCCTTGCCCTGCGCCTCGCGCGCGTCGAGGGTGAGCTCCAGGTCCATCGGTCGGGTGATCCTCTCTGGTCGTCGGGCGCCTCGGACGCTCTTCCGAGCGGCGGGCAGCGCCGAACTCATCGAATGTGCAATCCGGGTGCGAGGCGGCATGGTACCGCGAGGGGCTCCCCCCGGCAAGCGCGCCCAATCCATCTGGCTCGATCAGTCGAGGCCGGCTTACCGGAGGCGCCTCCCGCGCCGCATTCACTCGATCCATCGAGAGCGGATACACACGAGGGGCGCACGGGCGCGCTCCTCACGCTCACCAGGCCTCGATAGATCGCGGAAAGCGCGCCTGCCCAACCCATGCGGCGCGATCGGCTCGATAGATCGAGCAACGGCTGGGTTAACGCTTCTTCAAGGCACGCTAACCGGCCAAAGGCGAATTCGTTCCTATACTGCGACCGATGGCCGGCACGATCATGATCGTCGAGGACGAGCCCGCCGTGGCGCGCGGTGTCCAGGTCGCCCTCGAGCGCGAGGGCTACGAGGTCAGCGTCCAGCCCACTGGCGAGGATGCGCTGGCCAACTTCGCCGATGCCGTCCCGGACCTGGTGGTGCTCGACGTGCGCCTCCCGGGCATCGACGGCTTCGAGGTGCTGCGTCAGCTGCGCCGCGAGACGCGCGCGCCGGTCCTCTTCCTCACCGCCCGGGCCGATGAGGTGGACAAGGTCGTCGGGCTGGAGATGGGCGCCGATGACTACATCGTCAAGCCCTTCAGCCATCGCGAGCTCGTCAGCCGCATCAAGGCGCTGCTGCGGCGTGCCTACGGCGAGCTCGCCGATACGCAGACCGGCCGCACCCTGCGGCGCAAGGACCTGGTCATCGATCTCGAGCGGCGGCGGGTGACGCGCGACGGCGAGCGCATCGGCCTGACCACGACCGAGTTCGACCTGCTCCGCCACCTGGCCTCGAAGCCGGGTCGGGTGTACACGCGCAGCCAGCTGTTGGAGCTGGTTCGGGACTACGACGACGCCCTCGAGCAGGACGAACGGACCATCAACGTCCACATCAGCCATATCCGGGACAAGGTCGAGCCCGATCCGTCACAGCCGCGCTATATCCGGACGGTGAGGGGCGTCGGGTATGCCTTCGCCGAGGACTGAGCCGGACCGCTCGATCGCCGGCCGCTGGGCGCGCTTCGATCCGCGCGGCCCGGGAGCGATCGTCAAGCGGCTCAACGTTCGGCTCGTCCTCGCCCTCGCGATCGTCGCGCTGGTCGGTCTCATCGTTTCCGGCATTGCCATCAGCCAGATCCTCCCCGGCTACTTCCGCGAGCAGACGATCGGTCGCATGGAGGCGTCGGTACGCGGCACCGGCCTCCTGCTCGAGCAGGAGATCAACGAGGCGCCGATCAACTGGGCCAGCGTGGAGGAGATCCGCAACGTCGAGATCGTCCGCCCGGTTGCGGCGCGCGCCGCCGGCATCTTCGCGGCGACCGTGACCATCCAGACCGCCGGCGGCGGGGCCATCGCGACCGAGAGTCCCTCCAACGTCGCGCTCCTGGAGGAGCAGGGGCTCCGGCGCGACAGCAACGTCGGGACGGTCGGCGTGGAGATTCCGATCACGTTGCCCAGCGGCGAGGTGATCTCCTACCAGATCGTGTTCAGCGACCCGTACACCAGCCGCCAGGAGACCCTGGCCCAGATCACGGGCGCCATCATCGGAGCCGGCCTGCTCGCGCTGGTGGCGTCGGTGATCACCGGCGTCATCGCCGCGCGCAGCCTCACGGTCCCCATCGGCCGTCTGCGGCGCGTGGCCGGAAAGGTGGCACAGGGTCAGCTCGACGAGCGCGCCGACCCGTCCGGGGTGCTCGAGATCGACGAGCTCGGCCAGCAGTTCAACATCATGGCCGACCGCCTTGCCGGCACCCTGCGCATGCTCGAGGCCGATCGAGACCGGCTGCGCGAGTTCGTCGCCGACGTCAGCCACGAGCTCCGCACGCCGATCGCGGCGCTCCGCCTGTACACCGAGCTTCAGCACGAGGGCGAAGTCGACGAAGCCACGCGCAAGGAGTTCCTCGAGAGCTCGATGGCCCAGATCAGCCGGCTCGAATGGTTGAGCACGAACCTGCTCGACCTGTCGCGCATCGATGCGGGCATCTTCCCGCTCGACATCCGCGAGGGCGACATTCGCGATCCGATCCAGGCCGTGGTGCAGGCCTTCAGCGAGTCTGCCGTCCAGCGCGGGGTGGCGCTCGACTCGGTCGTGCCGGCGGAACCGGTCGAGATGCGCTTCGACCGTGAGCGCATCGTGCAGCTCATGACGAACCTCGTCGGGAACGCACTGAAGTTCACGCCGCGCGGCGGGAGCGCATCGGTCCGGCTGCAGTCGGACGCCGACAACGCGACCATCACCGTGCGCGACACCGGTCCGGGCATCCCGGCGGACGAGCTGCCGCGCATCTTCGAACGCTTCTACCGCGGCACGAACACCGGAGACGCTCGAGCGTCGGGAAGCGGGCTGGGGCTGGCCATCGTGCGCTCGATCGTGGACATGCACGAGGGCGAGATCGACCTCGCCAGCGAGGTCGGCCGCGGCACGGAGTTCACGATCACGCTGCCACGACGCCTCGAGCGACGCACGGATGCGCTCGAGGACAAGGTCAACGAAACTTCACGCGCGACGCATCCTGCGCGCAATCCGGGAACCGTAGCCTGAGTCTTGCCCGCCCGGCGAGGCAAGCAGAAAGCACAGGCAGACAGCGATGACATTCGACCCCAACCAACCACCCCGTTCGCGTCCGAACGACCCGACCCAGCCGGTCGAGGTGCAGCATTACGGTCCTCCGCCGCGCGACACCAGCCACGGCTCGTGGCAGGCCGCCCCCGCCTGGTCGAGCCGTCCGCCCGCTCCACCCCAGCCGGCGCGCGTCCGCTCAGGGCTCGGCGCGCTGCCGATCATTGCGATCGCCGTCGTGGCCGGGATCGTCGCGGGCGCCTTCTCCGCGGTCGCTGTCACCAACCTGATGCCGGCCCCGGTCGCCGACGCGCCTGCCAGCGCGACCGGCAGCCCGAACGCCAACCCCGTCAGCGACGTCCGCATCGACGAGTCGAGCGCCGTCATCACCGCCGTCGACAAGATCACTCCCGCCGTCGTGACCATCCAGACGCGAGGTGGCGGCTTCCTGGGAGCCACCGCCGGCACCGGATCCGGCTTCATCTTCGACTCGCGCGGCTTCATCCTGACCAACCGTCACGTGGTACAGGACGCCACCGAGCTCACCGTCATCCTCAACGACGGGCGCCGCTTCCCGGGCACGGTCTACGGCATCGACACGCTGACCGACCTGGCCATCGTCACCATCGACGCCGATGATCTTCCGGAGGCGCCGGTCGGCACATCATCCGGCCTCGAGCCGGGTCAGCTGGCCATCGCCATCGGCAACCCGCTCGGCTACGAGAACACCGTCACCACCGGCGTGGTGTCCGGGCTCGGGCGGCAGATCACCGCATCGGATGCCAGCCAGACGAGCGCCGAACAGCTCAACAACCTCATCCAGACCGATGCGGCCATCAACCCCGGCAACTCGGGCGGACCGCTCATCAACAGCGCCGGCCAGGTCATCGGCGTCAACACCGCCGTCAGCACCAGCGCGCAGGGCCTCGGCTTCGCCATCCCGATCGACGTCGCCAAGCCGATCATGGAGCAGGCGATCAAGGGCGAGGAGCTGGTGCGTCCGTACATCGGCGTGCGCTACATGCCGGTGACCCCGGCCATCGCCGAGGATCAGGACCTGCCGGTCGACTACGGGGCGCTCGTCTCCAGCGGCAGCGATCAGCCCGCCGTCATCCCCGGCAGCCCCGCGGAAGCGGCTGGTGTGCAGGCCGGCGACGTGATCGTGGCGGTCGACGGCGAGCAGATCAGCGTGGATACGGACCTGTCGATGCTGATCGTCGGCCACGATCCGGGTGACACCGTCACGCTGCGCGTGCTGCGCGGCAACTCCGCGCAGGAGATCGAGGTCACGCTGGGCGAGCTGCCCTCCGACCTCTAGTCCGATTCACTCGCCAGCGACATCGGGGCGGCGCCGAAGAAGCGCCGCCTCGACCGTGTCCAGCTCACCGGGCAGCGGCGCCTCGGGCTTGCGGACGCGAACCTCGACCGCACCCACCAACCTCGGATCGGTGCCCGCCAGCACGGCGCGCGCGATCGCACCGGCCAGCCCCTCGATCAGGTTGAAGCTCGGCCCCATCACGATCGAGTCGACCAGCTCGTGCATCCCGCGGTAGTCGACGGTGTCCTCAAGCGCATCCGTTCGCGCCACGTCGTCGAGATCGACGTGCAGGACCAGGTCGACCTCGAACGGCTGCGGGTCGACCTTCTCGCTGGCGAGCACGCCGTGCAGCGCCTCGAAGCGCATGCCGAGCAGGCTGAGCCGATCCGGGAAGTCGTCGTTCATCGGCGAATGATGGCGTCAGCCACGCGTCGCGTGCGAGCGAGGTGGGCGACGTCATGCACGCGGACGATGTCCGCGCCGGCCGCGATAGCCAGCGCCACGGTCGCCGCCGTGCCCTCGACGCGGTCGTCCGGCGCCGCGCCATCGAGCAAGGCACCGATGAACCGCTTGCGGCTCGTCCCGATCAGCAGCGGCAGCCCACCCAGCGCGGTCTTCAGCTCGCCCAGCCGATGGAGGAGCTCGAGGTTCTGGTCGGTGCCCTTCCCGAAGCCGATGCCCGGGTCGACGATCAACCGTTCACGCGGCACGCCTCGGCCGATGGCGTGCCCGACCGCTTCGCCCAGCTCTCGCACGACCGTGTGGAAGACCCCGTCGGCGTAGTCGGCGCCCTCCTGGTTGTGCATCAGGACGAGGTGCGCGCCGTGGTGGGCTGCCGCATTGGCGGTGCCCGGGTCTCGACGCGCGGCCCACACGTCGTTGACGATCGTCGCGCCGGCCTCGAGTGCCGCCGCGGCGACGTTGCCCTTGCTGGTGTCGATGCTGACCACGGCGCGCGGCCCCAAATCCTCCACGATGGCCCGAACTACCGGGACCGCGAGGGCGGCTTCGACCTCGGCGTCGATCTCGGGATGGTCGCCATACGCGCTGCGCGGTCGGGTGGACTCTGCACCGACGTCGATGATCTCGGCACCCGCGTCAACGAATGCGCGAGCCTGTGCCAGCGCCGCCGTCACGACCTCGTCGATCGGACGGCCGTCGGCCAGGCCATCGCCGGAGAACGAGTCGGGCGTGACGTTGACGATGCCCATGAGGTACGTCCTCGACCCCCAGGCCAGCGGCGGAGCCACTCAGGCGTCCTCCCTCGTGCCGGTCAGGATGCCGCGCACCTCGCCCACCAGGTAGAGGGAGCCGGCCACCACGACCGGATCGGCGTAGGCCATGGTCAGGGCATCGCGCGCGGTTGGTGCCGTCAGCGACGGCTGCCCCGACACGGCGCGCCACGCGGCGGCCAACGCATCGGGCTTCATTGCCTTGGGGTCGCTGACGCGGGTGAAGATGAATCGTGGGTCGAGGGGTTCGAGCGCACGCAGGACGGCGCGCACCTTCTTGCCCCGCATGGCACCGAACACGACGATCGGGCGCTGGACGCCCAGGTCGGCGAGCGCCGTCGCGAGTGCCGCGGCACCGGCGGGGTTGTGCGCGCCGTCCAGCAGGACGCGGCCGTGCGGACCACCGTCGAGCAGCTCCAGCCGGCCCGGCCAGCGGGCCGCGGCCATGCCGGCGCGGATTGCGTCGTCACCAATGGTGATGTTCCAGCGCTCGGACAGCGCCTCGAGCACACCCAGCGCGACGGCGGCGTTATCGGCCTGGTGTGCGCCGAGCAGCCCGATCCTGAGATCCGCCAGATGCCGCGTCGGCGTGCTGACGTCGACCGTGATGCCCTGCCAGCCGCTGGCGACGACGCGCGCGCGGTAGGCCTGCCGGCGACCGGCCCGTCGCAGCGGCACGTCGAGCGCGGCGCAGCGATCGAGGATCGGCCGCAGTCCGCGGCCCGATGCGCCGGTGACGGCGAGGTCGCCGGACTTGATGATCGGCGCCTTCTCACCGCCGATCTTCGTCAAGGTGTTGCCCAGGTATGCCTCGTGGTCGCGCTGGACGTTGGTGATGACCGCCACGCCCAGGTCGAGCACGTTCGTGGCGTCGAGCCGGCCGCCCATCCCAACTTCCACGATGGCCAGGTCGACCTCGCGGCGGGCGAGCTCGCTGATCGCGGCCGCGGTGAGCGCCTCGAACTCGGTCGGCGGGCCTACCGCCTTCGTCACGCGGTCGATCGCGGGGAGCACGCGCTCGACCATGGCCGCGAAGGCATCGGCGTCGATCGGCTCACCGTCGATGGCCACGCGCTCGCGATAGCTGACCAGGTGCGGCTTCGGCATGCTGCCGACGCGGAAGCCGGCCGCGTTCAGGACCGATCGGGTCATGGCCACCACGGAGCCCTTGCCGTTGGTTCCGCCGATCAGCGCCCCGCGGAGTCTTCGCTCGGGATGGCCGACCTCCGCCATGAGTCGCTCGACGCGCTCGAGGCCCATGCTGATCCCGAAGCGTCCGCGCTCGGTGAGCTCGCGGACCGCGTCGGCGTAGGAGAGCGTCAAGCGCTCAGTCCGCGGCGTCCTCGTAGAAGACGCAGTCATTGAACTGGCCGGTCAGGCACAGGTCGTTGACGTAGCCTGAATCGAGATGCACTCCGCCGCGCAGCTCGCATCGTGCGACCGTGCCCTCCTGCTTCATCAGGGTGCGCATGAGCTGTGGCGCCTGGATCGGGATGCGGCCCTTGGCACCGTGGGTCAGATAGAAGTGCGGGCAGTGGTGGCGCCGCGGCTTGGTGTAGCCGAGCGGCACGCCACGACGGCCGACATGGACGGTCAGCGGCTCGGGGGTGCCGGCGAAGCGCTTCTCGGCGATGATGCATCGGCCCGGCTCGCACTCCTTGTCGTTGTAGCAGCACGCCCGCGCTGGGCCGATGCCCTCCACCGCCCACAGCTCCCAGCACGGGCGGCGCAGAATGAAGGCGGGACACCGATATCGGATCGTGAGGTCGCAGTTCTCGACCTCCCAGCACATCGTGCGCCGATCGCCGCCGCGGCGGTCCGGTGCGAATGGATCCTCGGCCTGGCGTCGCTCGCCACCGGCGCGGCGTTCGGTCTTGATGATCATCGGTGCTCGGGCAGCCCTCCTCGCGGGGGAGTGTAGCGGGTGATCTCGCACCCGTCGGCGGGGAGCGTCGGTCGCAGCCCGGTCTCGCCCTGAGCCGGCGCCACTCTATTGGTGCCAATCCGCACGAGCCTCCCGCCGCGTGGCGCTGCGCCAGTTGATTGGCGGCCCGTGCGCTTGAGGCGCCCGCCGGCGCGTCTCTCGTGCGGCGGGAGCCCAAATGGACTGGCGCAGCACCACGCGGCGTGAACGTCATGTGGAATGGCGCCGATGCACTGGGGCCATGGCAGCGGTTCGCCCGCCGGATGGGTGGGTGGCTGAATCGGCAGAGGGACGTCAGCGGCGGCCGTCAGGCCAGGAAGGGCCGAAGCCGTTCCTCCATCACCTGCTCGGGCATGTAGCCGACGAGCCGGGCGGCCTCACGGCCGTTCTGGAACACGATCAGCGTCGGGATGCTGAAGATGCTGTAGCGCATCGCCAGCTGCTGGTTCTCATCGGTGTTGACCTTGGCGACCGCGATCTTGTCGCCGTGCTTCTCACCGAGGCTCTCGACGACGGGCGATACGAGGCGGCAGGGGCCGCACCACGGTGCCCAGAAGTCGACGAGCACGGGCTTCTCGGCGTTCAGTACTTCGGTTTCGAAGCTCCCTTCATCGACCGTGATCGGTGCGATGGTGGCCATGCGGGAAACGTCCCTCCAAAGGTTGGATTACGAGCTCACGTTCATGCTAGCACCGGCCCCTGGACGAGGCGCCGGTTCACGGTGGCGGGGGTGTGTCAGTTGGCACCGGTATCGGAGTTGGCGTGGGCGGCAGCGTGGGAACGGGAGTCGGCGTCGGAACGGGCGTCGGCGATGGTGTGGGCGACGGCGTCGGTCCGGTGCTGATCACCAGGTTGACGTGGCTGCCGACTGCGACGTCGTTCCCCTCGGGCGGGTCGCTGCGGATGACCGAGCCCTCCGGGACGGAGGCATCGGGCTCCCGGGTGACGGTGCCGAGCGCGAGCTGCTCGCGCTGGAGCGTCCGCTCGGCCTGATCCAGCGTCTGGCCCCGCAGCGGCGGGACTGCCACCTGCTCTTCGCCGCTCGAGACGAAGACGGTGACGGTCGAGCCCTCGGCGATCGAGTCGCCGGTGGCGGGCTCGCAGCGGATGACGTTCCCCTCGTCGACCTCGTCGGAGTTCTCGCGTTCCTCGTCAGGCTCGAAGCCAAGGTCGATGAGCTCGCTGCGCACGGCGGTGAGCGGCCGGTCCCCGCAGTTCGGGACGGTGACGAGCGCGGCGCTGGGAGTCGGGCTCGCCGATGGCGTGCCGTCGCTGAACAGCTGCACCGCCAGGAAGCCGATGGCGCCGAGTAGGAACACGCCGAGGACGGCCAACAGCCACATCCACCACGGCTGACCCCCGTCACGGTCGCGCTCGTAGACATCGACGCGGCGCTGGGCGGGCGCGACCGGCACGCGATCGGCGGGTCGCGTAACGCGCGGCGGGACGTAGACCGTGGGCTCGCCGGCGGGTGGCGTGCCGGCGACCGTGGCCGCGGTGGCGGCGCCGGCGGCCAACGGAGCTGCCGCGTCGGGATTCCGGCGCCAGACGCGCAGCGCCTCGGCGAACGCGCCGGCATCGGGGAAGCGTTCGGCGGGGTCGCGCGCCAGGGCGCGCATCAGGATCGACTCCAGGCCGGGCGGCAGGGCGTACCCGATCGCGCTCGGCCGCGGCGCATCCTCGCTCAGCCGCTTGAGCGCGACCGCGGCGGCGGACTCCGCCTCGAACGGGCGGCGGCCGGTGAGCATCTCGTACAGCACGATGCCGAGGCCATACACGTCGGACGCGCCGGTGACCTCGTCGCCGCGCGCCTGTTCAGGACTGAAGTAATGGACCGATCCCAGCGTGGTGCCGGTGACCGTCATCGACGCCTCGCTCACCGCGCGAGCGATCCCGAAATCGGTGACCTTCACGTCGCCCGCATCGGTGATGAGGATGTTGCCCGGCTTCACGTCGCGGTGGACGATGCCCTTGCGGTGCGCCACCTCCAGCGCACTCGCCACGCCGATGGCGACCCGCACCGCGTCGTCGGTCGAGAGCGCGCCGCGCTCGTGGAGGATCGTCGACAGGTCCCGCCCCTCGACGAGCTCCATGACGATGTACTGCTCGCCATCGGCGCCGTCGGTGCCGTAGTCGTAGACGCTGACGATGTTGGGGTGGCTCAGGCCGCCGGCGGACCGTGCCTCCTGCTTGAAGCGGGCGGCGAAGCCGGCGTCGGCGCTGAACTGCGGGCGCAGGATCTTGACCGCGACCTCGCGATCGAGCTGCTCGTCGACGGCCCGCCAGATGGTGGCCATGCCGCCCTCACCGAGCGGTGCGATCAGTCGGTAGCGGCCGCTGATCAGCCTCCCCATCATCTCCACGCGCGTCAGTCTCGCAGGTCGAGTCCGCGGATGTAGGCCCGGAACTCGTCGGCGTCCTCCGACTCGAGCGCCACCGCGACGTTCGCCTTCAACCAGCCGAGACGGGTCCCCGCATCGTGGCGCGTGCCCTCGAACTGGTAGCCGAAGACGGGCTGCTCGCCGATGAGGGTGCGGATCGCATCGGTCAACTGGATCTCGCCTCCGGCGCCACGGCTGGTCTGCTCCAGGACGTCGAAGATCTTCGGCGTCAGGACGTAGCGTCCGAGCACGGCGAGGTCGGACGGCGCGTCCTCGACCGACGGCTTCTCGACCAGGTTGCGAATCTCGACGAGGCGCCCTTCCTCGTGCAGCGGATCGATGATCCCGTAGCGCGTCACGTCCTGGCGGTCGACGCGCTGGACGGCGATGACCGAGCCGCGGTGGGTGACGTGCGCGTCGATCAGCTGCCGGGTCACCGGCTCGCCGGAGGGGTTGAGCATCACGTCGTCGGACAGGATTACCGCGAAGGGCTCATCGCCCACGAGGTCCTTGGCCATCAGCACGGCGTGGCCGAGGCCGAGCTGCTCGCGCTGGTGGACGAAGGCGACGGTCCCGAACTCGCTGATGCGGCGGATCGTGCGCAGCATGTCGATGTCGCCGCGGTCCTCCAGCCACCGCTCCAGGCTGGCGTTCGAGTCGAAGTGGTCCTCGATGGCGCTGCGCCCGGTGGCGATGACGATGATGATCTGCTCGATCCCGGATGCTGCCGCTTCCTCGACCGCGTACTGGATGATCGGCCGATCGACGAGCGGCATCATCTCCTTGGGGATTGCCTTGGTCGCGGGGAGGAATCGGGTGCCGAACCCCGCGGCGGGCAGGACGGCCTTTCGGACGCGCACGGTGATCAGAGGGCTCCTTGTTGCGTGGTCGAACGCGCGGCGATGGGGCTGCTCATGCGGAGCGCAGCGAAGCCGCGATTGGGTTCCTCACAGGGGACGCAAGTATACCCAAACCCGTCACAGCCACCCACGCCGGGTCGGCCGGGTACAATCGCGATTCCGATGCTGAAGTCGCTCGTCCGCACCTTCCGCGGGCCAAGCCGCGATCCGCGCATGGCCTACATCAGCCGTCCGCTCCCTCGTGATCTGCCCGATGAGCAGGTCGTCGAGGCGCTGGAGCTGGCGTTCGCGACCGACCCCAACCCGGCGTACCTGGTCGAGACCCTTCCGCCGGCGCTGAAGCAGGTCACCGGTCGCGACCTCCAGGTGATGGACCGATCCGTCCGCGACGTCACCGGGGCCTTCAGCAGGACCCAGGTCATGATCCGCGACGGCGATGTCGGCTTCTGGCCGGGCTACGCGGCCATGTCGTATCCGCTGATTCGTCCATCGGCCAAGGCCGACGAGACGCGCGCGGCCATCGCCGCCGCCGACGGGGCCGGAGATGCGCCAGCGGGTCCGAAGCCGGGCTGGGCGCCACCGCCGCCGCCGGATCGGCGCCGCTAGTCCATGGGCCGCCAGAACGTCCCACGCGATCAGTGGCTCGAGCTCGGCTACGAGTGCCCGCGCTGTGGCGAGCAGATCACCGAGGCCGACGTCTACTCGTGGCGGCCGATGCCCGAGGATCCGAAGCTGCTCCTGCTGTGGTGCCCCAACTGCGGGGATCGGGTCGAGATCAACCACATCTGAGGCCGTCGCGTGCACATCGGCTCATGTGCGGAACGCCCAGCGGACGCTATTCCACTAGCTTCAGGCCGATGACGCACACGACGATCCCGCCGAGGAGCACCACCTTGGCGAGCGACGCCACCTCATGGCCGGTGGTCATGGCGTAGACGGCCGTCAGCACGGCGCCGATGCCGACCCACACAGCGTAGGCGGTCCCCAGGGGGATCGTTCGCATGGCGAAGGCGAGCCCTGCCATGCTCAGCGCGAGTGCCGCGAGAAAGACAGCGGTCGGCGCGAGGCGGCTGAAGCCATGGCTCTCGTCGAGCGCGGCTGCCCACACGGCCTCGAGCACGCCGGAAAGGACGAGGACGATCCAAGCCATGGGAAGCTCCCTCGACGGCGTCGTGGCGCAATGGTAGAGCGTGGTGCCCCCAACCGGATTCGAACCGGTGATCTCCACCTTGAAAGGGTGGCGTCCTAGGCCTCTAGACGATGGGGGCGACGCGCGACGAATCGAGATCGTACCAGCGAAGCGCGCCCGCAGAGATCAGCCGAGATAGAAGAGCAGGATCAGCACGAGCAGCCCGGCCAGCGCGACCGCAGCGATCACCACCATCACGCCGCCGCCGACGGCGATCAGCACCGACTGGCCCGTCTCGCGCCGTTGAGCGGCGCGGCTGCCCCAGACCCAGCCCTGCGAGTACAGAAACAGGCCGACGAGCGTGCCGAGGACGCCGGCCGCGAGCAGCGCCAGGACCGACAGGTCGGAGTCACTGCCGAGGAGGGCGAGTGCGGTGAGGGCGCCGGCAATGATCAGGCCCACGATCCCGATCACGACGTTGCGCAGGAGCGGATGCATCGGCCGGCCATTCTAGCCGCGGTACGTAACTTGCTTTCGCTTGCTTGGCCCAGAAGCATTCGAACGAAGCAGAGGAGGCGCCTCATGGCGGAGCGCCGGAGCGCCGACCAGACCGGCTCCACCGACGAAGGCAACATGAGCGTGCGCGAGGCCGGTCGCAAGGGTGGCAAGACCACGCGCGCCCGATACGGTGCCGAGTTTTTCCAGGAGATCGGCGCCAAAGGGGGCAAGGCCGTCAGCGAGCGGTACTCGAACGAGCATTTCCGGGAGATCGGCCGCAAGGGCGGACGGCGCGTCGCGGAGCTGATCGCGCGCGCCAAGGGCATGGACGAGCGCGCCAGCGGCGCCGATCAGGAGCGCGAGTAGCGCTCCTCCTTCCACGGATCGGCGTCGTTGTTGTAGCCGTTGCGCTCCCAGAAGCCCGGCTGGTCCGCGGCGGTGAATTCGACGCCGCGGAGCCACTTGGCGCTCTTCCAGAAGTAAGTGCCGGGCACGATCGCGCGGAGCGGATAACCATGCTCGGCGGTCAGTGGTTCGCCGTCGTACGACCAGGCCAGGATGCACTCCGGCCGCATGGCGGTCGCGAGCGGCACGTTCGAGGTGAAGCCGCCCTCGGCGTGGAAGATCACGAACCGGGCCGACGGCTTCGGCCGCGCCACCTCGGCGATGTGGGAGAACGCGACGCCCTCCCAGCGGGTGTCGAGCTTCGACCAGCGCGTGACGCAATGGATGTCGGTCGTGAGCTCGGCGACCGGCAGGCTGCGGAACTCCGCCCAGCGCAAGCTGAAGGGCTCCTCGACCTCACCCCAGACCCGGAAGTCCCAGCCCGACAGGTCGCCGTAGGACGGCACGCGGCCGAAGTGGAGGACCGGGAACTTGTCCGTCAGGACCTGGCCGGGCGGCACCCGATCGGCCAGCTCGGGTGGAACGTTGCGCTTCTGCCAGGGGAAGACCATGCCGGCAGCATCGGCGCGAAGGCGGCCGCGGTCAAGAGGAACGCCGGCGGAGCAGCAGGCCGGCGGCGAGCGTGATGGCGAGGCCGATGACGAAGAAGACATACGCCGCGCCCGGCGCCATCAGCTCCATCGACAGCTCGTCCGGGCCCAAGCCATCCACGAGAGGCGCGCCGAACCAGCGATAGGCGAGGAGGGGCACGAGGCCGATGGCCACCAGCAGCAGGCCGATCTCGAGCCACCGCCCTCTGAATCCGAGCACGATGAGGCTGAACAGCCCGGCGATGCCGCTCAACGCGATGCCGAGCGGCAGCACCAGGACCCAGAGCATGCCGACGACCAGGCCGGCGCCGATGACGATCCAGCTCAGGCGGTCGAGCCGGGCAAGCAGCGAGCGCATCACCCGGATCCTACCGAGGGTCGCCGTGCACGCCTAGACTCGCAGGTCCAATGGCCGCCTCCAGCCCGTTCGCCGACCTCGCCCGCACGGCCGCGGCGGTCGGCGCCACGCGCAGCAAGAACGCGAAGCGCGACCTGCTCGCGGCATACCTTCGCGACCTGCCGGAGACTGACCTGGCCGCGGCGACGGTCTTCTTCGCCGGCCGGCCGCTGATCGATCCGACGGCCAAGCTCGGCATCGGTTGGGTCCAGCAGGGCGCCGCGCTGGCGGCCGCAAGCGGTGCCGACGCCGACGCCATCCGGGCTGCCTACCTGCGCCATTCGGACTTCGGCGACGCGGCCGCCGAGCTGTTGACGGCGCGCTCGCCGGACGGGCTCAGGGTGGGCGACGTGGCGGACGCCTTCGCCGCGATCGCATCGGCCTCATCGGCCGACGACCGAGTGGCGCGCATGACCGACCTGTTCCGCCGTGCCGATGCGGAGGAGGCGCGCTTCATCGGACGCGTCGCCTCGCGCGAGACGCGCATCGGGCTGCGCGAGGGATTGCTCGAGGAGGCGGTCGCGGCGGCCTTCGACGCGCCGCTGGACGACGTGCGGCGCGCGCACATGCTGACCGGCGAGATCGGCGAGACCGCACGGCTCGCACGCTCCGGCAGCCTGGCGGACGCCCGGCTTCACGTCGGGCGACCGATCCGCTTCATGCTCGCATCGCCCGTGGCGGACGCGGCCGAGGTCATGAAGCGGGTCGGCCACGAGGCGTGGATCGAGGACAAGTACGACGGCATCCGGGCGCAGCTGCACGTCGGTGCCAAGGGAAGCGCGCAGCTGTTCAGCCGCGACCTGAACGACGTCACCCGCTCCTTCCCGGAGATCGCCGAGGCGGTCGGCACGCTGCGCGACGAGGCGCCGCTGGTGATCGACGGTGAGCTCGTGCCGTGGCGGGAGGGATCGGTCCTCGACTTCGCGTCGCTGCAGACGCGGCTCGGCCGGGTGCGGCCGTCGAAGGCGCTGCTGGCGGAGGTGCCGGTCGTGCTGGTCGCCTTCGATCTGCTGCACCATCGCGGCGTCGACCTGCTCGAGGTTCCGCTGCGCGAGCGCCGCGCCGCGCTCGAGGCACTCGGCCTGCCGGAGCGAACGGCGGAGCGGATGCTGCTGTCGCACCTCGACACGGCGCGGTCGGCGCAGGAGGTCGACCGGCACTTCGACGACGCGCGCGAGCGCCGGAACGAGGGCCTGATGGTCAAGGACCCCCGCTCGACCTATCAGCCCGGCCGGCGCGGCCTGGGGTGGCTGAAGCTCAAGAAGGCGCTCGCGACGCTTGACTGCGTGGTTGTCGGTGTCGAATGGGGCCACGGCAAGCGCCGTGGCGTGCTGTCGGACTACACGTTCGCGGTGCGCGAGACCGATGCGCCCGACGCGCGCCTGCTCACCATCGGCAAGGCCTACACCGGGCTGACCGATGCCGAGATCGCGGAGATGACCGAGCGCTTCAAGGGCATCACGCTTCAGGACTTCGGACGCTATCGGACGGTCGTCCCGGAGGTCGTCGTCGAGATCGCCTTCGATCGGATCATGCGCTCGTCCCGGCACAGATCGGGCTTCGCGATGCGCTTCCCGCGGATCGTGCGGATCCGCGACGACAAGACCCCCGCCGAGATCGACACCCTCGACACCGTGGAGGCGCTGTTCGGCGAGCAGGCCACCGGGCGCATCCTCCTCGCCACCGGCGCCCGGGGCGAGACGGAGCGGATCGCCGCCACCGGTGAGGCCGAGGCGTAGGCGACGCGAACACGCGCAGCGATCATGCGGCGCTCGCGGGTAGCATGCGCAGACGATGAACCCGTTCGGCATGGACAGCTTCAGCAACCTGGCGGAGGTCAAGGTCGACGTCTACACGGCGGCGTACCGAATCTCGGGCACCGTGCGGACGCGCTTCACGCGGGTTGCCGAGATCCTGAACCAGCAGAGCGGCTCGCACCTGACGGTTGATCACGCGACGGTGAGCGAGTATGCGGATGCCATGTCGACCATCGGCGCCCCGTCGGCGCTGGTGGCCGTCGACGAGATCCTGGTGATGATCGCCCCGGATCTCGGCGGTGCGTCGGGCGGCGACATGCGCATCCCGAAGCGCGCCGTGCGTGCACAGCTCTCGATTCCGCCACTGCGACTGACGGGATCGATCCACGTTCCGGCCGGCAGCCGGCCGGTGGACGGCCTGCTCAACGTCCCGGACCGCTTCATGCCCATGACCGACGCAACCCTGGTCTCGGGCGCCTATCCGGAGCTCGAGCGCAGCGTCGCCGCCCTGGCGCTGCGCCGCGACCGTGCCCACGTCCTGCTCGTCGCGGACGACGAGCATCCGGACGAGCTGCTGGCCGATGTGCTTGACGAGACGACCGCCGCGGCGTGGTTGCGCGGCGACGCGGAGCCCGGCGCCTAGCGGGGCTGGCCGGAGACGACCGCGGGCCGCATGTGGGTGGCGCGCTCGGCGGCGTCGAGCACCGCCTCCAGCACGCGCGCCGAGGTGGCGGGGTCCACGCGCCGGACGCGCCCGATCGTGTTGGCCCACCACGGCGCGTTCTCGGTCGTGATCACCTCGCCATCGGGCTCCTCCAGGACGATCCGGGAGTGCGACCGTGGAAACGCGACGGCCGGTTGGATCGCGACGTCCGGAAGGCCGGCCTCCTTTGCCCAGCGCACGACCGCGTCGCACAGGGCGATGGCGTCGAAGGTCGGATTGGTGCGGCATCGGATCCAGCCGCGCCGTCCGCGCGCGTCAAATTCCCAGGTCCGTCCGCGGAGCCGATAGCGGCCCTCCCAGTCCCGCGCGGTGAGGACCCGGATTCCGCCGGGGCCGACCAGGATGCCGTCGAGCCGCGCCTGGTCGCGCACCGGCAGCAGCGGGGTCACGATCAGCGTGTAGGTGTCGTCGAACACGTTGGTCAGGAGCGAGGTCAGAGCCTCGGCCATCGCTCGTGACCGATCCGGACGCACCGCCCGCATGAGCCACGCCGACCCGACGCCGAGGCCGAGCGCGGCGGTGGCGCCCATCAGCGCGGCAGCGGCCGTCGAGCTCACGCCAAGGGCGGCCAGCTCGATGGCCAGCAGCCCGACGGCGAGCATCGACGCGGCAAGCAGGATCGACCGGCGACGAGCGCCCGGAACCAGCGACTGTGGCCTGATCACGCGCATCGGGGAGTGCCTCCCTGGGCTAGGCTGGCAGCATGCCGACTCGCATCCACGCCGTCGTCGATCCCGAGCGGAGCCGAACCGACGCCCGCACTGCGGAGGGACACGCCGTGGTGATGGACGCCGACCCGCCGCACGGCGGCGACACCGCGGCAGGGCCGAAGGAGACGATGCTGGCTGCGCTGGCCGGCTGCACCGCGATGGACGTCGCCAGCATCCTGCGCAAGAAGCGCCAGTCGGCGACGAGCTACGAGGTCGACGTGACGGCCGACTCGGCCGACGAGCATCCGAAGGTCTACACCGACATTGTGGTGCTGCACCGGGTGGCCGGGAACGTGGCGCCCGAGCCGTTGCGGCGGTCCATCGAGCTGTCGGCGACGCAGTACTGCCCGGTCAACGCCATGATGTCGGCCGTCGCGCGGATCGAGCATCGGTACCACCTGACCGATGCGGATGGGGCGGTGCACGAGGCGCGCGTCGCCGTCGTCGGCCCGAATCGAGCCGTGCTCGTCGGCTAGGCGCGGCGCCGCGGTCACGAGGCGGTGCGCAGCTCCCGGGCGCCGTCGAGCGCCAGGATCACGGCCTCCCTGAACGCGTCCAGATCGAACGGCTTGGCAACCACGGGTCCGACCGGCTCGAGTGCCGCGAGGCGCTCGCGGTTCGCGGCCGACACGAAGACGGCCGGGATCCCCGGCCACGCGGTGCGCAGCAGCTCGGTGATGTCGCCGCCGTCACCGTCGGGAAGCATCACGTCGACCACCAGGAGGTGGGGCAGGGCGAGGTCCATGAGGTCCCCCAGCTCGACGATCCGGGTGCAGGTCACCACGCTGAAGCCCATCTCGCGCAGGAGATCGGCTTCGAGGGCGGCGATATCGGGGTCGTCCTCGAGGACGTAGGCGCGTGCGGCAGCGGTGGCGTCAGTCATCGGGCTGAGTGTTGCCCAGCGCGACCGCATCGGTCTATGGCCCATCCGCATGGTACCCATGGGGTACCGGTGGATTTGCGCCAGCGTTGTACCATCACCGCCCGCCTTCGATGGGTCGCAGGGCACGGCGATTCGCGCGCGGGTGAACAGGAGCACGAGACGTCCTATGGCGCGATCCATGTGGCGGGGGGCCATCCAGTTCGGCCTGGTGACCATCCCGGTCAAGCTGTACCTGGCGACCGAGCAGGGAGGCATCGGCTTCAACCTGCTCCATGCCAGCTGCCTGAACCGGATCCAGATGAAGGTGTACTGCCCCTACCACGACGAGATCATCCCGCGCTCGGAGACGGTCCGCGGCTACGAGTGGAGCAAGGGCAAGTACGTCGTCGTCACGGAGGAGGACATCGACTCCGTGCCGCTGAAGACGATGCGCGCCATCGAGATCGAGATGTTCATCGCCGCCTCGCGCGACTCGGCGGGCACCCAGTTCGTGAAGCAGGCGTACTACCTGGAGCCTGAGCAGATCGGCGCGAAGGCCTTCTACCTGCTGAAGTCCGTGCTGGCCGAGCAGAACAAGAGCGCCATCTGCAAGATCGTGCTCAAGGATCGCGAGCAGCTCGCGGCGCTCAACCCGTTCAGCAAGACCATGCTGCTCACCACGCTGCACTGGCCGGACGAGGTGCGGGCCATGGACGAGCTCAACCTTCCCGAGGACGAGATCGAGATCAAGGCCTCGGAGAAGAAGATGGCCGAGCAGCTGGTGGCCAGCATGACCGGCGACTTCAGCGCCGATGACTACCAGGACGACTACCGCCAGGCACTGATGGCTGTCATCGAGCGCAAGGTGGCCGGCGAGAAGCCGGAGCCGGCCGCGCGCACCGAGCCGACGAACATCACCGATCTGATGGCCGCCCTCGAGGCCTCGGTCGCGGCGGCGCGCAGCGAGCGGAAGGCAGCCAAGGCCGATGCGCCGAAGTCACGGGCGAAGGCGAAGGTCGCGGCCGGCGCCGATGCCGAGGACGAGGCGGAGGCCAAGGCCCCGCGCCAGCGCCGGCGCAAGACGGCCTGACCGGGCCGGCCGTGCCCGGCGAGCAGCTCGACCTCTCCATCCCTAGCGAGCCGGGCTCCCGGCTGCCGCCGCGACTGTCGCCCATGCAGCCGGCCGACGGCGTCGCGCCGTTCGACGACCGCGCCTGGCTGTTCGAGCCGTGGTGGCCGGGCATCCGCGCCCTGGCCTGGGTCGAGGGCGGGCGGCTCATCCGACTCCGGGCCGCCGGCATGGCCGACGCGCTGACCACCTTCTCGGAGCTGAGCGAGGAGCTGCCAGAGCGCCTCATGGAGGACGGCGTCGTGCTGGACGGCTGGCTGCTCGCGCTCGACGACGGCGGCTGGCTGGATCTCGACCTGCTGCGCCGGCGGCTGGCTGGCGACGCACGTGCCGGCCGGCCCGCCTTCGTCGCGAGCGACCTGCTGTGGACCGGCGGCGAGCCGTGGCACGCGCGGGGCTTCGCCGCGCGGCGCGAGCGCCTTGAGGCGGTGCTTCTCGACGGCGACCGCTGCGTCGTCTCCCACGCGCTGCGCGGGGAGGGGACCCTCATGGCCGAGGCGCTCGCCCGATTCGGGCTGGAGGCGATCTCCGCGCGCCGGCTCGACGCCCGCTACCGCTTCGGCGCCGTCAGCCCGGCGTGGCTGCGGGTGCCCGTGGCGCCGGTGATGACGACCGAGCGCCCGCGCCTGGCCCTCATCCAGCGCCTCCCGTTCGACGAGCACGCCTGAGTCAGGGGAGCGTCGTCTCGAGCGCCCACGGATAGGTGGGATCGGTTCGCAGGCGGCGCGCTTCGCCGACGAGGCCGTCGCCGGGGAAGGCGCGGAAGGCGCCGATGTCAAAGGTCAGCCGCGGCTCGCGCTGCTCGGCGTCCGGGGCGGGGAAGTCCCGGCCGCGGACGGCACCCGCGATCGCCAGCTCGCGGTCGACGTTCTCGTTCCAGTGATGCCGCAGCACGACGGCCAGGTCCCACGGCACGATCTCGGCGCGGCCGGCGTCGAGCGCCGTCTCCAGCCAGCGCTCCGCATTCGCACGATCGCCGATCATCGCGTAGGCGAGCGCTCGAGTCGCTGGATCGGAGATCGCGTCGGGATCGATCGGCTCGCCCATGTCCCACCAGGCCAGCAGCCGGTTGAACTCCAACAGCGCGCCGAAGTCGTCGTCCAGGGTGGCGTCGCCGATGGGGACCTTCCTCGGCCAGTCGGCGGAGAACGCGGTGAGGCGCTGGCTGAGGAGCGAGCGACGGTAGGCGTCATCGGCCTCCGTCTGGCGTCCCATGGCCTCGTAGCTGAACGCGGCGTTGAGGAGCTCCGCTTCGTAGAACTCCGCGGTCGCGACGGCGCGCTGGGTCGCGTGGTACTGGCAGTCACGGTCGCCGAGCGCCTGGCACAGCAGCGCCAGGTTGATCCACGACGCGGAGTCGCCCGGGTTGAGCGCGGTGGCCCGTTCCGCGGCGGCGCGCGCCAGCTCGGTCTGGCCGGCGCGATCGGCGGCCACGGCGAGCGCCTTGAAGCCGGAGGGCTGCCATTGGTCGATGGCCACCGAGCGCTCGAGTCGGCTCGTCGCCGCGCTCCAGTCCTCGGATGCCGCGGCATCGACGCCCATTCGATAGGCGATGCCTCCGGCATCGGCCACCACCATTGCCGTGCCGATGGTGAGCGCGATCGACAAGCCCCCGATGCCCAGAGCCATCGAGCGGCCGTCTCGCGGCAGCGTTGCCCATCTCACGGCGCCGGCATCGGTCAGCGCGATGGCCGCCACG
Source organism: Candidatus Limnocylindria bacterium (assembly GCA_035759945.1). Classification (GTDB taxonomy): domain Bacteria; phylum Chloroflexota; class Limnocylindria; order QHBO01; family QHBO01; genus JACDBZ01. The sequence continues at coordinate 42,622 of DASTTX010000102.1, read as the reverse complement.
ACGATCGCGATCAGGTTGAAGTCGGGCAGGAAGGTCAGATCCTCGAAGAGGCCGCCAACGCCCAGCCCGATCAGGACGAGCCCGGCCTCCCGGCCGGTCGGCGTCCGCGTGCGCCACGGCCCCGCCACCCACGCCAGCGTCATCACCAGGGCGATCGCGGCGAGCAGCCCCACGATGCCCGCATCGCCCAGGACGCCGAGCGGCAGGTTGTGTGAATGCGGCTGGTGCACCGGGAACGTGAAGTCCGGCGCCGCCGCCTGGCGCGCATAGGGCATGAATCCCGGCCCGATGCCCAGGATCGGATCGGTGCGCCACGCGTTCAGGGTGTCTCGCCACAGGCTGGCACGGTAGACGAGGGATGTGACCGACAGCGCCCGTGGGATGACCAGGGCGGCCAGCCCGCCGAGGACGACGACGCCGACGGCACCGACGACGAGCGTCCTGGGTCCCGGTCGCCGCAATGCGCGCAGCGCGCCTCGCCGCCGCCACGCCCAGGGCACGAACGCCACGACCGCGGTGGCGCCGATCGCCAGCCACGCCGATCGGGAGCCCGACAGGATCGTCAGCGGGATCCCCACGGCGATCAGGCCGATGCGGATGGCCCGTCGCAGCGGCGCCGGCTCGATCAGGCCGGCGGCGACGAACGCCGGCCAGATCACGAAGGGCGGCACCGCGACGGAGCCGAACGGCGTGCCCTCGGACGCGAGGCGCAGCGGCGGAAGGCCGGGGGCACCCGCTGCGACCCACTCGATCCGTCGCGCGAGCAGCGCGATGAGTGTCGGAACCGAGATGACGAGCACCGGGGCGGCGACGACGAAGCCGACCCAGCTGCGCCGATGCCGAATGGCGATGAGCGCCACGGGCAGCATCAGTGCGGTCGCCGCGATCGCCGCGTACGCCCGCAGGCTCATGCCGTGGTTCATGGCCGAGGCGGTTGCCACGGCGAACGCGCCAAGCAGCGCGAGGAGCGGCACGTCGACGCGCGTCACCGGCACGGGGAGGCCGCGAATGGCGAGCACGACGGCGGCCCCGATGGCCCCCGCGCCGATGAGGTGCAGGAGCAGCTGATAGCGAGCGTCCCACAGCGCACCGTCCCAGCCGACGTACCCGAAGACGGCGAGCGCCGCGCCGAGGGCGAGCCATTCGGGGAGCGTCCGGGCTCGCGCCCAGGCGATGACGCGATCCACGGTCATGTCGACCCGATCATGGCGAGGGCGTGCTCCAGCTTCGTTCGCCCGTCGGGCTCGAGCCCGGGACGCCGGGCAAGCGCTTCGGCCAGCTCGCCCAGCGACTCGAGTGACGACGAGTCGCTGGGGGTCGCCAGCTCGAGCTCGACCACGAACAGCGTCCCGGCGTTCCAATCGCCGTGCCGCACGGAAACCTCGTCCAGGGTCAGCGTCCCGATCGGCGCACCCTCGAGCTCGACGCGCCTCTCGGTCCGGCGCTGAACGAGCCGGAAGCGCTCGTCGAGCGGGCGGCCGGCGCTCAGCTGCTCGGCCACCTCGCGCGCCTCGCTCGGCGGCCAGCCGCTTGGATCGATCGAGTCGGTCGCGGGCGCCTCGATCTCGGGACGATGGTGCAACCACGCGGCGCCCTGCGCATCAGGTGGGCCCTTGAGCGAGACCCGCGTCGATCCGGCGCGCTCGCGGAGGCGGCATGCCCAGCCGGCCGCCGCCAGGCGGCCGTCATCGGTATCGAGGTAGCGGTCCACCTCGTCGAAGGACTGAGCGGGGCCCAGTGCCGCACGACCCAGGCGGTCGGCAGCCGCGAGCTGGGCGAGGGGCTCGGGTCCGTGTGCGAGGAACTTGGCCTCAATCTCAGTCGCCATAGCGGGCCGCGGCGGTGCGCACCGCGGCCGCCACCGCTTCGCGCAGCTCGGTCGGCTCGAGGACCTCGACCGCTCCACCCCATGACAGGATCCACGGCTGGATCTCGACGATGCCGGCGACCGTCACCGACAGCTCGACGCCGCCGCCAGGCAGCTCGTTCAGCTCCTGGGACCGATGCCAGACCGCCTCGCGCACGCGATGGGCCACCGACGCGTCGAAGCGGAGCCGGATCCGGACCGTCGGCGTGCCGTCGGACGACCAGATGCCCCACGAGTTCGCGAGCCAGGCGTCGGGATCGAAGTCGTCGGGGATCTCGTATCGGTCCTGGGTCAGGGTCGCCGTCCGGATGCGCTCCACTTTGTAGGTGCGCATCGCCTTGGCCGCCTCGTCGAAGCCGATGAGGTAGACGCTTCGCAGCGCCGCGTCCGGCTCGAGGAAGTACGGCTGCACCCGTGCCGTCTTGCGCGGCGCGCTCCCGGGTTCATAGTCGATCTCGACCACTCGGCCCTCCGCCCAGCCACGTGCGACGGCGGAGAAGGAGCGGCTGAACGGCTCGTTCGGATCGTGCTCGCCGATGGCGAGCATGGTCGCCGCCACGTGCCGCGCGATCGGCTGGGGGACCGCATCGGCCAGTTTGGTGAACGCGCTGACGACGGCCGCGTCGTACTGGTCCGACCAGCGCGCGATGAGACGCGAGGCGAGGAAGAGCACGATCGCCTCGGGGACGGAGAGGCGCAGCGGGGGCAGGAAGAACTTGCGGTCGATGCCGTATCGGCCGCGGCCGGCCTGGAAGACGGGGACGCCCAGCTCCTCGTCCAGGGCGTTGATGTCGCGGTACACCGTCCGCGTCGTCATCCCGGTCAGGCGCGCGATCTCCGCCACCGGAACGCCGGACTCACCGCTCCCCTTGGAGTACAGGATCGACGCGACGTTCAGCAGGCGCGCCAGGCGATCGCGCTTGCGACCGACTCGATCGTCGCCACCGCCATCCCAGCCGGTCCACTCGTCCCGCTCGTCTTCGACCACGGCGCCGATGATAGACACGCGCCCTAGGTGAGGAAGAAGAACGCGATGGCGAGGATCGCGTAGACGCTGACGAGCTGCAGCCCTTCCACCCAGTTCGACTTTCCGTCGAGCGCGATGAAGCTGGCGATGATCACGCCCACGGCGACGGCCACCACCTCGAGCGGCGTGAACACGAGCGTCACGGGATGCCCGACCAGGAGCCCGAAGAAGACGAGCACCGGCACGGCGAAGAGGGCGATCTGCGTCGCGGAGCCGATGGAGGTGATCAGGCTGAAGTCCATCTTGTTCTTGTAGGCCAGCGTCACGCCGACGACGTGCTCGGCAAGGTTGCCGATGAGTGGGATGAGGATGATGCCGATGAAGAACTCGCTGATCCCGAGCGATGCCACCGCCGGCTCCAGGGTGTGCACCAGCACCTCGGACGCGAAGGTCAGCGCTGCGGCCGATGCGAGCAGGATCACCAACGCGCGCCGCCAGCCCCACTCCGGGACCTCCTCCGGCGCGTGGGCCGTGGTCGGGGACTCAGGCGAGGTGAGGAAGAACCAGATCTGCGCCCCGTAGGTGACGAGCAGCAGGATCGCGACGCCGACCGTGAGCGCCTCGATCCGGAAGAACTGGGGGTCGCCCGGCCCGGTGCCCTCTCCGCCGCCGATGAGGAAGGCGAAGGTGGCCGGCACGATGAGCCCGATGGTCGCCAGGATGAGCGAGGTGGCGTTCATGCCCGTCGTCTGGGCGTCGTACTCCTGGACGCCGTTCTTCAGGCCACCGACGAGCAGCGACGCCCCCAGCACGAGCAGCAGGTTGCCGACGATCGATCCGGTGATCGATGCGTGGACGATCTCGATCTTGTTGTCGAGGATCAGGAACGCGGCGATGATCACCTCGCCGATGTTGCCGACGGTGGCGTTCATGATGCCGCCGATACGCGGCCCCGCCGCCAGGCCGAGCTGCTCGGTCGCGTGCCCGAGCACGTACGCCAGCCCGAGGATGGTCAGCGCGCTGATGCCGAAGGTGAGCGTCTCGTCGGCACCCAGGAGTCGCAGGGTGAGCGTCGCGACGGTCCCGATGACCGAGATGCCGTAGGCGATGGTCTTGAACATCGTGCGTCAGCCTACAGCCGGTTCCGTGCCCGCAGGTCAGCCTCCCGGCGATTCGGTCGGCTCGGCGCTCGCCGATTCCGAGGCCGACGGCCTGGCCGATGGCGCCGGCTCACCGGGCAGCTGCTCGATGATGGCGCGGTTGACCGTGTCGTCGACGCCGATCAGCAGGAACACGAACTCGCCGCTGGACCAGGTGTAGATCATCGTGCCGAGGGCCGTCGCGTTGTCCTCGGGGCGGACCCAGACGGCGTGGCCGCCGGCTTCAGCCTTCTCCCATGGATCGGGATCCAGCCCGGCGATGCCGACGTAGCGTCCGGCGGTGGCGAGGTAGGGCTCGAGGTCGTCGGTCGCTACCGGGTCGCCGTCGACGCGCATGGCATACAGGCTGGTGCGCGGCTGGCCGACGTACGCCAGGACCAGCGATGCGAACCGGTTGCCCAGCTCGCCGTACGCCGTTGCCACGTCGCCGGGGGTCAGCGCGAACTCGTCGAACGGTGCGACGACGACCGTCGCGCCGGCGGCCGAGGTCGGGATGAGCGCGGCGAGCTCCTCGTCGGGCTCGTTGGTGAAGCGCGGCGTCGGAGCCGGTGTGGGGGTCGGCGTCGGTGTCGGCGCCGGCGTGAGGGAAGGCCCAGTGGGCGACCCCGACGGAATCGGCGAGGGCGTCGCCGGAGGGCTGTCGGAGGAGCAGGCGGCGAGCGCCATCGAGGCCGCCAGAGCCAGGCTCGCGACCCGGATCGGGCGCAGCGAGGCGAGGCGGCGGGTCATCATCGGCGCGCCGATGTTACCTCAGGCCGCGCCGCGAGCCTCCGTGTCGCGTGCATCATCGGCTCGCCGCCGGCGACCGGGATCCGCGCGCTGTTCGACCGCCTCGGCCAGGGCAGCCAGCACGTCGGTGCGGTAGGTGGCAGGGTCGCGGGCCAGTCGAGCGAGCGCATCGGCGCGCCCGATGCGTGGCTGGCGCACGCCTGACGTCAGCTCGTCATAGGCATTCGCCGCGGCGACGATGTGCGCGCCGACCGGCCCACGCGCCCGGGCCGCGCGGCGCCCGCGCCGCTGGCCGTCGGCCACCATCCGACGATAGTCGGTGATGAGCGCAGACACCTCGCGCAGCGACGGTACCGGCGCCAGCTCGGCGACGCCCGGTTCGTCGAGCGCATGGAGCCGGGCGGCGAGCTCGACGCAGCGCCGCTCGTCGTCCGGCAGGGCGAGCGTTTCGGCCACGGTCGCCGCAAGGCGTCCCACCCGGTCCGCGTGGCCGCGCCCACCGACGCCGGCGTCCAGCGAGCGGGCGATGGTGAGCAGCGCGTCGCGCAACGACGCCTGCTCCTCGTGGTGCGGGGCGGTGAGCAGCGTCGCCCGCTCGACGAGATGCTCAACCGCGTGCTCGTCGTCCGACTCGCGCAGTGCGGCCGACGCGAGCTCCTCCAGGGTGCCACGCAGGTCGCCGACGTCGGCCGTCAGCTGATCGGCGCGCACCACCCGGTCCTCGCCGGCGCGCTTGCCGTAGTAGAGGGCCGTGTCGGCCGCGGCGATCAGTCCGGCTCGGTCGTCGGCGTCACCGGGCATGCCGGCCACGCCGACGGTGATCGTCACCGGCGTGGCGTCGCCGACAGTCAGCCGTCCGACGGCGCGTCGAACGCGCTGTCCGACGCGGGCCGCCTCGGCCGCGGTGGCGCCCGGAAGGATGAGGGCCAGCTCGTCGCCGCCGTAGCGATACACGCGGTCGTCGCTGCGCGCCGCACCGTAGATGGCGGTCGCCGCCCGGTGCAGCAGGGCGTCGCCGGCGGGATGGCCGTGGCGATCGTTGTAGGCCTTGAAGCGGTCGAGGTCCATCATCAGCACCGCCAGGCGGCGGTCCGCTGGTCGTGATGCCGACGCGGCGCGCTCGACGAACGTGCCGAGGTCGCGCTGGAACGCGCCGTGGTTGCCGAGCCCGGTCAGCGCATCGGTCTGGGCCTGCTGACTGATCGCATGGTGGGCAGCGGCGTTGCGCAGGGCGATGGAGGCCTGGGCCGCGAAGAGCTGCACGAGCTCGAAGTCGCTGTCGCTGAAGTACACCTCGGGGCCGCCGACCCGGGAGACGTTCAGGGCGCCGAGCACCTCGCCATCGGCGACGAGCGGAACCACCACGACCGCCTCTGGATCCTCCGGGGTGCCGGGGATCTGGAGGGCTCGGGGGTCGCCGAGCGCGTCGTTGGCCAGGATCGGCTGCGAGTGCTCGACCGCCCAGCCCATGAGGCCGCGGCCGAAGGGGATGATGTAGCGGCTGACCTCGTCGGCGTGGCGCTCGCGCGTCAGGACGGGCTGCATGACGCGCAGGTTGTGGTCGACGCGATAGATCGACAGGTTGTCGTAGGAGACGACGTCGCGCAGGCCGTCGGCGATCGTTTCGAGCACGCCTGCCTCGTCGAGCGTCGAGAGCAGCCGCTCGTTGATGTCGAGCAGCCGTCGCTGGGAGTCGGCACGGCGAGCGAGCTCGGACGACTGCGCCACCAGCCGCTCGTAGGTCGTGGCGTTCGCGATGGCCTGCGCCGCGTAGCCGGCGAAGATGCTCATCGTCTGGAGGTCGTCGTTGGTGAAGCGGTTGTACCCCAGCTGGCTGAGGACGATGACTCCGAGGACCCTGCCCTCGTAGAGCATCGGCACCACGAGCATCGACTCGGGGACGTCATCGGTGCCGGCGATCGTCTGCCCGCGTTCGTCGTCGAGCGCGTCGTTGATCAGCAGCGGCTCGCCATGCTGCGCGACCCAGCCGGTGAACCCCTCGCCGACCGCCACGCGCAGCAGGTCCTCCGGGTTGACGGCGTCGTCGGCCAGCATCTCGCGCGTGAACGCGATCGGCTCGCACATTCCCCGCTCGGCATCGACCTGGTAGACCCGGATGTCGTGGTACTCGGCCAGCGGGCGCGCCTCGGCAACGATCGCCTCGGCGATGGCGCGGACGTCCGTCAGGCGGTTGAGCCGTGCGGAGAGATCCTGAATGGACTTCATGCGGGCCGCCTGCGCCGCCACCGAGCGGTAGAGGCGGGCGTTCTGGATGGCGACCGCCGCCTGATCGGCGAATGCCTGTGCCAGGGCCACCTCCTCCGCCGGCCAGGTTCGATCGCGCCGGTGGTACAGGCCGAGCAGGCCAAGTCGCTCGCTGCCACCGACGAGCGGGACCAGGCACACGGTTCGGATGCCCTCGGCGGCGTACGTCTCACGAAGCATGCCGATGCCCTGGTCGACATCGGCATTGCGCATCCAATGCGGCCGCCGCTCCCTAAGCGCGCGCAGGCCGATGGAGTCCTCGTTGCCGCGCAGCGCGGCGACGTGCGCCAGGAAGTCCTCGCTGAGCTCGTGCTGCGCCGCGACGCTGAACGGAAAGTCGCCCTCGCTCACCAGCCACAGGCCGGCCTTGTCGGCCTCGAACAGGGATCGCGTCAGGTCGACCACCTCGCCGAGGACGGCGTTCAGGTCGAGCGTGCCGGTCAGCTCCTTGGTGACCGAGCGCAGGGCACGGGCACGCTGAAGCTCTCGGCGCGCCCGGCCGAGCAGGCGCGTGCTGGCGATCGTGGTGGCGACGATCGCGAGCAGCGAGCGGAGAAAGGGCGGCGTGAAGGAGTTCGCCGCCGCGCCGTCGATCACGAGCAGGCCGGCGTTCCCGCGGCGCGTGCTGAGGCTGAGCGCCACGTCAGCGCCCTCGGGCGCGCGGGCACCGACGATCGGTTCGCGCGTGGCGGGTGGCGGCTCATCGAAGCCGGCGTGTGCCTCCAGCTCGAGGCGCTCCCCATCGCTCACGTAGACGGCGACCCGTTCGACGGCGATCTCGGTGCGCAGCGCCTCGACCACGGTCCGGGCGACTCCGGCGCTGGTCGGAGATGCTGCCAGCCCGGCGGCGATGCGCGCGAAGATGGCCAGCTCGCCGTCGCGCCCCGTGGAGCCCGATCCCGTCGACGGCGGAGCATCGGCGCTCGCTCGGTCCTCGACCAGCAGCCGGGCGACGTCGTCGCGGCGGAACCGTCGGTCGCCCCGCGCGTTGATGCGGTACGCCGTCAGGCGGCCGCCGTCGGTCCAGGCGCGAATCGTGTTCGGATGCACACCAAGGAGGGTGGCTGCCTGCGCCACGCTGAGAAGCGCGTCATCGGCCTCGGCTCGGGCCATCGAGACTCCCTTGTGCGGGTCCGGCAGAGGCCCTGGTCCGAATGGAGCTTCTGTGAGGAACCGTGCACCGGATGCTAGAAACGGCAGGTCGCGGGCGCGATCGGTCGTTCGTACCGGTCCGCCCCGTACCGCTGCCGCTCCGGGACTGGCGCTCGGACCGGGGCTCAGCCCAGCAGCGCGCTCATCAGCGCACCGATGCCGCCGATGGCCACCAGCGCGATCGCCACCGCCAGGCCCACGACGGCGCCGGCCGTGGCGCGCCGATTGCGCCCGCCGAGCAGGCGCATGGCATCGTCGAGCTCGAGGGCCGATATGAGGTAGCCGCCCGCGGGAGGCTCGAGCCGCGTCCGGCCGCTGCCGTCGCGCTCCGGCCGCGCGAGGACGAGCAGGCGATCGGTGACGTTGATGGTGCGGGTGATCGCCCGCGCCGCGTCCGGCGGCCCGTAGCGCTCGCCGACGCGAGCGGCGGCGGCGGCGTGCGCCTCCTCGAGCTCGTCGATCCGGCCGCGCCACACGCTCGGGATGACGATGAGCGGCTCCTCGGCGCGGGCCGGGTCGAGCGCGATGGATCCGTCGTGGTCCCACAGGTCGAACGAGCGAGTCTCGCGCAGCCGCTCGATGCTCCGCCAGCGCCCGCCGGCGTGCACCTCGACATCGCGGTGGAAGGCGACCAGGCGCTCGCCATCGCCCATTTCGAGCGGGTCGCGGCAGCGGATGCGCCCAGCGACGCGCACCGCTCGATCCGGCAGCTCGCCGTCCACCAGGTGCCCAACCTTGAATTCGGGCGGTCCGGCAAGGCGGCGCGCGCGGCCGGGTTGGGCTTCGGTGCGGCGCAGCACGAGCAACGAGATCGCAGCGACGCCGATACCGGCCACCACGAGCAGCGCGAACAGGGTCGACGGGGGCATCGGTTCGGGGTCAGGCTTCCTTGACGTCGGCGACCGTGCCGCCACTCGCCTGCAGGAGCTCATCCGGGGAGATGGCGAAGACCGCGTCCGGGAGGCCGGCGGCCGCCCATACCCGGTCGAAGGCGAGCAGGTCGCGGTCGATGACGACGGCGACGTGGCTGGCATGGCCGAACGGCGGCACGCCGCCGATGGCGAAGCCGGTCGCCGCGCGTGCCTCGTCCCCGTCGGCGCGCCGTGCCTCCGTTGCCCCGACGGCTGTGGCCAACCTGCCGAGGTGGACGCGATTGGCGCCGGAGACGAGCGCGACGACGGGGCGCGCATCCGCCATGAAGACGAGCGATTTGACGATCTGACCGACCTCGCAGCCGACCGCGCGGGCGGCATCCGCGGCCGTGCGCGTGCCCTCCGGGAAGCGCTCGACGCTGATGTCGACGCCCGCGGCGCGGGCAGCGTCGGTCACACGGGCGACGTTTGGGTGCATCGACCGATTCTAGGGTGGGTGCTAGGCTGGACGCACAACCCACCAAGCGACAGGGGAGCGCGACCAGCGCTGAGAGTGCGGATGCCGATGCATTCGCAGACCCTCGAACCTGATCCGGGTCATGCCGGCGAAGGAAGTCGAAACAGCTGCTGCCACGGCGCGCCCCTCGATCAACGGAGAAGAGGAACGGCGTGCCGTTCGTTGTCTCCGGCACGAATGGAGGACCGATGAGGGTGGCGGTGGTCGCGTCCGGCGACCTCGACCCGGCGGACGCGGCCTGGCTTGACGGCGCCGAGCGGGTCATCGCGGCCGACGGCGGCGCCGCGTCGCTCGAGCGGCTCGGCCGGCAGCCCGACCTGCTCATCGGCGACCTGGACTCGACCGATCCGTCCCTCGTCGAGCGGCTGATCGAGGCCGGCGTGAAGGTCGAGCAGCATCCGGCCGACAAGGAGGCGTCGGACACCGAGCTCGCCCTCCTGGCTGCGATGCAGCTGGGTGCCGACGAGACGGTGCTGCTCGGTGCAATCGGCGGCGACAGGCTGGATCACGAGCTGGCCAACCTGCTGCTGCTTGCCGATCCCGCCCTTCGCGGGCGGCACGTGCGCGTCGTGCACGCCGGAAATACGGTCCGCATCGTTCATCCGGACCAGCCGCTTGCGCTGGACGGACGCATCGGCGATCTGGTGACCCTGCTGCCGATCGGTGGCGAGGCCATCGGCGTGACCACCGCCGGCCTTCGCTGGCCGCTCGATGCGGCGACGCTCCACATGGGGCGCTCTCGCGGGTTGAGCAACGAGATCGTGGCGGCGCCCGCATCGGTACGGCTGGAGTCGGGACTCCTGCTGGTTGCCGAGCGGACGCGCGAAGAAGGAGTGAGCACATGACCACCAGCCCTCGAAACGAGTGGCGCGTCGTCGACATCGTGGTGGCGGCCGTCATTGCCGTCGCCTTCGGCGTGGTGTTCCTGGCGTGGAACGCGATCTACGCCGCGACGGAACCGCTGTTCCTGGCGCTGCCCCCATCACAGGCGATCATGTACGGCGTATGGCTGCTGCCCGCCGTGCTTGTCGGCCTCATCGTCCGACGTCCCGGCGCGGCGCTGTTCGGCGGCTTCGTGTCGGCCGCCGTGTCGGTGCTGCTCGGGTCGCCATACGGCATCGACGCGCTCATCTCCGGGGCAATCCAGGGCGCCGGCGCGGAGGTCGCGTTCGCCATCGGCCTGTATCGGTCATGGGGATTGACGTTCGCGATCCTGGCCGGCGTGCTGTCCGGACTGGCCGCCGCCATCCATGACATCGTCGTGTACTACCCCGATTTCGGCCTGAACGCGCAGCTGGTGTACGCGGGCGCGACATCGGTCAGCGGGGCGCTCATCGCCGGGATCGGCGCCTGGCTGCTGCTCCGCGCGCTGGTGGCGACCGGCGTCCTGCACGAGTTCGCGGCGGGGCGGGATCAGGCCGAGGTCTGAGCCGGCGACCACCCACAATGCCGGTATGCGAAGCCCGGCGGCGCCACCCGCGCGAATCGAGGCACGCGGCTGGGGCCTGCGGCACCCCGGCCGCCGAGAGTGGGCATTGCGGGGCGTCGACCTGGTCGTGGAGCCGGGCGAGCGAGTGCTGCTGCTGGGCGCGTCGGGAGCCGGCAAGTCGACACTGCTGACCGCGCTGGCCGGGCTGATCGACCCTGGTGGCGGGACAGAGACCGAGGGGTCGTTGCTGGTCGACGGTCACGAGCCCCGGCAGGCGCGAGACCGTACCGGCCTTCTCTTCCAGGATCCCGAGTCGCAGATCGTGATGGGTCGCGCCGGTGACGACGTCGCCTTCGGGCTCGAGAACCGATGCGTCCCGACCGATGCGATCTGGCCGCGGGTCGACGCGGCGCTGGCCGCGGTCGACTTCCCGTACGGACGCGACCGTCCGACCCACGCCCTCTCCGGTGGCGAGCAGCAACGGCTCGCGCTGGCCGGGACGCTCGCACTGCAGCCCGGCCTGCTCATGCTCGACGAGCCGACCGCGAACCTCGACCCCGAGGGCGCGGCCGAGATCCGCGAGGTGCTGGCCCGCGTCCTCGAGCGCATCGGCGCGACGATGCTGCTCGTCGAGCACCGCGTCGACGAATCGGTCGCGCTGGTGGACCGTGTCGTGGTGCTCGAGGCAGGCGGTGGCGTGCTCGCCGATGGGCGGCCGGGCGAGGTGTTCCGGGCGCGTGGCGCGCAGCTGGCCGACGCGGGCGTCTGGGTGCCCGATCAGCCACCGCCCGCGCCACCCCGTCGCACCACCTCCCGCCCCTCGGCACTGGTCATCGCCGAGCACGCGACCTACCGCTATCCGGGTACGGACGCCGATGCCGTGGCGCCGACGGACCTCCAGCTGCGCTCGAGCGAGGCACTGGCCATCGTCGGGCCCAACGGGAGCGGCAAGTCGACGCTGGCGCTGATGCTGGCTGGCCTGCTGCGGCCCCGCATCGGGCATGTGCTCGCGACGGAGGCGCTCGCCGCCGGGCACGGCCATGAGGCGATCGCCGATTGGCGCGCGTCCGAGCTGGTTCGCCATGTCGGCACCGTGTTCCAGGATCCCGAGCACCAGTTCCTGGCGCGCACGGTGCGCGACGAGCTCACGCTCGGTCCGCGCCGCGCCGGCATCGGGGCCGATGCAGCCGCGCACCGCGCCGACGAGCTGATGGAGCGCCTGCGCCTGACGCACCTGGCGCGGGCGAATCCCTTCACCCTGTCGGGTGGCGAGAAGCGCCGGTTGTCGGTGGCAACGGCACTCGCCGCGGCGCCCTCGCTCCTCATCCTCGACGAGCCGACCTTTGGCCAGGATCGCCGCACATGGGGTGAGCTGCTGCATCTGCTGGCCGCGCTGCGCGACGACGGTCGAGGCATCGGCTTCGTGACGCATGACCGCGCCTTCGTGAATGCCCTCGCCGACCGGACGCTGCGGCTCGAGGCCGCGCGCTGATGCAGCTGCTCACGCCGCTCGTTCCGGACCCGGGCGCTCCCCTCGCGCGCGCCAACCCGGTTGCCAAGCTGGTGGCCGCGCTCGCGCTGCTGGTCGTGCTGTTCGCCTCGCTGGATGGCGTCACGGCGCTCGTCGTGCTCGCGGGGCTGGCGTGCGCTTTGCCCTTCTCCGGACTGTCGCCTGCCGGCCTGATCGGGCGCGCGTGGCTGGTCGGCCTGGCGGCGGTCTCGATCGGCGTCGCGAACGTCCTGTTCGCGCCCGAGCAGGCTGGTCCGATCGTCGTCTCGTTGGGACCGGTCCGGATCGGCGCCGAGACGCTGGTGGACGGCCTCGGGCTGGCCGCGCGGCTGGTGGCCATCGCCGCTACCGGGATCCTCGCCACGGCGACGAGCCAGCCCACCGAGATCGCCGACTCGCTCGTCCAGCAGCTGCATGCCTCGCCGCGCTTCGCGATCGGCGCGCTCGCCGCCCTGCGGCTCGTGCCGCTGCTGGCGGAGGAGTGGCAGACCATCGGCATGGCGCGGCGGGCGCGGGGCGTCGATGCCGGCCGGTCGCCCGTGGCGGTCGTTCGACTCTTCGCCGGTCAGCTCATGGCGCTGCTCGTCGGCGCCGTCCGGCGCGGCAGCCGCATGGCGCTGGCAATGGAGGCCCGCGGCTTCGGCGCTTCCGAATGCCGGACGGCGGCACGCCTCGAGCGGGTGACGCTGCGCGACCTGGCCTGGATCGCGGCGGCCATCTGCCTCGCCGTCGTCGCGATCGGCGTCAGCTTGGCGCTCGGCACGTGGCGGCCGCTGCTCTCCTGACGGGCTGGCGGTAAGCGCGCAGTAATTCGCTGGTACGGCGCCGGGGCTATCGTCGGCAGTGTTCAAGACTCTTGAACACTGTGCGGACGAGGCTGCCCGCCGAGCGATCGGAGACGACCGACGAGAACGCCGCGCGTACCATCGCCTGTGTGACCGGCTCCGAGGATCTCCGCTTTCGCGCCGGCGACGTGACGCTGTCGGCGACGTTGACGCTTCCGGACGCCGAGGGCCGCGTGCCGTGGGCACTGTTCGTTCCCTCCTGGCTGCCGCGCGACAGAGACGGGGGTTGGGACCGCACCGGCCACCCGGGCTGGTTCGCACGCCCGAGCGACGCGGCCGACGGCATCTTCGCGCGCCTTGCCAGCGCCCTTGTCCACCACGGCGTGGCCAGCCTGCGCTACGACCCGCGCGGCTGCGGCGACTCGGACGGCGAGTGGGCGCGGACGGATCTCTTCACTCGCATCGACGACGCGCGCGACGGCATTGGCGCCATGCGTTCACGCCGTGAGCTCGACCTGCGGCGCTGCGCCATCGTTGGCCATGGCGAGGGCGCAGCCATTGCCATCAGCGCCGCCATCGGCGACCCGGCCATCGGCGCGGTCGGGCTGATCGGTCCATCTGCGAGATCGTTGCGCGACGTCCTGCGCCGCGGAGTCGCCGAGCGCGCGCGGACCGGCGCCGACCGCCATCATCCGATTGTGGACGCACTGGATCGGTCCTCCGAGGAGCTCATTGAGCGCGCCGAGCGACGCGAGCCATCGATGGCGGTTCACGTCGGCGACGACACGGTCGAGCTCAACCTCGCGGCCTGGGAGCAGGCGTTCCACACGCCGGTGCTGGCCCTCGCCACCATGCTTCACCGCAACGTCGCGATCGCCCATGGCAGCGAGGACGCCTGGGCGGATCCCGAGGAGTCGCAGCTCCTTGGCCAGGTCCTTCGCGACGGCGGCAACCAGCCGTTGTTGCAGGCGCTCGACGGCGCTGGGCACGACCTCGCCGAAGCCGATGACGCCGCCGTCGATGCCTTCGCCGCCGCGCTCGCCGAACGCATCGAGAGTCGCGAGCTTCCGCCGGTCCTGGTCGCGATCGAGCAGATGGGCGCGGACGGCTAGACTCGACGCATGACGCGACTCACCGAAGGCGACCGCGCGCCGGACTGGGAGATGAGCACCGACGACGGCACTGTCGTCTCGAGCGCGTCCCTCTCCGGACGCCGCTACATCCTGTATTTCTATCCCAAGGACGATACGCCCGGCTGCACGGCGCAGGCATGTGGCATCCGAGACAGCTGGAGCCGGGTGACCGGCACCGGGATCGACCTGTTCGGCGTCTCACCCGACAGCGTGAAGAGCCACGCGAAGTTCCGCGCCAAGTACGCCCTGCCGTATCCGCTGCTGGCCGATGAGGGCCATCGCGTGGCGGAGGCGTTCGGTGTGTGGATCGAGAAAAAGTTTGCGGGGCGCACGTACTTCGGCAACGAACGGACGACGTTCATCATCGGCCCTGACGGCACGATCGAGCACGTGCTGCCGCAGGTGAAGCCCGCCGAGCACGTCGACCAGCTGATGGGCGTCCTGGCCGCATGAGCGACCGGGGCGTCGTCATCGCGGGCAGCATCATCGTGTTCGCGGTGATGCTGCTGGTCGTCCTCGGGGTGATGGCCATGGCCGCACTGCTGCACCCGATCCGATGATCTGGCTTCTGACCGCCGCGACGCTCGTCCTGTGGCTGGCGGGCGTGCTTCTTCGCCTGGGGCAGTGGGTCAACCTCTTCCTGCTCGCCGCCGCCGTTCTCCTCGTATACCAGGTCATCGAGCAGCGTCGTCCACAGGGCGACTGATCGGTCGCTCGCTCGGCTGGCACGCAATCTGCCATACCTGCGAGAACGGAGGGGAACGAATCGATTGAGGAGAACCCGATGCTCTGGACGATCATCGTCATCCTGCTGGTCCTCTGGCTTCTCGGCCTGATCGGCAACATCGGCGGCGGCCTTATCTGGCTGCTGCTGGTGATCGCGGCCATCGTGCTCGTCTTCCAGCTGCTCAGCGGACGACGCACCGTCTAGGTAAGCAGGCCTGCTGACGCCGGCCGCAGCGATCCCCGTGGTCGTCATGGGGGGGAAGCGGTCGGCGCCGTGCCTGAGACGGACCGGATGCGGCCCGCCTCGCGACCGGTGAGCTGTCACGGCCATCGGCTACGCTTGGCGGGCCGTGTCGTCTCTCGAGCCCTTTCGCTTCCTCCACACTGGTGACCTTCACCTCGACAGCCCGCTGGAGGGGCTGAGCGCGCAGGCGCCGCCCGACGTCCTGGCCGTCCTGCGCAGCGCCACCATCGACGCCTGGCGCAACGTCGTCCGCACCGCGCTCGACGAACGGGTCGACTTCGTCGTCGTCGCCGGCGACGTGTTCGAGGTCGAGAGCCCCACCCTGCTGGGCCAGACTCGCTTCCGCGACGGCCTCGCCGAGCTCGCCTCGGCTGGCATCGCGAGCTTCGTCGTTCACGGCAACCACGACCCGCTCGACGGTCGGGCATGGGCACCCTCGCTGGAGTTTCCTGCCGCGGTGCACCGCTTCGGGACGGGCCCCGGCGAGTCGGCGCCAGTCGTGCGCGACGGGCACGAGATCGCGCGCATCCACGGGCGATCCTATCCACGCTCGGCCGTCACGGAGAACTACGCCGCCGCATTTCGGGCGGAGCCGGACGCACCGTTCTCGGTCGGCCTGCTGCACACGAACGTCGGCGATCAGCCCGGCCATCACAACTACGCGCCATGCTCGGCGGCCGACCTGCGTGCGTCGGGCATGGACTACTGGGCGCTCGGCCATATCCACCAGCCCGGGCAGGTGCTCACCGATCCGCCGGCCTGGTACTGCGGCATTCCGCAGGGCCGCGATCCCGGAGAGCTCGGGGCGCATGGCTGCTACGTGGTCGATGTCGACGCGGCGGGCCGGGTCACTCCACGCTTCGTCGCCACCGACGTCGTCCGCTGGCAGCCGGTCGAGGTCTCGATCGCTGGCCTTCCCGACGACGAGGCACTCGCCCGAACGTGCCGGGAGGCGGTGGGCTTGGCGCTCGATGGAGCCGATGGGCGGTCGCTGGTCATCCGACTCCGACTGAGCGGGCGCGGGCCGCTGCACGCGCACCTGGCGCGCCATGGCTACCTGGGCGACCTTCGGGAGCTGCTCAACGAGGAGACGGCCGGGATGCGGCCCTTCGGCTGGGTGGAGTCGGTTCGCGACGCCACGCGCTCGGAGATCGACATCGAGGTCCGGCGCGACGCTCCCGACTTCGTCGGGGACTTTCTGCGGACCGTCGCGGCCGCGCGGCGCAGCGGGCGGACGACGGACCCCGAGGAGCACGAGCGCTGGGACGCGGCGCTGCGCGGGGCGATCGCGCCGCTGTTCGAGGAGTCGCAGCGCGGGCGGAAGTTCCTCGCCGCGTCGCGACCGACGGACGATGCACTGTCCGGCGACCTGCTCGACGACGCGGAAGCGCTGGGCCTCGACCTGCTGCTCGCCGCCGAGGAGGATCGCTGATGCGGTTCGAGCGCGTCGAGCTCGACGGGTTCGGCCGCTTCCATCAAGCCGCCTGGGCCTTCAGCGAGGGCCTGACCGTCATTCGCGGCGACAACGAGGCCGGCAAGACGACGTTCCTCAACGCGGTTCGCGCCCTGCTGTTCGGCTTCGAGGCGACGCGCGATGGGCGAACCTGGTATCCGGCCTTCGCCGGCGGCCGCCGCGGCGGGCGGCTCGTGCTGCGCACGGCGGCAAGGGAGCGCTGGGTCGTCGAGCGTCACGGCGAGCGTGGCGGAGGTGGGACGCTGGTGGTCCGCGCCCCGAACGGCAGCCAGGGCGGCCAGGAGACGCTCGACCGCCTGCTCCGCGGAGCGGACAAGGACCTGTTCAACAACATCTTCGCCTTCGGGCTTGGCGAGCTGCAGAACTTCCACAGCCTCTCCACCGAGGGCGTGCGCGGTCGGATCTATGGCGCCAGCGCCGGGCTCGGCGGGTCGAGCGCGGTCGACCTCGAGCAGGAGCTGCGCGCCCAGCTGCGCGAGTCGTTCGTCCCGTCCGGCAGCAAGCCGCCGCTGAATGAGCTGCTGGCGCGGATCGAGCAAGTGCGCGCCGAGATCGCCGATCTCGCGCACCAGCCCGCCGAGCACGCCGCTGCCCACCGAGAGCGCAACGAGCTCATGGCGCGAAGCGAGGAGCTGCGCGGCCGGATTCGGGTCCTTCGAGAGCGGGTCCTACGGCTCGGCCGCATCGAGGAAGCGGGGCCGATTGCCGCCGAGCTGATGCTGCTCGAGACCGACCTCGCGGCTGGTGACGCAACGCTCGACGACCTGCCGACCGATGCTGTGGCCATCCTCGACCGGCTGCTCGGCGAGCTCGAGGCGGCCCGCGCGAGATTGGCCAGCATCGACGAGCAGCTGGCCGAAGCGCGATCCGAGCGCGCGCACACGCAGCCGGACGACCGGGTGCTCGGCTGGGCTGACGAGGTGACGGCCGTCCTCGAGGAGCGAACCGCCCGTGCCGCGGCGGAGGGCCGGCGCGGAGATCTCGAAGCCGCACGTTCCCGGAGCGCGGCGACCGTCGCCGAGCAGCTGAGCCGTGTCGGCGGGTGGGACGAGGCGCGCCTCGTGGCGATCGACGACTCGATCCCGGCCGTCGAGGCGACACGTTCGCATGAGCGCGCGCTCGACATTGCCGGCAAGCTGGCGCGCGAGGCCGAGGCCAGGCATCGGGCTGCGGCCGATGAGCTCGAGCGACGCGAGCGCGAGGGTGGAGCCGATGAGACGCTCGATGACGCGGCGATCGAGGCCCGCGCCGGCGCCCTCCGGTCTCTCGAGGCGCTTCGCATTCAGCGGGCGACTGCCGAGGCGCTTGCACAGCGCGGCGACCGTGCCGGTCTCCGGTTGGGCCCCGCCGGGTTGACCGCTCTCGCGCTTCTCGTCGTCGCCGGCGGCGCGCTGATCGGGACCTTCGCCGGCGCGACGCTGATGGGCCTGCTCGCCGGCATCCTCCTCGCCGCGATCGCCGTGGCGGTGCTGGCGACGACCGGTCGCGGCGGGCCCGCGGTCGGCGAGGGCGCCGACCTCGAGCAGCTTGACGCCGAACGCCGGCGGCTGCTTGCCTCGTTGAGCCTGGCTCCGGATGCGACCGATGACGATGTCCGCCGCGTCGCCGATACGGCGGCCACCGAGCGCGCGCGCCGTTCGATGGCGGACGAGTGGCGAGCGACGCTGGCGGCCCGTCGCGCGGAGGTCGACCAGCGCTCGATCGAGGCGGCTGCCGCTGCCGACGCCGCAGACGCCGCCCAGTCGGACTGGGACGCATGGCTGGTGTCGCACGGCCTCGTCGCCGGCACGTCGCCCGACGCGGCGCGACAGGTCATGGCGGCTGCGGGCATCGCGCGCCGCGCCGCAGCGGACCGCGACCGGCTTGCCGCGGAGCTCGCCCGGCTCGACGCGGCGGACGCCGCGTTCGCCCAGCGCGCGGACCGGCTGCTGAGCGAGCTGGGCATGGAGCCCAGTGCCGATGGTCCGCGCCGCCACGCGCTGCTCGCCGGCGTCGGAGCGGGCCTGGACGAGGCGCGAGCCGCGCAGAGACGAGCCGCGGAGCTCGACGCCACCATCGCGCAGCTGACGACTCGGCGCGGACCGCTGGCGACGGAGGTCGCGGAGCGCGAGGCGGCGGTGTCGGCGCACCTCGATGGGCTCGGCTGCACGGACGCGGATGCGCTGCGCCGCCGTGCGACGGAAGCGACCGCCCGAGCCGAGCTGCACGGTCGCGCCCGCGAGGTTCGAGAGCGGCTCGCCGGCATCGCCGGCAGCCTGGACGCGATCCCGGCACTCCTCGAGGAGAGTGCCGGCGCGGACCCTGCTGCGCTGGAGGCGGCGCGCGCCGAAGCGGCCGATGAGCTGAGCAGGGTGGAGGCAGAGGAGCGCGGGACCCTGACGCGCATCGGCGCCCTCGAGGATCGCATCAGGCAGCTCGAGGCCGCCGAGGAGATCGGCATGAAGCGCCAGGAGCTCGCGGTGCTCGAGGGACGCGCATCGGCCATGGCCCGCGAATGGGCGGTGAAGGCGCTGACCCTGCGGCTGTTGGAGGAGACCCGCGCTCGCTACGAGCGAGAGCGCCAGCCGGACGTCGTGCGCGCCGCCGAATCGCACTTCGAGCGCATCACCGGCGGGCGCTACAGCCGCATCATCACCGCGCCGGGCGAAGCGACGGTCCGGATCGAGAGCGACGGCGGCGGCGCGAAGGCCACCGAGGAGCTCTCCCGCGGGACCGCCGAGCAGCTGTACCTCGCCCTGCGCTTCGGCCTGATCGAGGAATTCGCCCGGCACGCCGAGCCGCTCCCCGTGGTCATGGACGACATCCTGGTCAACTTCGATCCCGATCGGGCCGATCGCGCGGCCGATGCGCTCCACGCCCTGGCCGAACGCCACCAGGTGCTCTTCTTCACCTGCCATCCGCGCACGGCGGAGCTGCTCGACCCCACCGGTGCCAGCACCGTCTCGCTCGATGCGACTGCTAGCATCGAGCCGGTTCATGCCTGACGACAAGCTGCCCACCCCACGACGCGTGCTCGTCGCGGCGGCCCATCCCGACGACATCGAGTTTGGGGCAGCCGGCACGATCGCTCGCTGGGTGGGCGAGGGAGCCAGCGTTCGGTACCTGGTGGCGACGCGCGGCGACAAGGGAAGCGACGATCCCCGCGCGGACGTCGCCGCGCTCGTCGAGCTGCGCGAGCGTGAGCAGCGGGCGGCTGCCGCGGAGATCGGCGTCGATGGCGTCGACTTCCTGGACGAGCCGGACGGACAGGTGCAGGCATCGCTCGAGCTGCGCGAGCGCATCACGCGGGCGGTGCGCGCGTGGCAACCCGAAGTCGTCATGACCCACGACCCGACCGTCCTCTTCGTCAACAACGAGTGGGTCAACCATCCCGACCACCGCGCCGTCGGACAGTCGACGGTCGATGCCGTCTTTCCGACGGCTCGCGACCCGCTCAACTTTCCCGAGCACCTGGCCGCCGGCCTCGAGGCGTGGAAGGTGGCGGAGCTCTACCTGTGGAGCACGAACGAGGCGAACCAGATCGTCGATATCGGTGAGACGCTCGAGCGCAAGGTGGCGGCGCTCGGGCATCACGCCAGCCAGTTCCGCGCCTTCGACGACATCGCGCGATGGGTTCGGCGCCGCAGCGAGGAGCTCGGCGATCGCACCGGATACCGGGCCGCCGAGGGCTTTCGCCGGGTGACGCTGGCGCGATGAGCGGGCGCTCACTGCTGCTGGCCCTTCCGCTCCTCGTCCTCGCCGCCTGCAGCGCTGATTCGGCTCCGGATCCGACCCCGCTCCCGACGACCTTCCCGCTGGCGGCGCCGACCGCCGCCGTCGAGCTGGCCTCGCGCTACCTGGACGCGTGGGCCGCTGGCGACTACGCCGCCATGTACGCCGAGCTCGACCCCGCGATCCGCGATGACTACTCGGCCGACCAGTTCGCTGAGCTGCACGCCGCCTTCGCGGAGCTGGCGCAAGTCACTGGCCTGGCGGCGACCGCCGGCGCACCCACCCTCGTGGCTCTTGCGCCGGAGCCGCGCTCGAGCCAGTTCCCCGCACCGACCGCCACGCCGGTGCCCACGCCCGACCCGTCCGCGAGCGCCGGGCCCGAACCGACGGCCACCACCGCGCCGTCCATCGACCCCGCCGCCCCGCTCCAGGGCCCCGTTCCCGGGATGGCGATCCCGGTGTCGGTCGACGTCGCCTCCGAGCGCTTCGGCGACCTTTCGCTCGAGCGCGAGCTGACCTACGTCCAGGGTGCCGACGGCTGGCTTCTGCGCTGGAGTCCCGAGGTGCTCTTCCCCGAGCTCGGGCCGGCCGGGACGCTACGGCTCGACCGAGAGCTGGGGACGCGCGGCCGGATCATCGGCGCCGGCGGCGTGGTGTGGGCGGAGACGCGCGACGACGGCGCGCGCGTGTATCCGCAGGAGGCCCTGGCGGGCCAGGTCATCGGCTACGTCAGCGAGGTCACCGCCGACGACCTGGAGACGCTCGCCGCCGATGGGTACCGAGCCGGCGACGTGGTCGGGCGCTCGGGACTGGAGTCCGGTGCCGAAGCGCTGCTTCGCGGGACGCCCGGCTGGAGCCTGGTCGCGGTCGGCGGAGACGGTACCGAATCGGTCCTGTACCAGAACGAGATGGTCCCCGGGGCGGACGTGGCGATCACGATCCGCCCGAACATTCAGCTGGCGGCACAGCAGGCCCTCGCCACGCACGCGGAGGGCGCCACGGCGGTGGTCGACCCGCGTTCCGGGGACGTCTGGGCGCTCGCCAGCCAGCCGGCGTTCAATCCGAACTCCCTGACCATCGGCACGACCCTGGCCGGCGACCCGCTTACCCCGGCGGGCACGGGCCAGATCTTCAACAAGGCGGTGCTCGGCGCCTATCCGGCGGGCTCGTCGTTCAAGCCGTTCACGCTTGTCGCCGCCCTCCAGAGGGGCGTGGTCAGCCCGGCCAGCACGCGACCATGCCCGCCGACGTGGCAGTACGGCGACTTCACCTTCCACAACTACATGGACCACTCGCTGCCCGGGCAGGTGGGCCTGGCCGAATCCATGGCATTCAGCTGCAACACCACCTACATGCCGCTCGCGCTCGAGGTCTATCAGACCGATGAGACGGCCCTGACCGACCTGCTCAAGGACTTCGGCTTCGGCGCGGCGACCGGCATCGGGTACCTCGTGGAGGAAATCGGCATCGTGCCGGATGATGCGTGGCTCGCGGCCAACGGTCGCGGTGGGTACTCCGGCTTCGAGCAGGTGCAGCTGGCAATCGGCCAGGGCGCGCTGCTCCTCACGCCGCTCCAGCTGGCGAACGCCTATGCCGCCATCGGCAACGGCGGGACGCTGTGGCAGGCACGGATCGTGACGAGCGCCACGCTGCCGGATGGAACGCTCGTTGCCGGCGTCGAGCCGACCGTCGCCCACCAGATCCCGGTCGATCCGGCCGACCTCGCATTCGTGACCGATACGCTGCAGGCCGTGACGACGCTGCCGTACGGCACGGGCACCGCCGCCTTCTCCGGCTTTGGGATCCCGGTCGCCGGCAAGTCCGGAACGGCCGAGACCGGCACACCGGACCCGCACGCCTGGTTCCCGGCCTACGCTCCTGCCGACGATCCGACGATCGCGGTCGCGACGATCTTGCCGTACATCGCGCTCGGCACCGGCGGCACGGACGCGGCCCCGCTCGTCCGCCAGGTGATGGCCGCCCACTTCAGCCAATGACCGGCCAACGACGCGCGCCTTGCACGGCGCGAGACGGAACGGGTAGCATCGGTCTCGCCGCTCCTTTAGTTGCCCCATGGTCTAACGCCGCCCGGAGAGCGACCACGACGCAGTGATCTCAGATACCGCGATTCCCCTGAGGTTCCAGACGGCCGAGGTCGGTGTCGACTGGCTTCAGTGCAACATCGAGTGCCAGGAAGGCTGCCCGGTCAACACCAATTGCCGGGGCTACCTGATGCTGGCCGCCGAAGGGCGCTTCGAGGAGGGCTACATCCTCGCCCGCGACCCGAACCCGGTGGCCGCCATCTGCGGCTACGTGTGCAGCGCGCCGTGCGAAAAGGCCTGCCGCCGCGCCGACATCGACAAGCCGCTGGCGATCCGCGCCATGAAGCGTTTCCTCGTCGACTGGCACTACGGCAACAACATGCCCGACAACGTGGTGGTGCAGGCGCCCACCGGGCGGAGCGTGGCCGTCATCGGTGCCGGCCCCGCCGGCCTGGCGGCCGCCAAGGAGCTCGGCAGCTGGGGCCATGAGGTCCACATCTACGAGGCGCTGCCCTCGGGCGGCGGCACGACGCTCATCGGCGTCCCGGCCTTCCGGCTCCCGCGCGACGTCATCGAGCTGGACGTGAACTGGGTCGCCAAGCACGGCGTGCAGTTCCACTATAACGTCGAGATCGGTCGCGACATCACCCTGGAGCAGCTGCGCGCGAAGCATGACGCGGTCGTGGTCGCCACCGGATGCATGTACCCGGTCGCCATGAACGTCCCCGGCGAGGAGCTCGACGGCGTCATCTACGGCGTCGACTTCCTGAAGCGCGCCAACCTCGGGCAGTCGCAATGGGTCGGCGAGCACGTCGTCGTCATCGGCGGCGGCTACACCGCCATGGACTCCTCGCGAACCGCGCTTCGGCTGGGGGCCAAGACGAGCACGATCCTCTACCGCCGCGGCCCGGACGAGATGGTGGTCGACGAGGAGGAGCAGCACGAGACGCGCTTCGAGGGCGTCCAGTTCGAGTACTTCGCCTCGCCGGTCGAGGTCCTCGCCGACGAGAACGGGCACGTCAGCGGCATGAAGTTCGTGCGCACCCGCCTCGGGCCGCCGGACGCGACCGGCCGTCGCAGCGCCGAGCCGATCCCGGGCAGCGAGTTCACCGTCCCCTGCGACATGGTCATCCCGTGCACCAGCCAGGCATCGGACAACAATGTCCTCGGGGAGTTCGGCGCCAAGCTCAACCGGCACGTCGGCGTGACCGATACGCGGACCGTGGTCGAGGGCGGCTCCCTGTCCGCCTGGCGCACCGAGCCGCTGAACGGCACGACGCCGAAGGATGCGCAGGGCAACTCGCTGAACGACCTGAAGTTCGAGTTCAAGCGCGGCAATGTCGCCATCAACGCCGACACCTTCGGCACGAACCAGGACGGCATCTTCGCCGTGGGTGACTTCGTGACGGGCCCCGCCACGATCATCGAGGCCGCCGGCCTCGGGCGGCGGGCAGCGCGCAGCGTCGACCGCTGGCTCGCCGGGCTGCGTGGCGAAGAGCTCGAGGAGCTGCCGGTCATCAACCGCGCCACCATCACCCAGAGCCTCGATCACGACATGCCGCGCTTCTACGAGGCCACCCGCCGCCAGGAGATCCCGATGGCGCCGCCGGAGCTGCGGCGTGACTTCACCAGCCTGGTCGAGGTCGGCTACGACACGCGCAGCGCCATCGACGAGGGCAGCCGCTGCCTCCAGTGCAACCACAACATCAACATCGACGGCCCCCGCTGTATCCTGTGCGGACTCTGCGCCGACGTCTGCCCCGAGGGCGTGATCTACATGATCGACAAGGCGCAGGTCGGCGGCGACGACCCGGAGCAGGAGTTCTTCCAGTCGTGGCCGCGCGGGATCGCCATGATCATCGACGAGGAGCGCTGCATCCGCTGCAACCTCTGCGTCGAGCGCTGCCCCACCAACTGCATCACCATGGACCGGCTCGAGCTCGAGCGGTTCACGCCTGACGGGAAGGTTCTGTTGGAGAGCTACAAGGACAACGTGCTCGGACAGGTCGGCCAGCAGGCCGGCGCGGTCGTGGACCGATGAGCAACGGCAACGGCGGCAACCCGGTCGTGCGCTGGGTGAAGGAGTCGGCCGCGTGGCGCAGCCTGTTCCGCCAGCCGTACCCGTCCACCAGCCGCACCCGCGCCCTGGCGGTCATGAACAACGTGTTCCTGCACCTGCACCCGGTGCGGGTCAAGCGCCACGCCGTGCGCTACACCTACACGTTCTGCCTGGGCGGGATCAGTTTCTTCCTGTTCCTGGTGCTGACCGTGACGGGCCTGTACCTGATGTTCTTCTACGTGCCGTCGATCAGCCGTGCCTACCAGGACATCCAGGCCATCGAGGCATCGGTCGCGTTCGGCTCGCTGGTGCGCAACATGCACCGCTGGGGCGCGCACCTCATGGTCCTCACCGTCTTCCTGCACATGATCCGCGTCTTCTATCACGGCGCGTACAAGCCGCCGCGGGAGTTCAACTGGGTCATCGGCGTGCTGCTGCTGTTCTTCACGCTGGCGCTGAGCTTCACCGGCTACCTGCTGCCGTGGGACCAGATCGCGTTCTGGGCCATCACCGTCGGCACCCAGATGGCCACCTACGCGCCGCTGCTCAGCAACGAGTCTGCCTTCTTCATGCTGGGCGGGATCCAGGTCGGCCAGGGCACGCTGCTGCGCTTCTACGTGGCGCACGTGATCTTCTTCCCGCTCATCGCCGCCATCTTCATGATCGTCCACTTCTGGCGGATCCGGAAGGACGGCGGCATCAGTGGCCCGGTGTAAGGTGAGGCTGGACCGATGACGATCGAGAAGCGACCGAACGCCACCGCCGACAAGAACGTCCCGACCCAGGCGCCCGAGCGCGCGCCGATCGTTGCGCCCGGCGTCGGACCCAAGCTTCCCGGACCGCCCGGCGTGCCGGGAACCGAGCGCTTCCGCCTCCTGGCCTACGTCAAGCAGGAGTCGATGGTCCGTGTCGACAAGCGCCCCGACGAGACGGTTCTGACCTGGCCGCACCTGCTGCGCGCCGAGTTCCTGATGGCCATGCTCATCACCGCGCTGCTGGTGGTGACGAGTGTCTTCATCACCGCGCCGCTGGAGGAGATGGCCAACCCGTCCGTCACGCCGCACGTGGCGAAGGCGCCGTGGTACTTCCTCGGCCTCCAGGAGCTGCTCAGCTACTTCAACCCGACCGTGGCCGGCGTGCTGATCATCCCGGTGTATCTCGGCGGCCTGCTCATCATCCCGTACGTCGACCGAACGCCCTACAAGGCCGTGCGTGACCGGAAGATGATCTGGATCTTCTTCCTGTGCATCATGGTCGGCGGCCTGATCGTGACCTTCATCGGCTCCTTCTTCCGCGGCCCGGGCTGGAACTGGGTCTGGCCGTGGGATGGGCTGTACTTCAACCTATGACACAGCAGCACGCTTCCTACGGTGCGGTCCACGGGCCGCCCACCGGCGAGATCACCCGACGCAGCTTCATGCGCCGCGTGCTGGGCGTGGGCGTCGGCCTCCTCTCGCTCGAGTTCCTGGGCGGCACACTCGCCTTCCTGTGGCCGAACCTGACCGAGGGTCTCGGATCGCAGATCACGCTGGGGAGCGCCGACGACATCAATAACCTGGCGCCCGATTGGCAGAACGGGCTGCCGTTCGTCTACAACCAGGCGAACCTGTTCTTCGTCAACGTGCCTGCCGCCAAGGCGCGCGTGGCCGGCAACTCCAATGGCGAGGTGACGTCGGACGTGACCCTGCCGGTGCCGGATCCGGGCGCCGACGTCGACCCGGACATCCCGCCCGAGGATCGCTCGGTCATGGCGCTGTGGCGCAAGTGCCCGCACCTGGGCTGCCAGGTGCCGCAGCTGTGCGACAAGAGCGAGTGGTTCGAGTGCCTGTGCCACGGCTCGAAGTACACGGTCATCGGCGAGAAGCGGGATGGCCCGGCGCCGCGCGGCATGGACCGCTTCGAGGTGCTCGTCGAGAACGGCGTCTACATCATCGACACGCGCCAGGTGATCAGCGGCCCGCCGCCGACGGTGGTGACATTCGACAAGCGGACCGCCAGCGACATCACCGAGCACTGCGTCGGCTAGGCGATGCGACTCAAGACGCTCGGCGTCGTGCTGATCACGGCCCTCGCCGCCTTCACCATGCTCTACTGGGTGACCGATGACAGCCGTCGTGAATCGGTCGCCGTCGCGCAGGAGGACGAGCTGCTCGAGTTCGGCGAGGTCATCTTCTCCGACAACCCTGCAGAGCCGGCTTCGGTGGGCTGCGCGCGATGCCACGGCGCCGATGGCACCGGTGGCGAGCCCGGGGCGCAGGTGGTCGGGCCGAACCTCCACAGCCGCAGCATCTTCGACAAGCTCAAGGTGAATCCGAACTACGTGCACCTGGCCGTCAGCTACGGCGGCGTGGTGGTGTCCGGCAACGTCAACTCGCCGATGCCGGCCTGGAGCTCGGAGGTCGGTGGGCCCCTCAACGAGCAGCAGATCGACGCGGTCGTGGCGCTGGTCGAAAGCTGGGCTGCGGAGGCCGGCGAGCAGCCGGTGGAGGAGGTCGAGAACACGGTTGAGGCAGGTGCCGATGTGTTCGCGTCCGCCGGATGCGTCACCTGCCATGCCGAGGACCTGTCGGGAACCACGGCCGGACCCAACATCACCGGCATCGGCTCGGGCCTGGTCGACCTCAGCGGCTTCGCCACCCCGACCGGCGCCGATCAGATGGAGACCGACTACGACGCCGATCCGCGCGCCTTCCTGGAGCAGTGGATTCGTGACTCGGCCGGCAACTACGGCGCGTCCGGCATGCCGGCCCACCCCGAGAGCAGCCTGAGCGAGTCGGCGCTCCAGGCCCTGATCACCTTCCTGCTGGAGGGCGACCATTGAGCACCACGACGTATCCGGTCTATCGGCGGCGCGGCGGGTTCACGCGCCTGCTCAGCTGGTCGGACGACTTCATGAGCTGGTTCCTGTTCGGCCACGAGACGTGGCTCGTGGCGGTGCTCAAGGCGGTGCCGCTGTTCCTGTTCATGTACTTCGTGCTGTTCTACGTGTCGAACTACATCTACTACCTCGTCACGGTGGAGCTGCCGTTCCTGCGCTTCAGCGAGGACGTCGGCTTCCTCATCGCCAACGGCGCGGGGATGGGGACCTTCACCGCCATCATCGTGCTGGCGCTGGTGGTCCAGGCCGCCCGCGGCCGGCGTGGCTTCGGCTGGGCGGCGGTGCGCATCTTCGTCATGCTCAACTACCTGCTCACCGTGCTCCTGATCATCCCGATCATGGCGTTCAATCTCGCCGGCGGGTCCTTCTGGCCGCTCCGCATCACCCTCACGTCGGTGGCCTTCGGCATGATTGCGGCAGGGATCGGCGCCGCGGCCTGCGTCTACCTCTACTTCGAGTTCCGTCGCATCACCCGGCGCGAGGCCGCCGAGGCCGCCGCGCGCAGCTCGGAGCTCGCCGCCCGCTGACTCGCTCGCTCCTGGCGCACGTCGCCTGGTCGGCCCTCGTCCTCGCGGTCGCCGCCACCGTCATCGGCTTCGAGCTCGCGGCCTCGTGCCCGGGTGGCGGACCGCTCGCCTTCGGCGACTGCGTGGCGGTGCGGCCGTTCGTCATCGGCGTGGTGGCGGTTGCCGCGGTCTTGTACGTCATCGGGCTGTCCGCCGTGCGCTGGTGGACCCTTGGCCTGTTCGAGCGTGGCGTGGCTGACGAACGCGCGGCGCGCGACTGGTACCTGCTGGCCGCTGCCCTGGGCATGCTGATTGCTCCGCTCCTCGCATTCACCCTCGTCTCCGGCCTTCGCTAGCATTGAGCGCATGAGCATCGCCACCTCGACCGATCTGCGCGCCCGTCTCGATGGCATCGCGACCATCACCGACGCTGGCCTCGACGTTCACGACGAGGTGGCGCTGCGCGGCGAGCTGATGGACGAGCTCGTCTTCGAGGCGGTCTTCAACGCCGATGCGGGAACGCGTGACGCCGCTCGCTGGGTGATCTGGAGCGCATCCCAGGCGCTCGGCTGCTCCTCCGCGTCGATCCACGACCTGTATCGCGCCCGGGGCCGCGGCGAGTTCGACGTGACGAAATTCACCGTCCCCGCCATCAACGTGCGTGCGTCGACGTACCTCACCGCGCGGCAGGCGTTCGCGGCCGCCATGGCGCGCGACGCGGGCACGGTCATCTTCGAGATCGCCAAGAGCGAGATGGCCTACACCGACCAGCGTCCGGCCGAGTACGCGGCGGTCATCCTGGGCGCCGCGCTGCGCGAGGGGTGGCGGACGCCGGTGTTCCTGCAGGGTGATCACTTCCAGTTCAACGCCACGAAGTGGGCGTCGAATCCCGAGGATGAGCTCGAGGGCCTGCGCGACCTGACGCGTGAGGCGATCGCCGCCGGGTTCCTGAACATCGACATCGACTCCTCGACGCTGGTGGACCTCTCCCTGCCGACGGTGGCCGAGCAGCAGCAGGTGAACGCCGACAACACCGCGGAGCTCACCCGTCTGATCCGCTCGCTGCAGCCGGCCGGCGTGACGATCAGCGTCGGCGGCGAGATCGGCGAGGTTGGCAAGGAGAACTCCACTGAGGAGGAGCTGCGCGCGTACCTCGACGCCTACCTGGTGCTGTGCGGCACGGCCGAGCCGATCAGCAAGGTCAGCGTCCAGACCGGCACGAGCCACGGCGGCGTGCCGCTGGCGGATGGGTCGATGGCCGAGGTGAACATCGACTTCGACACGCTGCGCCGCCTGTCGGCCGTCGCGCGCGAGTCGTACGGGATGGCCGGCTGCGTGCAGCACGGGGCATCCACCCTCCCGGACGACGCCTTCGACAACTTCCCGACCAACGGCACGGCCGAGATCCACCTGGCGACCGGCTTCCAGAACATCCTGTACGACGACGGCGGCCTGCCCGATGACTTGCGCCAAGAAATGATGGACTGGTGCCGAACCAACCTGGCTGACGAGCGCAAGGACGGCGAGACCGACGAACAGTTCCTGTACAAGACGCGCAAGAAGGCACTCGGCCCCTTCAAGCGGCAGCTTTGGACGCTTCCGGCCGATGCGGCCGAGGAGATCGCGGCCAACCTGCGCGCCAAGTTCGACCTGCTGTTCGACGAGCTCGGGATCGCTGGCACCCGCGAGCTGGTCGAGCGATACGTCGCCCCGGTCCCGGTTCCCAGGCCGCTGCCCGAGGCGCTTGGCGGTCGGTCGGCGGCGGCTGTCCGCGCCGGGGCATCGGTCTTCGAGGACGACGGCTCCGGCGAGTAGGTCTGGCTCTTGGCTGTAATCCCTAGCGGATGCCGATGAGCCGCTGAAGCACCGGCTGATCGGCCAGCGCGATGAGCCGTCGAGCCGCAGCAGGCGGCAGCTTCGCGAGCGACTCGAGCGCGCGAACCATGTCGTCCGGACCGAGATCGCCGACGAGCGCCCACAGGCGGTCCACCGTCTCGGGGTCGAGTCGATCCAGGGCGGCGAAGACGCCCTCGATGGCGCGCGGGTCGCCGCGCACGAAGGTCGCCACGCCGCGGTCGAAGCGCCGCACGAAGTCGAGCAATCCCTCGAAGCGGTCGCCAAGGCGTGCCAGGTCGGCGTCGCCGCTCACCGCGCGCGCCTTGTCCACGCACTCGGCGATCACCGGAAGGACCGGATCCGTCTCACGCTCTTTTCGCGCCGATGCGACGCGGCGGAACCACTCCCAGTGGTCATCGACCACGCTCCAGGCGACCGCCGCCGGGCCGCGCTGCCCGGAGCGGCGAGGACCCTCGGCGCGCTCGATCAGGCCCCATTCCTCGCATTGCGCCAGCGCCATGCTCGCCGCGCGGTGACTCATGCCGAGTGCGCGGCGCACCTCAGGCTCGGTGAGCGGCCCCTCGGACACGAGCAGGTAGCCCTGCACCGTGGCGGTGGATGGGGCAACGCCCCAGGCTGCGCCGATGGCACCCCAGGCCACCGCGAACGACCGACGCAGCTCTTCGGCCGGGCTGGCCGCCGGCGTCGGAAACGTGCTACTCACGGAAGCATGTTACCCGCACGGCGCGGACACGAAGAAGCCCCGGCGCGTGGCCGGGGCTTCGATCGGGGAGGCGCGAAGGTCAGTGGGCGCAACCGCCCGCCTTGGACGGAGAGCCATCGGTGTTGAACGACGAGCCGCAGGCGCAGCTGCTGACCGCGTTCGGGTTGTTGATCGCGAAGCCGGAGCCCATGAGCGAGTCGACGTAGTCGATCTCGGCCCCGTCGACGTACTGCTGGCTGAACTGGTCGATGACGACCGGCACGCCGGCATGGTCCTCGAGCTTGTCGCCGTCGTTAATCTTGTCGTCGAAGGCGAGGCCATAGCTGAAGCCGCTGCAGCCGCCGCTCTTCACGAAGAGGCGGAGGTTCGCATCGGCCTTGCCCTCGCGGGATCGCAGCTCGAGCACCTTCTTCGCGGCGGCTTCGGTGACCGACACGAGCAGCCCGCCAGTCGGCGCACCGCCGATCATCGAGATTGGCTCGCGAGGAGTCTCGGACATCGTCATTGCGTATCGGTCTCCTGATTGAGGCGCACGTGCGCATCGGGTGCTGGGTTTCGCTCTGGAAAGTATAGCAAGCGCGCTGTCCGATGCGGCAAGGGAACGTTTGGCGGCGGCATCGGTACACTAGGAGCCCCGAGCGTGGCGATCCATCCGCACGAGGCACCCTGACTGTGAAACTGGCCACCCGCATGGAGCGGATCGGCACCGAGACCGCCTTCGAGGCCGCAGCGCGCGCCCGCGCACTCGAGGCAACCGGCCGCGACGTCATCCATCTCGAGATCGGTGAGCCGGACTTCGACACCCCGCGCAACGTGTCCGAGGCGGCGTCGCACGCGCTGCTCGAGGAGAGCGCGACCCACTACACCGCGGCGACCGGCATCCTTCCGCTGCGTGAGGCGATCGTGGCCGACGTCGCGCGCTGGAAGGGGATCGCCACCACGCCCGAGCAGGTCGTGGTCACCCCGGGCGCCAAGCCCATCATGTTCTACGCCATGCTCGCGCTGATCGACGACGGCGACGAGGTCATCTACCCCAATCCGGGCTTTCCGATCTACGAGTCGATGGCTCGCTATGTCGGCGGCACCGCCGTCGCCGCTCCGCTGCGCGAGGAGAACGACTTCCGCCTCGACCTGGACGAGGTCGCCAGCCTCATCACGCCGCGCACGAAGATGCTCGTCTTCAACACGCCGCACAACCCGACCGGATCGGTCCTGACCGATGCCGACATCCGGCGTCTCGCGGAGCTTGCGATCGAGCACGACCTGGTCGTCCTGGCCGATGAGATCTACGGCCGCCTCCAGTACGAGGGCGAGCTGCTGTCGATCGCGACGCTGCCGGGCATGGCGGATCGCACGATCACGCTCGACGGCTTCAGCAAGACCTTCGCGATGACGGGCTGGCGCCTGGGCTACGGCGTCCTGCCGGAGTGGCTGGTGCCGTCGTTCAGCCGCCTGATCATCAACAGCGTGTCCTGCACGAACGCGTTCGCGCAGGCCGGTGCGATCGAGGCGCTGAACGGGCCGCAGGATGCGGCCAACGAGATGCGCGAGGAGTTCATCGCGCGCCGCCAGATCATGGTCGACGGGCTGAACGCCATCCCCGGCGTGACGTGCGTCCTGCCGCACGGCGCGTTCTACACCTTCCCCAACGTGTCGAGCTTCGGCCGCTCGAGTGCCGAGGTCGCCGACCATCTGCTCTACGACGCCGGCGTGTGCGGGCTGGCCGGCACTGCCTTCGGCAAGCACGGCGAGGGCTACCTGCGCTTCAGCTACGCGAACTCGCGCGAGAACCTGATGACGGCGCTCGAACGCATCGGCGAGTCGCTGGGCAAGCTCGAGCGCACCGGCGAGCTCGCAACCGCCGGCAGCCGATGACGGCCACGCGCCCCTCGGTCCAGGGCGTCGAGGAGCTCTTCGCGCGGGCATCGGACTCGTTCGACGACTGGGAGCTCGTCAAGGACGTCATCGACGAGGCGATCGACCTCACCCTGAACTACCGGCAGTCCGGGCACCCGGGCGGCTCGCGCTCGAAGGTCCACCTCTTCCTGTCGCTGCTGCTGTCGGGCGCCATGCGCTGGGACATCCGGCGGCCGTGGCTGCCGTTCGGCGACCGCTTCGTGCTGTCGGCCGGGCACACCGTGCCGCTCGTGTACACCACGTTGGCGGTCCTCAACGAGACGCTGCGCGCCCGTGCCGAGCGTGACGGTGACGCGCGTTTCGCCTTCCCCGATGACGGCCGCTGGGCACTGACCTGGGAGGACCTCCTCAAGTTGCGTCGTCGGGGCGGGCTGCCGGGTCACGCCGAGATGGAGGGCAAGACCCTCTTCCTCAAGTTCAACACCGGGCCGTCCGGGCATGGCATGCCGCCCGCGGCAGGTGAGGCGGTGGCCCTCAAGCTGGCCGGCGCCGAGGAGGTCAAGGTCTTCGCCGTCGAGGGCGAGGGCGGCCTGACGCCGGGCGCCAGCCACGAGACACGCAATACGGCCTGGGGCCTGGGCCTGTCGAATCTCGTCTTCCTGATCGACTGGAACGACTACGGCATCGACGACGTAGCCATCCACGAGGTGGTGCACGGCACCCCGGCCGAGTGGTTCGAGCCGTATGGCTGGCGCATCACCGGCACCGAGGACGGCTCGGAGTGGGGCGCCGTCACTCGCGCGGTCCTCGAGGCGGCCCGGGGCGACAACCCCGAGCGGGTGCCGTCGATGGCATGGTTCAAGACGCGCAAGGGCCGTGGCTACGGCAAGTACGACAACGCCAGCCACGGCTCGCCGCACGCGATGAACTCGGAGCCGTTCTGGGCGGTGCGCCGGCAGTTCATGGCGCGCCACGGCGTCGAGTACGTGGGCGTCGACCAGCCGCCGCCGGCCGACCCCGACGAGCTCCAGGCGCAGGCGCGCGCGAACTTCGAGGTCGCCATGGGGGTGCTGCGCGCCAACCCGGCGGTCGTCGACGCCATCAGCGACCGGCTGGTGCAGCTGGGCGAGTCCGTGCCGACGCGCGTCGAGGGCTTCCACCTGGGAGGACGCGGCACCGAGATCTTCGACGACCCGCGCTTCACCGACGTGACCGCGTACCCCGACTCGATGTGGAAGAAGCCCGGCGAGAAGGCGCCGAACCGCGCCGCCCTGGCGACGTGGGGGTCCTGGGTCAACGCCACCGCGCGCGCCGAGTACGACCGTCCGCTGGTCATCGCCTGCTCCGCCGACCTGGCCGAGTCGACGAACATCGCCGGCTTCGCCAAGGACTTCGGGGACCTGCCCGGCTGGGGCTGGTACAACCGCGACACGAACCCACGGGGCGCGCTGCTGCCGCAGCAGATCACCGAGTTCACCAATGCCGGCGTGAGCGTCGGCATTGCGACCGTCAACCTGGCCGACGACCCGTTCCACGCATTCAACGGCTTCTGGACGGCGTGCTCCACGTACGGGTCGTTCAGCTACCTCAAGTACGGACCCATGCGCCTGTTCAGCCAGCTGGCGCAGGACACCGAGCTCAAGGTCGGCAAGGTCATCTGGGTCGCCGGCCACTCCGGTCCGGAGACGGCCGAGGACTCGCGCACCCACTTCGGCATCTTCGCCACCGGCGTGACCCAGCTCTTCCCGGAGGGCCACGTCATCGACCTGCACCCGTGGGAGCACAACGAGGTCCCCGTGCTGCTTGCGGCGGCGCTGGCCACCGACGTGCCGATCGTCGCGCTGCACCTCACCCGGCCGGCGGTCGAGATTCCCGACCGCCCGGCGCTGGGGATGGACTCGCATTTCGCCGCGGCGCGCGGCGCGTACGTCCTACGACGTCCTTTGCCAGACCGGCCGTCAGCCGGCACCGTGTACGTGCAGGGCACGATGTCGACCGCCAACCTCGTCAAGATCCTGCCGGAGCTCGACCGGCGCGGCCTCAACGTCCGCATCGTGGCCGCTATCAGCCCGCAGCTGTTCCGGATGCAGGACGCCGCGTATCGCGACGAGATCTGCTCACCCGCGGACCGATGGGACGGCATGGCGATCACCAATCGTGCCTTCAAGCTGATGCGCGACTGGGTGGATGGACCGATCGCCGAGGAGTACTCGCTCAGCTCCGATTGGGACGACCGCTGGCGGACCGGCGGGACGGTGGACGAGGTCCTGGACGAAGCGCATCTCGGGCCGGAGCACATGATCGCCGCCATCGAGCGCTACGTCGCCGATCGGCCGGAGCGCCTGCGTCGCCTGCGCGAGCTGGTCGACTCCGTGGAGCGCGGCCACGACGCATGAGCGACGCCCCGGACCGGTGCGGCTGAAGCTGCCCGAGGTCGGCGAGCAACGCAAGTACGAGCATCGCCGCCCACAGCGGCCGACGCACCTGGCACGGCGCCTCACGCCACCGCCGGAGCGAGCCGAGCCACCCGACCTGACCCTGTTCATCTACGCCGGGATCGTCCTGGCGGTGATCCTGGTCATCGTGGCCGTGCCCTACCTGATCGGCTACCTGTTCGAGGTCATTCGCCTGTAGGACGTCGGCGTCAGGCCTGGGCGGTCCACACCCACACGGCGTCGTCCTCGACCTTGACCCGCGGGCGAACGAGGTCCGGCAGCTCGATGGGGTAGGCCTTCGCGTCCCCGGGGTAGGCTCCGTCCTTCCTCCACGCACTGCGGCCGTTGGCCAGGCGCCCGGCCAGGTCGAAGCTGGCCCCGTGGCACGGGCACCTGAAGTCCGTCCAGTCGGGCCGGAAGTGGAGCGTGCAGCCCATGTGGGTGCAGACCGATGACAGCGCCCGAATGGTGCCCGCGTCGTTGACCACGAAGCCATCGAAGGCCGCCGTGCTGAAGCGGACGGCGCTGCCGGGCGGCACGTCCGAAACGCTGGCGACCTCGGTCCAGAAGCCGTCACCGGCCACCAGCTGGTCGTCATCGCCGATCTGCCGCTGCGGCGTGCGGCTGCCCAGCGACGCTCCGATGACGCCGGCGGCCATGCCGGCCGCGGCCCCGAGCCCGGCCTGGAGCACCTGGCGGCGCGACAGGCGCCAGCGGCCCGAGCCGGCCGGACGCGGCTGCTCGCGCACCGGCGGCGGCCGCTGCACGGAGGCGATGCCCGCGTCGGCCTGGCGCATGCGAAGGCGCAGCTGCTCGACGAAGGCCGGGTCAGGTGTGGTCGCCGCGCGAACGCTGGCGGCGAGCTCGGCCGCCATGCGTGCCATCTCGGCCTCGTCGCGGTCGCCCACGGCCTCGGGCGAAGGACGGCCCTCGCCGAGCAGCGCCTCGAGGTAGGTGTCGAAGCGGTCGGCCGCGTCGTCGGCGGGTCGCTCGTCGTCAGCCATCGCTC
This sequence comes from Candidatus Limnocylindria bacterium, assembly GCA_035759945.1. Classification (GTDB taxonomy): domain Bacteria; phylum Chloroflexota; class Limnocylindria; order QHBO01; family QHBO01; genus JACDBZ01. The sequence goes on along the minus strand of DASTTX010000102.1, from coordinate 6,735 downwards.
GCCTCTCCCAGAAGGGCCGCACGCCGCAGCGCGCGGTACTGCAGCACGCGGGCATTGCCGTTGCTGATCCCCATGGCCGTCGCGGTCTCGGCGACGCTCAGGCGTTCCAGGAAGCGGAGCTCGAGCACGCGCCGATAATGATCCGGCAGCCGCCGCAGCAGTGCCTGCACGCGCACGGCGCTGCGCTCGTCGGGATCGGCGGCCGGCCTGGTCTCGTCGGCCGGCTCCCAGCCGGGCGCCACATGATCGGTCCCGACCAGCGGCAGCCGGTAGAACGCGCGCCAGTAGTCGGCGGTCGCGTTGTGCGCGACCCGGTACAGCCACGCGGCGATCTGACCGGGCTCGCGGCTCGTGTCGAGCTGCTCGACGGCGCGCACGAACACCTGCGCCGTCAGGTCCTCCGCATCAGGATGGTTGCCGACGCGCGCGTAGATGAACCGATAGATGCCGACGACGTGCTCGTCGTAGACCTTCTCGAACGGACCCGGACCGGTGGACATCTCACCGATGCGGTACGTGCGTGGTTACGACCGCGGTCGCAGCGGCGCGACCAGGGCGGCGACCTCTTCGAGGAAGCGGGCATCCATGTCGTCGAAGGCGTCGTGATCCGAGCCGTCGATGTCGATCTCGCCGATGACCTCGCCGCCGTCGAAGATCGGGACCACGATCTCGCTCCTGGTGCTGGCGAAGCAGGCGAGATAGCGCGGGTCGGCGTTGACGTCGGGCACGATCTCGGTCGTCCCGGAGGCGGCGGCCGCGCCGCACACGCCGGTCCCGATCGGGATGCGGGTGTGCTCGGTTGCCTGCGGGCCGACCCATGGCCCGAGCACCAGGTCCGAGCCGTCGACCCAGTAGATGCCGACCCAGTCGTAATGGCCGAAGCGGTCGTGGAGCATGTCGACCGCGCGCTGCGCCGCGGCGGACGGATCGGGCTCCTCGGCGATCTCGGCACGGAGCGCGTTGAGCGCATCGCCGTGCACGACCGGGCGCTCCTCGGCGATCGGGTGGCTCACTGCGTGGAGGCCCAGCGATCCGCCCAGCGGTCGATCCCGGCGATCGCGCCGCGCAGGTCGGCGCCCTTGGTCGTCAGCGAGTACTCGACCCAGGGCGGCACCGCGCTGATGGCGCGACGCTCGATGAGCCCCTCGTCCTCGAGCATCTTCAGGCGCTGCGACAGCGTGGCCGAGTTGGCCCCGCCGAGCGCGTCCTGCAGCTCGCAGAAGCGCTGGGTGCGGTCACCGAGGACGCGGATGATGCGCATCACCCACTTCTGGCCGAGCACGTTCAGCGCGGCCGTTGCCGCGCATTCCGAGCGCTGCGCGGCCTCGCGGCGGGCGGCGCGCGATCGATTCGCTCCGGAGGCGGTGGGGGAGAGCCCGGCGTCCATCAGGACGCGAACCCTAGCACCGCCTCCGGCAACCGATCAACCGAGCACGGCGGGCGGGCTCAGCCCTCCACCGTGATCGTCATGTTCATGTCCGGGTGGATCTTGCAGGTGATGTTGTAGGTCCCCGGCTCGTCGAAGGTGACCTCGATGTCGCTGCCGCCGTCCTCGTCGACGATCGGGTCGTCGACCGCCTCGCCATCAGTGCCCTCGGTGACGGTGTGGTTGGCCGTATCGGTGAAGGTCACGGTCGTGCCGGCCGGGATGGTCAGCTCCGACGGCGAGAAGGCGAAGCCGGCGAGCGAGACGGTCTCGCCGCCACCGCTGCTGCCGTCGTCGGTTGCCGCGCCGCCGCCATCGGCTGCCGGGGCCGAGCTCGCGGCGTTGTTGCTGCACGCTGCCAGGAGCAGTACCAGGACCAGGATCGCCAGGGGTCGGGATCGGTGCACTATCGGCCTCCTCGTGTTCAGCCTTCGACCGTGACGGTCAGCTGCATGGATGGATGGATCTTGCAGGTGATGTCGTACGTGCCCGGCTCGTCGAACGTGACGCGTACGCTGCGGTTCTGGGCGATCTCGCGATCGACGATCGGGTCATCCACCGCCTGCCCGCCGGTTCCCTCGGTCACGGTGTGCGTGTAGCTGTCGGCATTGAGGAAGAGCACCGTCGTGCCGGCGGTGATGGTCAGCTCGGACGGGTCGAAGTTCGACGACTCGAGCCTGACGCGGACCTCCTCCGCGGTCGCCTCCTCGGACGGCTCGGCGGACTCGCTCTCCTCGGCGCTGGGACTGGCCGACGGCGTGGCGGCCTCGGTCGCGGATGGCGTCGGCGGCTCGGTCGCCGATGGCGCGGCCGCAGGCGAGGCACAGGCGGCCAGCACGAGAGCCAGGATTCCGATGAGCGCGGCGGATCGGTGCATGTGGTCGAGGGCTCCTTTGTGGATGCGAGAGTCGGGGTCTTCGTCGCCTCATACGAGCATGGTTACGACCCTTCACCTCATTTGACGCCCTCCGATGCCGCCCGCATAGTGCTGTGGCCCACTCATCTTCGCCCCAGCGTCGAGCATGCCGCAGACCATCTACGTGTCGCCCCGCTCCCTCGGGGCTCACGACACCCGACCTCCGGCGGTGGTCACCACCGACCTCGCCCGCCTCTTCGCTGGCAGCCCCGCGCTCGCCGGCGTATCGCTGCAGGTGACGGCCGGCCGGACGATCGCGCTGCTCGGGCCGAATGGCGCCGGCAAGACGACCCTGATGCGCATCCTCGCCACCGCCATCAGAGCCTCGTATGGGTCTGCGGCAGTCGACGGCATCGACCTCGGCCGCGACGCGGACCGCGTCCGTGAGCGCGTCGCGTACCTCTCGCACGGCACCGGCCTGTACGACGACCTCACGGCGCGCGAGAACCTCGCCTTCGCCGCCACCCTGCTGGACACGCCAGACCGCGATGCCCGCGTCGAACGGGCGCTGTCGGACGTCGGCCTGCTGGAGCGGTCGGCCGATCGCGTGCGCGACTTCTCGGCCGGCATGCGCAAGCGGCTGGCGCTGGGCCGCATCCTTCTCGGAAGCGCATCGCTCGTCCTGCTGGACGAGCCGCTCGCCGCACTGGACGAGGACGGCATGGGACTGATCGAGGCGCTGCTGGGCGCATGGAGGGATGTGGGCGTGACGGTGCTGATCGCCTCGCACGCGACCGAGCGCCTGGAGCCGTTCCTGGATGGACGCGTGGTCCTGGAGCGTGGCCTGGTGGCCGACGTCTCCGGTGACGGAGTCAGCAGTACGCCACCGACGCCGCCGGCGACGCGGCGCCCCGCGGTGGTTGCCCGATGAGCGCGCTTCGGCACGAAGCGTCGCTGGCCCTCGCCATCGCGCGAAAGGATGCGCTGGCCGAGCTGCGTGGACGGCATGCCGCCGTGAGCACCCTGTTCTTCGCGGCCGTGGTCCTGCTGCTGTTCGGCTTCGCCCTCGGGCCGGACGCGCAGCGACTGGCGGACGCCGCACCGGGCCTCCTGTGGCTGGCGCTCGTCTTTGCCGGTGTGCTGGCAGTCAATCGGCTCCACCTGCTCGAGACCGACGACGGCGCGCTCGAGCAGCTAGCCCTCTACCCGATCACGCGCCGCGCGATCTACGCCGGCAAGGCCGTCGGCGGCTTCGTCGTGATGCTGGTCCTGGGCCTCATCGTGCTCGGCGCGGTCGGCATCCTCTTCGCGGTGGACGTGGCGGGCGCGGTGCTGCCGCTCGTCGCCACGGTGGTGCTCGGGGCGGTCGGCATCGCGGCAGTCGGCACCTTCTACGCCGGCGTGACCGTGCGGCTGCGGGCGCGCGAGGTGATGCTGCCGCTGCTCATGCTGCCGGTCCTGGCGCCACTCCTGCTCGGCGCCGTCAAGGCCACGGCCGCGGCGCTGTCCGGCGACCCGTTCGGTGAGCTCGGCGCCTGGCTGCAGCTGCTGGTCGCGTACGACGTGATCATGCTCGTCGCCGGTGCCGCCACGTACGGCTACCTGCTGGAGGACTGATGAAGACCCGCATCCTGGGCGCGGTGGCGCTCATCGCCGTGGCAGCCATGGTCCTCGTTGCGCTGTTCGTCGTCCCGGCCGATCTCAACCAGGGCGATGCCCAGCGAATCATGTACCCGCACGTCGCATCGGCGTGGCTGGGCTACCTGTCGTTCGGCGTCACCGCCGCGGCCGGCATCGGCTGGCTCTGGAAGCGGGACATGCGCTTCGACGCGGTTGCGCTGTCGGCCGCCGAGATCGGCGTGGTCTTCACGGCCTTTGCGATCTGGGGCGGCATGATGTGGGGCGACCCGGTGTGGGGCGTCATGTGGCAGTGGGAGGATCCGCGCCTCACCACGACGGCGCTCCTGCTGGCGCTGTACGTCGGCTACCTGCTGCTGCGCCACCTGACCGATGACCCCGAGCGTCGCGCGACGCGTGCCGCGATCGTCGGCATCGTGGCCGCCGTCGACATCCCGATCGTCCACTTCAGCGTCGAGTGGTGGCGTGGCCTGCACCAGACGGCGACCATCGGCTCGCCGGATCGGGTGCTGAACCCTGCCGCGCCGATGGTCTTCGTCGGCACCCTGCTCGGCATGCTGGCGGCCTTCACGCTGGCCTGGGTCTACCTGATGATCCGTCGTTATCAGCTCGCCCGCCTCGAGGTCGAGCGCGAGGAGGCGGCACGCGTCGAGCGGCTCATGAGCCGGCACGAGACGGCGGAGGTCGCCCGATGACCGACGCGGGCTACGTCATCGCGGCCTACGGCGTGATCATCGGCGGCCTGGCGCTGTACGCCTTCAGCCTGATGCGCCGCCTTGCCTCGAAGCGCGACCATCACGACGAGGCTCGATGACGGTCTCCGTCCCGACCGAGCCGACCCTGTCGCCGCCTCGGCGACCGTGGGGCATCGTGGTCCTGGTCGCCGTGGTGCTGGTCGTCGTCGCCTATCTGGCCTTCTCGAGCATCGGCAACGCGCTGGTCTACTACCTGACGCCCACCGAGCTGCTCGACCGCGGCCAGGCCGCCATCGGCGAGACCGTACGCCTGGGCGGCCAGGTGGCGATGGGCAGCGTCGAGGGGCCGGCGACCGATCTCACCTTCGTCCTGACCGATGGGGAGACCGACATCACGGTCCACTCCAACGCGGCCCCGACGCGCTCGTTCCGCGAGGGCGGCGGCGCCGTCGTCGAGGGCCGGCTGGGCGTGAACGGGGTGTTCGAGGCGAACCGCGTCATCGTCAAGCACGACGAGAACTACCAGGCGCCTGAGCCCGGCACCCAGCCGTCGGACCGCGCCTTCGATCCGGGGGAATAGCGCTCGTGCGCCGCGATCTATCGAGGCTGGACCACCGGAGCGGACGTCCACGCGCGATGTCCGCGACATATCGAGAGGCACGCAGCATGAGCTGCGCCGATGCGCACGCCTCATGCACGCGAGGGCTCGGTACATCGCGGAAACGCAGCGCGGGACAGGTCTCGTGTGAAGTCGGCTCGATCTATCGAGAGACCGCCTGGTGATCCCGACCATAGGCCACGCCGCGATCCTCATCGGCCTGGCGCTGACGGTCTACGCCGCCGTCGCGTACGTCCTTTCGGCGCGGCGCGGAGACCAGCGCGCGGCAACCAGCGCGCGGCGTGCGGTCATCGGCTCATTCGTGGCGGCGCTGATTGGCTGCCTGGCCATGGTGATCTCGCTGCTCGCGCACGACTTCAGCGTGCTGTACGTGGCCGAGAACAACGCCACCACCACGCCCCCGTTCATCAGCGCCATCAGCCTGTGGGCGGCGCTGGAGGGATCGATCCTGTTCTGGACCCTGCTGGCCACCGGCTGGGCATCGCTGGTCCTGTGGCGCAACCGCGACAGGCACCGTGCGCTGATGCCCTGGGTCGGGGCGACGCTGGCCGGCGTGAACGCCTTCTTCTTCGCCGTCATGACGTGGCCGGGCAACCCGTTCCTGCGGACGTCGCCGGTGGCGGCGGAGGGGATCGGTCCGAACGCGCTGCTCCAGAACCACCCGTTCATGGCTCTCCACCCGCCGCTGCTGTACCTCGGGTACACCGGTATGGCGGTGCCGTTCGCGTTCGGCGTGGCGGCGCTGGTCACGAAGCGCCTGGACGAGGAGTGGCTGCGGATCGTGCGACGCTGGACGCTCATCCCATGGATCTTCCTGACGCTCGGCATCACGGCCGGTGCGTGGTGGAGCTACGAGGTCCTCGGCTGGGGCGGGTACTGGGCATGGGATCCGGTCGAGAATGCCGCGCTCCTGCCGTGGCTGACCGCGACCGCCTTCGTGCACTCCTCGATGGTGGCCGAGCGTCGCGGCGGCCTCCGCATCTGGACCGGCGCGCTGGTGGTGGCGACCTTCGTGCTGACCCTGGTCGGCACCTTCCTGACGCGATCCGGGATCGTCGCCAGCGTGCATTCGTTCACGCAGTCCGCCATCGGGCCGTGGTTCCTCGGAGGGATCCTGGTCGCGCTGACGGTCGGCCTGGGCCTGCTCATCTGGCGGCTGCCGGAGCTGATCGGTGGCAGCCGAGCGTCGGGCACGGTCAGCCGTGAGTCCGCCTTCCTGCTGAACAACGTGCTCTTCCTGGGGCTGACCTTCGCCGTCCTGTTCGGGACGCTGCTGCCCCTCATGGTGGCCGCCACCAGCGGCGACACGATCAGCGTCGGCGCCCCGTGGTTCAACTCGGTCACGGTCCCGATCTTCGTGGCCCTCCTCTTCCTGATGGGCGTCGGACCTGCGCTGCCGTGGGGTACGGCCTCGTGGTCGACGCTGCGTCAGCGGTTCAGCCTTCCGGTCATCGTGGGGGTCGCGGCCGTCGCCATCGCGCTCGTGTTTGGGCTGCGTCAG
>DASTTX010000101.1:0-2317 GCA_035759945.1 Candidatus Limnocylindria bacterium | reverse complement strand
GGCGACGATCACGGCGAGCAGCAGCTCGGCGGGCGGCACATCCAGCGCGGGCAGCGTGTTGAGCGCCTGGACGAAGGCCGTGTCGACCTCCTGAGAGCGCGGGAAGCCGCCGCCGAACGGGTCGAGCACCATGGCGCCGGGGAGCACGCGGCCCCAGAGTGCCGGCGCGCCTACCCAGCCGCGATGCTCGTCGGTGGCGAGGTCGGTGCCGATGAAGACGACGCGGCCCGCACCGAGGGGCCGCATCGAGGCGAGGATGGTGCCGTCCGGCGCGCCCACCAGCGCGGTCGCGTCGTCGCGGAGCGTGCCGGTCGAGACAGTGGCGTCCGCCACCGCGGGCTCGTGGGCACCCGCCCAGTCGGCCAGCGCGGCCTGGGGTACGCCATCTGCCGCCGCAAGACCTTCGAGCGGCAGCATCTCCGCCACCCCGGCGGTCCGCGCCTGCCAGTCGGGGCCGCCCAGCACGACCAGCTGGCCGCCGTCGGCCACCCAGCGCTCGAGGCTCCGACGCTGCGCCTCGTTCAGGGTCGCGCTGTCGCCCGCCCAGACGATCGAGGTGATGCCCGCCATCGGCTCCGGTCGCTCGGGGATGTCCGCCGCGCTCAGGCTGATCGGCTCCGGCGTGCCGATCTGCACTGCGCCGATGATCTGCGGACGCAGGGTGCCAGTGGTATCGCCGACGGTCGCGTACTGGTCACCCGACATCTCGAACACGCCGATGTCGGCGACCGCCTTCACGCTCCCGTTCGGCTCCGTGTAGGTGACCTCGATGCTGCGTGCGAACGCATCGGGCTGGACATACAGGCTGACGACCTTTCGGCCGCCCGCCGGCATCTCGACGTGGCGCTCCACCGTGGAGAGCGTGGTCACCGCGCTGAGGGTTCCCTCGGCGGGAGCACCGTCGTTGACGAGGGTCACCGACAGGGCCAACCAGCCACCGACGGCGTACCGGCCACCGACCAGCGCGCGGGCATCGATCTGCACGGACGACGCGGCATGCACCGGCAGCGCGCCGAACGCGACGAAGACGGCGGCGAGCAGCGTGGCCACGCGGCCGGCTCGGTTCACGGCGGTGCGGTTCGTCATCGTCCTCTCGGGATGGGGCGGTGCCTTGAAAGTCACGGGTAGACGCGCCCCAGCGCGGCCGAGTTGCATCAGCCTGCGACGCGACCGAGTGTACGGAAGCGCCCGGCGCCGATGCTAGAGTGCATCGCTGCGCATGGAACCTGCTCGCGACGGTCCAGTCGAGCTCGAGCGTCACCTCGAGCAACAGATGCGCGCCCAGGAGCGCCAGCTGGCGGCCGTGCGCCTCGGGATGGCCGTCGTCGGCGCGCTGCTGCTGGCGTTCGTCGTGCCGGAGCTTCCCGGCCGCACGGCCCTGCTCGTCGTCGTGGCCCTCATCGCCGCCTGGAGCCTGCTGGTGCCGTGGCTGCTCAGCCGATTCCCGTCGCGCGAGGTCGGGATCGTCAGCACGGTGGTCGACATGGCGGCGGTCACCGTCGCGGTGTATGTCGCGGCCGATGCCGTCGATATGTACCTCTTCTACGGCCTCGTGATCCTGGCGACGGCGCTGCGTTTCGGGCTCGGCGCCTCGCTGTGGTCGTCGCTGGTCATGAGCGGCATGTACGCCGCGGTGGTGATCGTGGGCGGTACCGGCGACGACGCGCGCGTGGACCTGCTGCCGGTGCGCATCGGCTACCTCGTCGGCTTCGGCGTGGTCGCGGGGTTGTTCAGCCGCATCGTCATCGGCCGAGCCACCGACAACGCCCGCCTGCGCCAGCAGGTCGCGGAGGAGGAGCACGAGCGCGCGCAGATCCGTGAGCGCGAACAGCTCAGCCGCCTTGGCCGCGACTTCGGCGCGTCGCTCGATCGCCGCGCAACGCTCGATGCGGTCGCGCGCGGTGCTGCACCCCTCCTCGGCGGCGCGACCGTGGTGTTCGTCGTCGACGATGGCGAGCGGCGACTGGTGCCTGAGTCGGCGGCCGGTCCGGACGTCGAGCTGGTGGAGGCGTGGCAGAATCACGCGAATGCGCGCCACCCGCGGTTCGCCGAGGGATTGATCGGCTCGGTCGCGGCGACCGCCGCCACGCGGCATGCGACCGAGGTGGCCACCGGGGACCCGGACGGCATGCGCGAGCTCGGCATGGACTGGCTGCTGGCGGTGCCGATCCTCGCGGGCGGCCGCCTGCTCGGCGTGCTCGCCACCGCCGGGCGTGGCGATCGGCCGTTGAACGAGCGCATCGGGCATCTGGCGGAGGCGGTGGCGGAACGGGCGGGACCCGCGCTCCAGAACGCCCAGCTGTGGTCCGACCTCCAG
>DASTTX010000100.1:0-2208 GCA_035759945.1 Candidatus Limnocylindria bacterium | reverse complement strand
GCGGCGTCGACCAGCAGCCGAGCGCCGTTGTCGTGTGCGATGCGCCCCATCTCCGCGATCGGCCAGATGTCGCCGGTCACGTTCGAGGCGCCCGTCACCGCGACCAGGTGTGGGTCCGGGCAGGCCGGAAGCTCGCGCAGCGTGGCCTCGAGCCGTTCGAGCGCCTCGGCCGGCGTCTCCGGCACGGCGATGTAGCGGACGCCGCAGCGCTGCCACGGCAGGAGGTTGGCGTGGTGCTCCCCGGCGAAGGCAACGACGTGCGTGCCCTCCGGCAGCGTGCCGGCCAGGAGGTTGATCGAGTCGGTGGTATTGCGGGTGATGATCACCGCGTCGTCGGGGCGCGCGTTGACGAAGCGCCGAATGGACTCGCGCGCGCCCTCGTAGGCGGCCGTCGACGCCCGCGACTTGAACCCCGCGCCGCGGTGCACGCTCGAGTACCAGTTCAGCAGGTCACCGACGGCGTCGCGCACGCGCTGCAGCGCCGGCGCCGAGGCCGCGTAGTCGAGGTTCACGTAGCGACGACGCTCGCCGCTCACCAACGGGACCTCGATATCGGCGCCCATCAGGCGCAGTGCGTCGCTGCCGTGGACGGATGGCTCTCGGGTGGCCGTCATCGGCTCCATCCTACTCGCGGCCTCAAGGCAGGAAGACCAGCTTGGCCGCGGCCAGGACGAGCACCAGCGCCAGCGCACGGCGCAGGTCCAGGATGCTGAAGCGGGATGCGCCCAGCCAGGAGCCGATGAGCCCGCCCGCCGCCACGACGCCGATCCACACGGGAAGCGCTGCCGGCAGCGTGACCGCGCCGGTGAGCAGGCCGGCGATGCCCGAGACCGAGTTCACCATGATGAACGCGCCGGACAGTCCGGCCGCATCGCGGGTCGCCGTCCAGCCGGCCAGGACCAGCAGCGGGGTGAGGAAGATGCCGCCGCCGGTGCCGGTCAGGCCGGCCAGCAGTCCGATCGCGGCTCCGGCCACGACGCCTGGCAGCAACGGCACGCCCGGGCGTTCATCTTCTCTGGTCGGCACGATGGCTGTGGCCAGGCGCCAGGCGCCCGCCAGCAGGACGGCTGCGACCAGCGGTCGGTACAGCTCGCCCGGCAGCTGGACGCTGCCGCCGATGAAGGCCATCGGGATCGAGCCCGCCGCAAGCGGCAGGAGGCTTCGCCACGGCAGGTGGTCGGCGCGTGCGAAGCGGATGATGACGATCGTGGCCACGAAGAGGTTGAGGACCAGGGCCGTCGGCCGCATCGTCTCGGGCGCCGCGCCGACGAGCGCCATCGCCGCCAGGTAGGCCGATGCCCCGGCGTGGCCGACGCTCGCATACAGGAGCGCGGCGGCGAAGAAGAGGGCGGCGAGGATGAGCGTTTCCGCGGTCACGCTCGCATCGTAGGCACGCCGAAATAGGGAGAACTCCCAATAGGCGAGCGACCGCCTCCGGCGTAGCGTTTCTGTCGCCCGAGCCTGGACTGGCCACGCTCGGTTCGATTGTGCTCTCGAGAGGGGACCGCCATGAGCCGCAGACCCGCGTTCGCCGTCATCATCGCCCTGCTGCTATCACTGACGACCGGCCCGGCCGCGGCGGCGCCGCCCCAGTTCACCCCGGGCGCGAGCGGACTCGGTGATCCGTACTTCCCGGCGGACGGCAATGGCGGCTACGACGTCGAGCACTACCTGCTCGAGGTCCGATACGACCCGGCGACCGACACACTCAACGGCGTGGCGACGATCACCGCACGCGCCACGCAGAACCTCTCGCGATTCAACCTCGATTTCGACGATCCGCTGCAGGCGACCAGCGTCGTCGTGAACCGCATGCCGGCCGCGTCCGTTCACACCGGGGACGAGCTCGTCATCACGCCAGCCTCCGGCATCCGAAACAACACGCGCTTCGTGGTGGTCATCGCCTACGAAGGCGTGCCCGAGACGATCGAGGACTTCCTCGGCACCTCGGGCTTCATCCATACCGAGGACGGCGCGCTGGTGATCGGCCAGCCGCACGTCGCCGCGACGTGGTTCCCCGCCAACGATCATCCCAGCGATCGGGCCGCGTTCACGTTCCGCGTGACGGTTCCGGCCGGGCTGGAAGTGGTTGCCAACGGGCGCCTCGCGGGCCAGTCGACGGCCGGCGACTGGACCACGTGGGAATGGGAGGCTGCCGACCCGATGGCGACCTACCTGGCCGGCATGGCCATCGGCGAGCTCGCGGTT
>DASTTX010000099.1:0-8084 GCA_035759945.1 Candidatus Limnocylindria bacterium | reverse complement strand
CGGGGCTGGGCGTGACCGTGCTCGCGACGCTGGCGCTCGTGGAGGAGTGGGGGATCGTCGCCATCCCGCTCGGCTTCGCGATCGGCCAGGCGGCCAAGGTTGCGCTGCTGGCCATCGCGCTTGCCATTCGGCTGCGCAGGGGTGTCAGCGAGCCGGCGCCCGCCTGAAAGGAGTGCGCGGGCCGGGCTCGACGCATCGCGGCAGATTCACCGCAGCGGACTTCCGTGCCTGGTTCTCGCGATATATCGAGGCCCGGTGTGCGTGAGGCATGCGCGGGGGTGCGCCTCGTGCGTGCCGACTCTCGATACGTCGACGGATCGCAGCGCGGCGGGGCGCTCCGGTGAAGATCACTCGGCATGTCGAGCCATGGACGCGTCAGGGGCACCGCGAGGCATTCAGTCGCGCGGCGTGGTCGGGATGAGCACCACGAAGCGGCCGTCGCGATCGGGATAGGCGCCCTCCGGGCGGGTCCAGCCCGGACCGATCGACTCGTAGCCGGGCGGACCCTGGTATGCGGGCCAGTTGCGCTCGAGCTCGGCGAGGTCCTCGAAGTTGCCCGGCGGGTCGGAGGCGCCCCAGATCGACGAGACGCGTGGGTACCAGGGATCGAGGATGTAGGCGCCGCTGATGGCCGCATCGTCGAAGAGGGTGGGGTCGGCATCGGCGCGATAGCCGGTCATGACCCAGGTGTGGGCACCCCACCACGGGAACATGAGGACCGGCTTGTCGGTCTCCGTGATGGCGATGGCCGAGTCGCGCAGCGCGTCGGTGTAGGTGTCATACGCGCGAATCTCGTAATCGGGCTCGCCGTACGCGGCGAGCGCCAGCGACACCGCGGCGGGACCCCAGCCGCCATTGTGCGAGTCCTCCCACGACTCCCATTCGCCGATGCGGTCGTGGATTTCGGTCTGAAAGGCAGTTCCGGGCTGGCCGAGGCCGAGGATGGTGAGGACCATCTGCGTGGCGGCGACGGCACAGTCCTTGGTCGTGATCTGCGAGGTGAAGACGGCGTCCGGGTCGGCGACGACGGTGACGTCGACCGGCTCGCGTACCAGTGGCGACGGCGACGGCGTCGGGGTGGCCGATGGGGCCAGCGTCGGCTTCGGGGTCGGGGATTGGGTTGGCTCGGGCGTGATGATGACCGTAGGAACCGTGGACCGGTCCGGCGGAGGGAACACGAAGTTCTCGACGCGGGCGGTGAGCCGGTCGAAGCGGTCGCCCATGCCGAGCACGTTCGCGCGCACGACCGTGAAGCCGGTGGCGAACAGGAAGACGAGTGCGAGGAGGGCGGCTGGCCAGCGTCGTCGCATCGGACGCGGCGTGGTGGCATTCATGGTGCTGCGGCGCAGGATGACAGCCGGATCGGCCTTCGGCAACATGGCCACCATGCCGCTCCGAGCCACCCTCAGCCTGCTGCTGGCCGTCGTGGCGCTCGCCTCCAGCGTCCCGGCCCGCGCGTCCGCGGCCACCACGACCCGGCTGAACCAGGCATACGCGATCTCGGCGACGCTGGACGTCGACGCCGGTCGCCTCGAGGCCGTAGAGGAGCTCGAGATCACGAACCGATCCGCATCGGCGATCGATCACCTCAACCTGTCGGTCGTGCCTCGAGCGCTCGGGTATCTGACGCTGGGCGAGGTGAGCGTCGACGGCGAGCCGACGGCCACGGAATGGACAACCGGCATCAACCTGCGCGTTCCGCTCGACGACCTTGCGCGAGGCGGTACGGCGCGCGTGCGCATCCAATTCGCCCTCGAGGTCGGCCGCGCCCCGGACGCCTTCACCGCACGGACCAGCCGCGACCACGGGGTGCTGAGCTTCGGCCAGTGGTTCCCGATCGTCTCGACCGAGCACGACGTGTACGGCATCGGCGATCCGCAGATCTCGTTCACGGCGGACGTGATCCGGCTCGACCTCACGACGACGACGGAGCTGCCGACCTCGGCGGTCGCCTGTCCGGGCCTCCGCGAGGCAACAGGCACGACCTGGGTCTGCGAGTCGACCGACGTTCGGGACTTCAGCTTCGTCGTCAACCCGCGCTTCCGGCTCACCCAGCGGGACGTCGGCGGCGTCGATCTCCGCGTCTATGCCGAAACGGTCGATGGAGCGGCCACCGCCGCGCTGGCGGAGCAGGCGCTCATCGGCATGTCGGAGGCCTTCGGCGCCTATCCGTGGCCGGACCTGGTGCTGGCGGAGATCGGCTCGGGCGGTGGATTCAGCATGGAATACCCTCGCATGATCCACCTCACCAGGGACAAGGTCGCCGATACCTACGTGGTCTACCACGAGGTGGCGCACCAGTGGTTCTACGGCCAGCTCGGCAACGACCAGCAGCGCGAGCCGTGGCTCGACGAGGGCTTCGCCGACTTCAGCGCGCGCTACCTGATGGGCATCGGCGAGAACCAGTGCTCGACGCGCCCGGTCAATTCGGAGGTCTTCGCCTGGCCGGCCGATGCGACCACCGGTGGTGACTGGACGAGCTGTGACGGCTACTTCCACGCGGTCTTCTACCGCGGCACTGAATTCATCTCCGCCGTGCGCGCAGCCATGGGCGACGATGCGTTCTTCAGCGCCTTGCGTGGCTGGGTCGCGCGCAACCGCTTTGGCTTCGTGACGGGCGATCTGCTCCTCGGCCGCCTCCAGGCGGCGACCAATGCGGACCTGTCGCCCATCTTCGCTGGCTACCTGGCCGACTACACGATCACACCACCGAAGCCGGCCTCGACCGTCCGCCGCGGCGGCTAGGTGTCGCCGTCGGCTGATGGGAGCAGCGGCGCATGCGGCCCGGAGTCCGGCGACGTTCGGTGCAGCAGCCCCGACAGGCCACCGCTCCGCGCCGCGAGCAGACGGCGCTCCTTCATGAGCTGGTGTGCCGCACACTCGATGTCGTCGCACTCGGTGCCCCACCACGCCAGGCGCTGGCGGTTGATGGCAAGGTAGATGTCCGCATCGGTGGCTGCTGCCAGCAGCGTCCCGACATGCTCGCGCGCCTTCGCGACCGTCGGCAGGTAGTCGGTTTCGTACCAGTCCCGCGCGACATCCGGCCACGGAACGATGCGTCCGGCACGCTCCGACAGCGTGAACGCATGCTCCCGAACGGCCGAGTACAGCTCGCCGTACCCGTCGATATCGGTCAGCGCGAATCGGACCTGCGGAAATGCTTCGGCCAGGCCGCTGTGGCGCCTGAACTCGTATTCGCGGGCGGTGCGGAAGATCGTGTCCTCGTCGAGGTCCTGCGTGACCGCGAAATCCGTCGAGGCACGGCTGACGTTGGCGTCGATGAACTCGCGGCCGCTGCGACGAGCGAGGGCAACGCGCTTGTGGCCATCGCTGACGAAGTACGCGCGGTCGACACGAATGACGTCGATCGGCTCGTCCAGGGACGTTGGGGAGGCCGCCTCGATGTCCGAGAGGACCTTCGCCAGGCGGTCCTGGACCGGGTGCCAGCAGGCATCGAAGTCGCGTCCGCGCTGCACGCTGCCGATGATCTGAGCGATCGGAATCGTATCGGTGCCCTCGGCGACCGGTGGCCCGAGATGCAGCTGCCGGCTGAGCCACCCGAGCTCGGGCAGCGGGCCGCAGTCGGATGAGGTCCCCGGCAGGCGCATGCGTGAACGATAGCGACTCAGCTGGTCTGGATCACCGACAGGATGTTGCCGGCGGGGTCGGTGAACCAGGCGATCGGCGGTCCCCACTCGCGCATCACGCCGCGGTCGTCCTGCGGCGTGCCCTCGTAGCGCTGAAGCTCGATACCGGCCGCCCCCAGCTCGTCGACGGCTGCGTCGATGTCCGGCACATCGAAGTTGAGGACGGTGTATGTCGCCGGCTGGTGGTCGTCCTTGGGGTAGATGACCACCCGCTGTCCGCCGCCGACCTGGAGGTTCAGCATGCCCTCGCCCTCCTCGACGGCGAGGCCGAGCGTCTCGGCATAGAAGGCGCGTGCGGCAGCGAGGTCATTGGTCGAGAAGCCCGAGAACGCTCCGGTGTGGCTGAGCATGGGTGTTGCTCTCCCTGGTGCGGCATGGTCTGAAGGGTAGACCTGCTGCGGGCATGAGATTCATCGTCTCTTCAGGGCCTGTCAGCCGATGCCTGGCGGCTGCTGGATCGACCAGCCGTTGCCGTCGGGGTCCTCGAGGAACACGAACCGGCCCCAGGGGTACTCCTGGATCTCGGTCACCTCGAGTCCACGGCTCACCAGCTGCTCTCGCGCGGCCTCGATGTCGTGGACGACGATCTGGAGCCCTTCGATGGAGCCGGGCTCCTTCGACGAGATGCCCTCGCCGATCGCGATCGAGCACGGTGATCCCGGCGGCGTCAGCTGGACGAAGCGCAGCCCATCGTTGACGCGGGCGTCCTGGTCGACGTTGAAGCCCATGCCGTCGACGTAGAACGCCTTGGCGCGATCGACGTCGGAGACCGGCACGGTCACCAGCTCCAGGCTCCAGTCCATATCCGCCTCCTCAGGCCAGCTGTGAATACGCGTCGAGGGTGAGGAACTCCGCGAAGTCGTCGGACAGGACGAGCTCGTCGAGCAGGGCCGTGGCATCGGTCCAGGGGGAGTCGGGCGAGAGGGAGCGGAGCGTGGCGAGCTCCTCGTCGCGGATGCGGACGTAATGGTCCCGCGTGAGGGTCTGACCGTCGTCGAGCGGGACGCCGTGGACGCGCCACTGCCACAGCTGGGAGCGGCTGATCTCGGCCGTCGCGGCGTCCTCCATCAGGTTGTTGATGGCGGCCGCACCGTTGCCCGACAGCCACGAGGCGAGATAGGCCAGCCCGACCGAGACGTTGGCGCGCACGCCGGCGTCCGTGACGCGACCGTCGGGCACCGTGACGTCGATGAGGTCACGGGCCGACACCTTGACCTCGTGTCGCAGCCGCGACTTCTGGTTGGGCGCCGAGCCGAGAACGGAATCGAACACCTCGCGGGCGATGGGCACGAGATCGGGATGGGCGACCCAGGTGCCATCGAAGCCACCGGACGACTCACGCTCCTTGTCGGCCCGGACCGCCGCCATCGCGCGCTGGTTGACTTCCGGGTCGCGCCGGGACGGGATGAAGGCGGCCATGCCGCCGATGGCGTGGGCGCCGCGCCGGTGGCAGGTCTGCACCAGCAGCTCGGTATAGGCGCGCATGAACGGCACCGTCATGGTCACCTGCGCGCGGTCGGGCAGCACCATGTCCGCACGGGTGCGGAACTTCTTGATGAGGCTGAAGATGTAGTCCCAGCGACCCGCGTTCAGGCCGGCGGCATGCTCGCGCAGCTCGAACAGGATCTCGTCCATCTCGAACGCTGCCAGGATCGTCTCGATCAGCACCGTCGCCCGGATCGAGCCGTGCGGAACGTCGAGCGCTTCCTGGGCGGCGACGAAAATCCGGTTCCACAGGGCCGCCTCGAGGTGGTTCTCCAGCTTCGGGAGGTACAGGTACGGGCCGGAGCCGCGGTCGATCAGCTCGCGCGCGTTGTGGAAGAACCACAGGCCGAAGTCGAAGATGCTGGCGCTGATCGGCTCGCCATCGATCAGCACGTGCGACTCGACCAGGTGCCAGCCGCGTGGCCGGATGCACAGCGTGGCGACCGAGTCGTTCAGCGCGTACGCCTTCTCATCGGTCTGGTGTGTGAGGCTTCTGCGAACCGCCTGCGACACCGCCCAGTGGCCGGTCACGACGTTCTCCCACGTCGGCGAGAGCGCGTCCTCGAAGTCGGCCATGAAGACCGATGCGCCCGAGTTGAGCGCGTTGATCATCATCTTCGGCTCGGCCGGCCCGGTGATCTCGACCCGCCGATCGTCGAAGTCCGACGGCGCCGGGGCCACGCCCCAGCTCCCGTCGCGGCTCTCGATCGGGTTGGGCATGAAGTCCGGCATCTCACCCGCATCCAGCCGCGCCTGGCGCCGCGCTCGATCCGCGAGGAGCTTCAGGCGATCCGCCTTGAACGACCGATGCAGCTGCGCGACGAAGCCGAGCGCCTCGGGCGTGAGGACCTCGTCGGCGTGCGTCGCTTCGGGACGGGTAAGGTCGATGCCCGCGATCAACGTCCTCCACCCCCACACGCAAGAGCGCTGAACCAGTCCACCGAAGCGTTCCTCCTCTTTGGCGCGCTTATACCATCTCGAGCCGCTCGGCCTGCTCGCGCAGCGTCTTCGTCACCTCCGACAGGGCGGGCAGGAAGGCCGGCACGCACTCGTTGCGGCAGCGCGTGGCGAGCTCGGCGATCTCGCGCAGCCGCTCCGCCATGATCGTCCAGGCCGCATCCCGATGCGGCAGCAGGTAGTCGACGTCATAGAAGAGCTCGAGCGCCGGGCCAACTGTGCGCCCCGGCCGCTCCGGACCGATCGGAAGCTGCGTGACGAGCCCGCCCAGCGGCTTCACGGCGCCGAACATGAGCGTGACGGCCACGTCGCTCAGGGTTGCGAGCTGCGCGGGCGACTCATCGGTGTTGGCGAAGTACCGGCTGAGGAGCTGAAGCACGACCTCGTAGACGGCATTCAGCAGGTCCGTCACCCGTGCCGAGAACGGTGCCGTGATGACCGTGACCTCGGCACCGCTGGCCGGCGGCCGGACGTGGGCGAGCTCGATTGGTCTCGTCGGATCGAAGGACGCATCCGCCGCACGGAGCGCGAGATACTCGTCGAGCATCCGCACCAGGCGGCCGAAATGTGCCTCCTTCCACTCGCCGCGCAGCCCTTCGCCCTGTTCGACGATGGTGTCGATTGCCGCGTGCGCCGATGCCAGATCCGTCACGGCCACCAGCTCCGGCCACCGAAAGTGCTCCGACGTCGCCTGCGCCCGCGCCGGTCCGATGAAGAGCCGCTCCTCTCCCATTCGCTCGGCAAGGGAGTCGATGCCGTCCTCGACGGATCGATACAGATGACCGACCGTCGAGAAGTCCTGGAGGTGCGGGCCGATCTCGTCGTCCTCGTCGTGTGGGAGCTCTTCGGCCTTCGCCAGGGCGGCCATCTCCTCGGCATCGGCCATCTCCATGCCCTCCGGTCGCTCGAGGAAGGCGAAGTGTCGAAGGGCCGCCTCGCCGAACGGCAGGAGCGCGATCTGCACGCCCGCCGGGTACGCCGCCGGCGGCAGCGGCATGTTCGGGCGAGCGAGCCGCGGCGCGGCGCCGACCGCGGCGAGCAGGTTCTGGACCAGCGCAAGGTGCAGCATCTCCTGCGCGGCGATGGCCAGCAGCCCGTGCTTCCAACGACGGGCCATTGCCAGGTGCTCGGGCTCGAGGCCGTCCTTGTCCCGGTCCTTGAGGGAGAATGCCGCGTACAGGTACTGGCCCATGATGAGGTGCTCGAGCTCCGCGGCCTTGCCGAGGGTGTAGATGAGCGCCTCGCGGTGCGCGATGTGCATCGGCCGCTCGCGATCGGGCCCATCCCGCACGGCGATCACGTGACCGAGGCGGCCGTGCGGCGCTGCTGTCATGGGCTCACCGAGGCAGGTCCGTCGAGATACCAGGTCGGCATCTCGCCCTTGCCCTTGATCGCCACCATCCCGCGCGAGCGGCACGTGAACTCGTTCTTGAGGAGCTCATAGGTCTCGCGCGTGATCTGGATCTCGCCCGGCGTGCCGTGCGACTCCATGCGGCTGGCCGTGTTCACCGCGTCGCCCCACAGGTCGTACAGGAACCGCTTGCGCCCGATGACGCCGGCCACGACCGTGCCGGAGCTGATGCCGATTCGCAGGGCGAGGCGGCCGTCGCCGAGCCATTCGCGGCTGCGCATCGCATCGCGCATGTCGAGGGCCAGGAGCGCCGCGGCCCGCGCGTGATCCGGCCGAGCATTCGGCACGCCGGCGGCCACCATGTAGCAGTCGCCGATGGTCTTGATCTTCTCGAGGCCATGCCGCTCGACGAGCTCGTCGAAGCGGCTGAACAGCCGATCGAGCAGATCAACGACCTCGGCCGGGGGAAGTCGCCCCGCCAGCGGCGTGAAGTCGGCGACATCGGCGAACAGGATCGACGCCGAGTCGAACGAGTCGGCGATCGTGCCCGGCTCCTCGCGGAGGCGGTCGGCGATGGAGCTGGGGAGGACGTTGAGCAACAGGTTCTCCGTCTTGTCGCGCTCCTTCTCGAGCTCGCTGAGCGC
>DASTTX010000098.1:0-3877 GCA_035759945.1 Candidatus Limnocylindria bacterium | reverse complement strand
GTGATGTCGCGCGTGGCCGGGTTGGTGACGCACGTGCCCAGCCGCATGTCGGTCGTCTCCGTGCCGATCAGCGTCAGCAGCGGATACGGGTCACGCCACAGCACGTGCGAGTCGAACAGCCAGCCGTAGCTGAAGCCGTTCGCCTCGGCGCGTTTCGCCAGGCCCACGCTGCGCGAGTAGGCGTGATCCGGCTTCAGCGTGATCCCGAACTTCATGCTCGCTCCTCCGTCGATGCGTCAGGTCCGTCGACGTCGATCGTCAGCTGTCCCCCACCGGCTCGAAAGAGGATCATGTCGAGGTCCTCGTCGCCGGCGCTGACGTCACGGTGGATCATCCAGGACGGCATGTGGCCGACCTCACCCGGACGGATCTCGGTGGCGTCCGCCCCGCCCGGCCCATGCTCCCAGCGCAGCACGCCGGCGAAGACGTACGCGTAGCTGTCCCACTCACCGTGGTGGTGCCACGGCGAGCTCGCGCCAGGCTCGAGATGCAGGAAGCCCACCCAGCCCTGCTCGTGATGGAACGCCTGCTGGCCGATGACGCCCTTCGGCAACCCACCCGCCACGACGCGCTGCTCGACCCGAACGACGCTCGGTTTCATCGGCTGCGCCACGACCGGCCTACGGCGCAACCAGGTCCTCGTAGGCGTCCGGGCGCCGATCGCGGAAGAACTGCCACGTCTGGCGCACCTCCTCGATCTTGTCGAGGTCGAGGTCGCGCACGATCAGCTCCTCGTCCTGCGGGCTGCCGACGTCGCCGACGAACTGTCCACGGGGATCGACGAAATAGGACTGGCCGTAGAAGTCGTCGTCGCCCAGCGGCTCAATCCCCACTCGGTTGATCGTGCCGACGTAATAGCCATTGGCCAGGGCGTGCGACACCTGCTCGACGCGCCACAGGTACTCGCTCAAGCCGCGCGAGGTGGCCGAGGGAATGAAGACCATCTCGGCGCCGTTCAGCCCCAATGCCCGCGCGCCCTCGGGGAAGTGGCGGTCGTAGCAGATGTAGACCCCGACCTTGCCGACGGCGGTGTCGAAGACGGGGTAACCGAGGTTGCCCGGGCGGAAGTAGTACTTCTCCCAGAAGCCCTTGACGTGCGGGATGTGCGTCTTGCGGTACTTGCCCAGGTAGGTGCCATCGGCGTCGATGACCGCGGCCGTGTTGTAGTAGATGCCGCTGGTCTGCTCGTCCTCCTCGTACATCGGCACGATGAGGACCATGCCCGTCTCCTTGGCCAGCGCCTGCATGCGCTCGGTGGTGGGACCGCCGGGGATCTTCTCGGTGTAGCTGTAGTACTGCGGATCCTGCACCTGGCAGAAGTACGGACCGTAGAACAGCTCCTGGAAGCACATGACCTTCGCGCCCTGGGCAGCCGCTTCGCGCGCGTACTTCTCGTGCTTCTGGATCATCGACTCCTTGTCGCCGGTCCACTCCGCCTGGAGCAGCGCCGCGCGGACGATTCGCGCCATCGGTATGGGGTCCTCCTGGTCGACTGTCACTCGGGCGCCGAGAAGCCGGCGCGCTCAACGAACTAAGGAAGCCGATACACATTACACCCGCTCCCGGCAAGGGCCGCTAGGCTGGAGGCCGCATGAACCTCATCGACCTGCTGGTCCTCCTGCTGTTCGTGGTCGGCCTCGTCGCCGGAGCACGCGCCGGGTTCCTCGGGCCGGTGCTCGGGCTCATCGGCGCGGTCGGTGGCTTCGCGCTGGCACTGGTTGCCGCATCGGTATTCCAGGAGCAGCTCGTCGCGATCGAGCAGCCGATGCGGGCGCTCGTCACGGTCCTCGGCATCGGTGCCTTCGTCCTCACCGGCGAGGCAACCGGCGCGGCGATCGGCACGACCATGAGCCGCGGCATCGAGTTCAGCCCGCTGCGGCCATTCGATGCCGTCGGCGGAGCGGTCGTCGGCGTCGCGCACGTCGTGCTGCTGGTGTGGGTCCTGTCCGGCATGCTGGCCAGCGGCATGGCGCCCTCGATCGCCGCCGCCGCTCACGACTCGGTGGCGGTGCGGATCGCGACCGAGCGGCTGCCGGCACCAACGACCATCGCGGGCCGTCTCGTCGCCCTGCTCGGCACGACCGATCTTCCGCCGCTGTTCGCGGGGATCGAGCCGCCGCCGGCGGCTCCGGTGGCGCTGCCCTCCGACGCCGAGACGAGCGCCCTCGCCGAATCGGCTCTCGGCAGCACCGCACGCGTCACGAGCAGCGGCTGCGGAGCCGGGCTGTCGGTCGGGAGCGGCTTTTTCGTCTCCCGGACACACGTCGTCACCAACGCCCATGTCGTCGCCGGCAGCACCGATACAACGGTCACCATCGCCGGCACGGCGCACAACGCCACCGTCGTCGCCTACGACAGCGCCGGCGACCTCGCGCTGCTGTACGTTCCGGGCGCCAGCGCCCTACCGCTGACCCTCAGCACCGAGGCGCCGGTGCGCGGGACCACTGCCGCGGCTTTGGGCTATCCGGGCGGCGGCCCGCTCACGGTCACGGCCGCCGGCGTCACCGCCACGCACGACATCTTCGGGCCCGACATCTACGGCGCGGGCCAGTACAGCCGCAACGTGGTCGAGCTGCGCGCCGAGATCCGGCGTGGGAACTCAGGCGGGCCGCTGGTCATCGCGCCCGGCGTCGTGGGTGGCGTGGTCTTCGGCGCGTCGCGGGCCTCGCCGGAGGTCGGCTACGCCATCGGCTCCGACGAGGCGGTCGAGCGGATCGGTCCATACATCGGTGCGACCGCGGCGGTCGGTACCGGAGCCTGCCTGTAGGCGATAGAGTCGGGCCGATGTCGGAAGTGTCCAGCCAGCGCGTCCGTCCCGCCTCGATCGAGCTCGTGCCTCTGCGACCCGAAGACGAGTGGCTGACATCGGCGCTCGAGACGGACCCGGTGATGATGGAGCACCTCGGCGGGCCGCTCGATCCGGACGACGTTCCGGCACTGCACGCGAGGCGGCTGGCCGGGATCGAGCGCGGTGACACGTGGTACTTCACGATCCGCCTCGGCGACGGACCGCCGGTGGGTGCCGTGTGCCTGTGGCACGACGACGGTCATCCGCCCGGCACCAGCGAGGCGGGCTGGAGCGTGCTCCCGGCATACCAGGGCCGAGGCATCGCCAGCGCCGCTGCCGGCAGACTGATCGAGATGGCACGCGAGGAGGGCGGTCGCTGGGGTGACATCCACGCGTGGCCCAGCGTCACGAACGCCGCCTCGAATGCCCTGTGCCGGTCGCTCGGGTTCGTCCACGTCGGCGCGGCCGACTTCGTCTTCCGCGGACACCCGCTGCGCTGCAACGACTGGGTGCTGCGCGCGCCCGCTTCCGACCGTGACGAGGCGAGGTAGGTGGCCTGGGAGGGACGCGCCAAGATCGCCTTCATCGGCTCGCACTCGGTTCGCAAGTCGAACGCGGTGCACGCCTTCGCATCGACCGTCGGGCGGGCGGGCCGCTCGGTCGAGGTCGGGCGCGAAGTCGTGCGCTTCAACCCGCTCGGGCTCAACGAAGGAGCCACCGCGGAGGCACAACTATGGGTGCTGATGGCGCAGGTGCAGCAGGAGCTTGAGCTGGGCACCCGTGCCGAGATCCTCGTCACGGACCGCTCGGTGGTCGACAACTTCGCGTACTACCTGCGAGCGACGGGCGGCGAGGATCCCTTCGCCGTCGAGCCGCTCATTCGCGCATGGGCGACCTCCTACGACCTCTCGGTTCGCCTCCTCCCCGATGTCGGTCTGCTGGCCGATGGCGTGCGCTCGGTCAACGACGCGTTTCGCGATGAGATCGAGTCGATCCTCGACCGCATCCTTCCCACCTACCTGCCCTCGGACCGATACCTCACGGTCCCCGCAAGCGCCGTGACGGCCGACTTCGACTGGTGGGCGATCG
>DASTTX010000097.1:0-4068 GCA_035759945.1 Candidatus Limnocylindria bacterium | reverse complement strand
CGTTCTTCGGCGACGATGAGCCCGACCGCACGTGGTGCACTCCGCCAGCCGCTCCGGTGGTGGTTCACAGCTTCGACGGCTGGCCGATCTGGGACTCGCCGACCGAGGCAGTTGCCGCCGGCCCCGAGGAATGGATCCTCCTGGACGGCAGGCTGGTCGCCGTCGGCGGGGAGGTCCGGTTGTGCGCGCTCGACGGCTGCGACGACTCAGTCATCGCCGCGGGCATCGAGGTCCCCAGCCCGCAGGTCGTGGCACTCGGCGATCCGTTCGCCTCCACGCGCTGGCTGGCCCGCGTTCGTGACGGTCAGCTCGTCGGCGTGACCAGGCTGGCCTTCGACCCCTGAGGCAGGGGCCTACTGAACGTCGAGGGCCAGCACCTGCCACTCGCCCGGTACGCCCTTCAGCTCGTGCATGCCCCGATCGGTGAACGCGAGTCCTGACCCGGCGACCATGTCGCGCACCACATTGACGGCAACCCGATACTGGCGCAGCCATGCGATTTCGCACCTCAGCGATCGCCGCCACGCTCGCACTCACCCTGCTCATCGGCGCATGCGACGTGCATGAGCCGATCGTGATCCCCGCCGAGGCCGAGTCGGTGGTCCACGTCACCGCGACCGATGACTCCGTCACCATCGAGCCCTCGACCGTCAGTGCCGGCGACGTGTACTTCGTGCTCGAGGGCCCGAACACCGCGATCTCGTTCGTGGCGCGCAAGGATGCGCCTGACGCGCCAGTCGAGGGAATGGACGCGGCCCAGGTGGAGCGCCTGGCCGAAGGGGATTACCAGTTCACTGCCATGGACGGCTTCGCGGTCACCTGCGGCCCCGATGAGTGGTCCGAGGAGCGCCACTGGGAGGGATGCGGCGAGAACCACGTGCTCGCGCTGGGCCCTGGCCTGTACGCGCTGGTTGCCAGCGACGAGGCTCCCGGTGTCTCGCCCGTCATGGCCGTGCTCGAGGTGACGCCATAGCGCGCCAACTGGCATTTAGCGTGCATATTGGGGCGGCGAAATCGCGTTTCGGGCCATTGTTTGCTTGCCGAGCAGGAGGAGATGGTGGCTGGGGAGAAGGCGCCCGCCGAGCCAAAGAGCGGGCAGCTGCGCGTCGTAGTGGCGGACAACGACGAAGGCGTGTGCGAGCTCGTCCACGCTGTCCTGACCGATGAAGGCTACGACGTCAGCGTCCTGGCACAGACGGACCACGACTCGATCGCCGCCGCGATCGGTCAGCTGGAACCGGACTGCGTCCTGCTGGACGGTGCGCAGGGATCCGCCTTCGGCAACAGTTGGGCGGAGGCGGCGTATTTGGCGAGCCGATCCCGGCGGGTGCCCGCAATCATGTTCACCGCCCATAGCGACGCCGTGCGCGAGGCGCTCGAGAAGTTGTCCGATCGCGCCGCGGCCGCCGACTTCGTCGCCGTCATCGGCAAGCCGTTCGACATCGACGAGCTGGTGGAGGCCGTTGGCGCGGCGACCGGGACGTCCGAGCGCTGGGATTCGTCGGAAGCGGCTGATGATCGCCGGACCGCCGAACTCGCCGACGAGCTCCGGGCCGCCGGCGCCACCGACGTCCGCACCAGCACGCGTCGCGAGTGGGCGACGTTCACGTCACCCACCGACCAGTGCATCTACCAGCTCTACTGGTGGCAGCGGCTCGGTCGCTACATCGTCGGCCGCTACGACGACACCGCGCAGCTGACCATCGTCGGCCAGTTCTTCGATCGTCGCGCCGCCATCACGGCGTCGCTGGACAGCAGCCTCGTCGCGTAGTCGCGCGTCGCCATCGGAGTCCTGGGCCCTCTGTACACTCCTGCCCGTACGAAGGCTCGGCGGGCGGCATGACGCAAGGACCGACAGACCAGCGGCAGACAGTCCTCGACGCCGCGGGCGCAGGCGACTGGCCGCGCGTCCATGAGCTTCTCTCATCCGCCGATGAGCCGTTGGACGCCGATGGCCACCAGCTCCTGGCGACTGCGGCCATGCTCACCGGACGCCCCACCGAAGCGCTGACCAGCTTCGAGGCCGCCTACCGAGCTCACCTCGACGTCGGGAACGAGGAGGCGGCGGCGGAATCGGCGTCGCGCATCGCCGCCCTGCACCTCGAAGGCGGATCGCCGAACCGCGCCTTCGCGTGGCTCGACCGGGGCGATCGACTCATGGAGGGCAAGCCGGAGTCGATCGTCCACGGCTGGCTCGCGATCAGCAGATCGCTGGGCGGGCTTCTCACCGGGGACCCGGAGGCCACTCGCGAGTTCGGCAAGCGTGCCGAGGACATCGGCCGGCGCTTCGGACACCCCGGTCTCGAGGCGCTCGGCATCAACGGCGTGGCTCGGGCCGCGATCCTGGACGGAGATGCCGCGAACGGGCTGCGCATGATGGACGAGTGCGCCGTCGCCGCGGCGGGCGGCAAGCTCGATCCGGTCAGCGCCGGCTACATCTTCTGCAGCGTGGTGTGCGCCTCGCAGAGTGTCGGCGACTATCGGATGAGTGAGCAATGGACGGAGGAGATGCGCCGATGGACTGCCAACACTCCCCTGCCCTACTTCCCCGGCCGCTGCCGCGTTCACCGAGCCGAGCTCTCGCGGCTCCGCGGGGACTGGCGCGAGGCCGAGCGTGAGGCGCAGCTGGCGTGTGACGAGCTGCGCGGCTGCGGCCCGGTCGACATCGGCTGGGCGCTGGCCGAGCTCGGGCTCATCCGGCTGCGGCTGGGGGACCTCGAAGGCGCGGACGAGGCATTCCGCGAGTCGAACGAGCGAGGTCGCGTCCCGCATCCGGGGATGGCACTGCTGCACCTTGCCCGCGGCGACCTCGAGCGCGCGTCGCGCGCCATCGCCGATGCGCTCGAGGATCCGCCCGAGTGGCCGTCGTGGGAGGCGCCGCTGAACAGCCGCCTCGGACGAGCGCTGCTGTTGCCGGTGCAGGTGGAGATCGCCATCGCGGTCGGCGACACCGATCGCGCCCGGTCCGCGGCCGATGAGCTCGCCAACCTTGCGCAGGACTACCCCACCGTGGGGATGCAGGCGGTCGCGACCGAGAGCCGCGGCCGCGTCGAGCTTGCCTCCGGCGTGGCGCGCGAGGCGGTCCGGACGCTGAAGTCGGCGCTGCGACGGTGGGCGGATGCGAAGGCGCCGTACGAGGTCGCCCGCGTGCGGCTGGTCCTGGCCGAGGCCCATCGCGCCATCGGCGACGAAGCGTCGGCCATCGACGAGCTCGATGCGGCCCACGATGCCCTCGCCCGCCTGGGCGCTCGATTGGAGCTCCAGCGAGCTGCCGCGCTCGGCGCAACGGGCCGCGAGGCGGGCACCGCGACGTCACGTACCTTCGTGTTCACCGACATCGTGCGCTCGACGGACCTTGCGGAGCTCATCGGCGACGAGGCGTGGCGACAGCTGAAGCACTGGCACGACAACCTCGTTCGCTCGGTGGTCACCGAGCACGGTGGCGAGGTGGTCAAGGGCACCGGGGACGGCTTCTTCCTGAGCTTCGCGGACAGCACGAGCGCGCTCTCGGCCAGCGTCGCGATCCAGCGCGCGCTCGCCGAGCATCGGCGAACCGCCGGGTTCGCGCCCAGCGTGCGCATCGGCGTGCATGCGGCGGAGGCTCTGCATGACGGCACCGATTACGCCGGCGTCGGGGTGCATGCTGCGGCCCGGATCGCTGCGGCCGCGGGCGCGGAGGAGGTGCTGGCGAGCGTCTCCACCCTCGAGGCGGCCGGCGGGCAGTTCGAGCACGACGAGCCGCGGTCCGTCGAGCTCAAGGGCATCGCGGAGCCGATGGCCGTCGCCAGCCTGCGCTGGCACTGAGGCGTCGCGACGTCGGCGATTGAACCCGGGCGCCCGCGCGACGGTATGGGGTGTAGTGCGCCGATTGATTGGCCTGGCGAGCATCCTCGCGCTGACCGCCTGCCAGGCGCAGGTGGCGAGCACGTCGAGCGTCTCGAGCACGCCCAGCACGACGCCGTCAGCATCGACTGCTGAGGGACCGATGGAGCTGACGACCACGGCCGAACCCCTGCCGCCAGGCACGTACACCCGCAGCGACTTCGAGCCACCCATCACGCTGGAGCT
>DASTTX010000096.1:0-21030 GCA_035759945.1 Candidatus Limnocylindria bacterium | reverse complement strand
GGCCGCGAACGACGGCTCCTCCAACGCCTCGTCATGGATGCGCTTCGCTCCGGCACCCTCGATGATCCGGCGCCGCACCCAACCGGAGACCGTATCGACGGCGATGGTGGCGACCACGATGACGATCACCAGCGTTCCGGTGAGCTCGTAGCGATGGAACGTGATCGTCTGCTGGAGGCTGAAGCCAATACCGCCCGCGCCGACGACGCCCAGCACGGCCGCCGCCCGGATGTTGATTTCGAAGCGATACAGCCAGAAGGCGATGATCTCGGGCAGCACCTGCGGCAGCACGCCCCAGCGCTGGATCTGCAGGGAGCGTGCGCCCGCGGCACGGGCTGCCTCGACGGGCCCGGAATCGATGCCCTCGATGACCTCGGCCGTCAGCTTTCCGAGCGTGCCGACCGAGTGGAGGCCGATGGCGAGCGCACCGGCGACCGGTCCAAGGCCGGCGATCGGGATCATGATCGCGATGGCCAGGATGATCTCGGGGAAGGCGCGGATGGCATTGAGCACCTGGCGCATGACGTTCGAGACGAGGCCGCTCGAGACGTTCTTCGCACCGAAAAACCCGAGCGGCAGCGACAGGAGGGCGCCGATGACCGTGCCGACCCAGGCGAGCTGGAGCGACTCGACCATGCCCTCGATGGCGGTCGGCAGGTAGCTCCAGTCCGGTCCCTTCTCGAGGAACATCTCGTAGAAGACGAGCGCGAATCCGGCGGGAAGCTCCAGGATCTCGGCCGGGTCCACGCCGACCGTGATGGCCGCCCAGACGAACAGGAGGCCGGTCAGCAGGAGCGCGAGGTTGCGTTTCGCGTGCGACGGGCGCTCGGGACGGGCGGTCATCGCCGCGGCGGTCACACCAGCCTCCGGCGCAGGTAGATCGAGATGAACTCGATCACGATGACCAGCACGAACAGCTCGATCACGATGACCGACACGTTGCTCCAGTTGAAGAAGCGGTACTGCCGGAACAGCAGGTTGCCGATGCCGCCGGCCCCGACGATCCCGATGACGGTCGCGGCGCGGATGTTCAGCTCGAAGGTGTAGAGCGAGTAGGCGACGTAGTTCGGCAGGACCTGGGGCAGCACCGCCCAGCGCACCGTCTGCGACCGGTTGGCGCCGCCGGCGCGCGCCGCCTCGATCGGTCCGGGGTCGACGCCATCGATCGTCTCAGACTGGAGCTTGGCGACGACGCCGATGTTGAAGAAGATCAGGGCCGCGATGCCGGCCAGCGTTCCGATGCCGGTCGACGCCACGAAGATCAGCGCATACAGGATGTCGGGGATCGCCCGCACGACGCTCAGGACCGAGCGCCCCGCCAGGAAGGTGGCGAAGTTCGGCGCCGTGATGCGCGACAGCAGGAACGAGATCGGGAGCGCGAGGCCACAACCGATGACGGCCGCCACGATGGCCATCTGGAAGGTCTCGAGCATGAACGGCAGCGTCTCGGGCACGAATGACCAGTTCG
Source organism: Candidatus Limnocylindria bacterium (assembly GCA_035759945.1). Taxonomy (GTDB): domain Bacteria; phylum Chloroflexota; class Limnocylindria; order QHBO01; family QHBO01; genus JACDBZ01. The sequence continues at coordinate 19,562 of DASTTX010000096.1, read as the reverse complement.
GACTCGCGAGCTCACCGAGGATGCCGGCGCCGCGCGTGATGCTGTCCGCCAGCGCGCCGAGGTCGACCCCGATGCCGAACTCCGTGCTCAGCGACGCCCAGGTGATGACCAGGAACGCAACGATCCCGATCGGAATGACGAGGGACGGGCGCGGTTTCGCCGGTCGCCGGCCGGGCTGGGCGGCGGCCGTCACAGCGCCGCGGCTGCGGCGGTGGTCGCCTGGCCCATCACGTCATCGGCGGTGAGGGATCGCCCGTAGATGTCGCGGAAGACGTTCTCATCGGCCTGGTCGGCGGTCCCGTCGTAGACGAGCTCACCGGATCGCATGCCGATGATCCGCTCGCCATACAGCTTGGCGAGGTCGAGGAAGTGGAGGTTGACGATGGTGGTGATGCTGAGGTCGCGGTTGATGCGCTGAAGGTCGCGCATCACGACGTGGCTCGTCGGCGGGTCGAGACTGGCGACCGGCTCATCGGCCAGGATGATTTTTGGCTCCTGCGCGAGTGCCCGGGCGATGCCGACGCGCTGCTGCTGCCCACCCGAAAGATTGCTGGCGCGGACATAGGCTTTCTCGACGATGTCGACGCGCTCCAGCGCCCGCATCGCGATCTCGACGTCTTCGGGCCTGTACCAGCCGATGAGAGAGCGAAGCGTTCCCGTGGTGTGCAGCCGTCCCATCAGTACGTTGTTCAGCACCGATGTCCGCTTCACCAGGTTGAAGGTCTGGAAAATCATGCCGATCTTCGAGCGGATTTCGCGCATCTGTCCCGGGCTCGCCTTGCGGACGCTGACGCCGTCAATGGTGACGTCGCCGCCGGTCAGCGGCACGAGGCCGTTGATGGCGCGAATGAGGGTTGACTTGCCGGCGCCGGAGAGACCGACGATGACGATCATCTCGCCATCCGGAATCTCGAGCGTCAGGTTCTTGAGGGCATGGACGCCGCCGGGGTAGGTGACCGACGCGTTCTCGAATCGAATCATGGGGGGGATGACAAAAGAGGCGGGCCCGTGACGGGCCCGCCTCCCTCGCGTCGACTAGCCTTCGAAGCCGAGCTCGTCCACCGCCTGGCGGACCAGGTCGAGCGCATCGAGGTTCGGCTCGGTGAACGCCGTGATCTGGTAGATCGAGTCGAGCACCTCGGCGCCCTCGTCGGTCTCCGAGTAGTCGATCAGGGCCTGCTTGATCTGCTCCTTGAGGTCATCGGGCAGGTCGCCCGAGACCGCCACCCCGTCGTTCGGGATCTCCGGCCCGTAGGCGAACACCACCACCTCGTTCGCCACGTCGCAGTCGGTCGTGGCGACGGTGCGGGCATCGTCGAAGCTCACGCCCACTTCCGCGTCACCCTCGCAGACCGCGATGACGGAGCCGTCGTGGCTGCCCGGGAAGATCGGTTCGACGTCGTTCTCCGGGTCGATGCCGTTGGTGATCAGCACGGTGGCCGGGAAGATGTAGCCCGAGGCCGAGGTCTGCTCCACGAACGACATCGTGGTGCCCGGCTCGAGGTTCTCGAGCGCCTCGAGTCCGATCGGGCCCTCCGGGGTCTCGTCGTTCTCGCGCGCGGTGCCATTGCAGTTGAGGTAGGTCACGTCCGCATCATCGACGACGCGCGTGTTCTCCTCGGGGTCCGAGATGGTGCAGTACTTGTCCGGGTTGTTGGTGAAGAACTGGGTGTGATAGGTGCCGGAACCGAAGCGCTCCGACTGCAGAATGACTTCTGCGTTCGCACGATCCATCGCCTGCAGCAGGCCGAATGGCGGAAGGGCCGCGATCTGCGCCTGGCCGGTCTCCATGGCGGTGACGAGGCCGGTGTAGTCGTTGGTGACGGTGCCCTCGACCGGGATGCCGAGCTGCTCGCTCAGGTAGTCCGCCAGCGGCTGGATGTCCTCGACCAGCTGCCCCGCCTCGCTCGAAGGCACGAAGCCGATGGTGAGCTTGTCCGGCGTCTCGGCCGCCTCGGACTCGGCCGGCTGGCTCTCCGCGGCCTGGCTGGCGGGCGCTTCGCTTTCCTCATCGGCGCTCGGGGATGCCCCGCCGCCGGCGCATGCCGTCGCGATGAGCATCATCGTGACGAGCACTGCAAGAAGTCGCAGGTGCTTCAATGTTCCTCCTCCATGGCCGCGCGGTGATTCATCGCGGCAGCAGTCTGGGCCGTCCATCGGGGCTCCCCCGGACCCGCTCAAATCGGCGGCGGTGGCGGCGCAAGTCGGCGCCATCATAGCGTCGGACCTGAAATGCCGAAGAGGGCTGGCGCGCCGGACAGGATTCGAACCTGCGACCTTCGGCTCCGGAGGCCGACGCTCTATCCACTGAGCTACCGGCGCCAGTTGTCTTGGCCGGTCGACGATGCTGGCCGACCCCGACCGGCCCATCGTACCCGAGGCGCAGCCGATGCGGGCGGTGCTGGACAGGCGATGGAAAGTCGAAGGCCCCCGCCGAAGCGGGGGCCTTCATTGCTGCCGGATTCGCTAATCGCAAGGGCATCTTTCACGCACGGTTTCCCGCACTACCCTAACCCTAACCTACCCATGGCCTTGCGACCAGTAGTGAATCGCTGTGCGAACAGCATCCAGAGAATAGACCACGCGTTCCCTTTAGACAAGGTTTTCGAGGTTTAGATTCCTTTACAAAGCAAAGCGGTTCCGCAGGCGAGCGGCTACTCCTCGGCGGCGGAAATCGTGATCGACTCGATCGTCACCGGCGTGAGCGGGACGCCGATCTGCGGGTCGTTCACCGGGACGGCGGCGATCTCGTCGATGACATCGGTGCCGGAGGTGACCTGGCCGAAGATCGTGTAGGACGGTGGTAGGCCCGCGCTCAGATCGGCGAGGGCGATGAAGAACTGGCTGCCGTTGGTGCGCGTGTCGTTGGCCATCGACACCGAATACGGCTCATACGTCAGGCCGCTGGCCGGCGGCTCGATCTCGAACTCGTAGCCTGGACCGCCCGTGCCGATGCCCTGGAAGTCGCCCTCATGCTCCTTCGTGCCCGGATCGCCAGCCTGGATGACGAAGCCGGCCAGCACGCGGTGGAACTTGATGCCGTCGTAGAAGCCGCAGCGAGCCAAGGCGACGAAGTTGGCCGTCGCGATCGGTGCCTCATCGCCGTGCAGGTCGAAGGCGAACTCGCCCTCGACCGCGCCCGAGAGGCGGATGGTCGCCACGGCCGCGTTCTCGAGCGTCGCCTGGGCCGAGACCGATGTCGGCGCCTCGGTCGGGCACTCGGGCGCCGGCGTCGGCGTCGCGCCGGCGGTGCAGGCGGTGAGCAGCAGGACTGCGAAGAGGAGCGTGAGGCGCTTCATCGGCCGTTCAGCTCGAACAGCCGACGCGCGTAGCTGACGGGCATGGTGCCGGCGTACATGAGCGTGTCGTGGAAGCGGCGAAGGTCGAAGTCCGCGCCCTGCGCGCGCCGGACGTCGTCGCGCAGCCGTTCGATCATGTGGCGGCCGAAGAGGTAGGAGAGCTGGTAGGTCGGGGTGGAGGTGTAGCGCTTGACCTCCGCCACGGCGGCGGGCCGCTCGAAGCCCGTCTCACTGATCAGCCGCTCGACGGCCTCGTCGAAGCCGATGAGCCCGCGATGCAGCTTGACGTCGAGGATGATGCGAGTCGCGCGCCAAATGGCATCGGTGTGGACGATGTACCAGCCCTTCGGCGTGTCGTCGAAGCCTGCCTCCTTCATCATCCGCTCGCAGTAGAACGCCCAGCCCTCGGTGAACTCGGGCGCGCCGGAGAACAGCCGGACCAGGCTCGGGTTTGTGATTGCCGCGGAGAGCTGGAGGTGGTGCCCGGGGTAGGCCTCGTGGACCGAGGTGTTGCTGATCGAGGCGCGATTGTGCTCGCGCATCATGTCGGGCGAGCTTGGCGGCGTGACGATGTACGTGCCGACCGGCGTCGGATCGAACTTGGCGGGGTCGTAGTAGGCAGCGAACGGGATCAGGTGCCGGATGAAGGACGGCGTCTCGATGACGTTGAGGTGGTCCTCCTCCGGCGGCGTCGCCAGGCCGTTCGCGACCACGAAAACGCGCGCTCCGTCCATCGACTCCCGGTACTCGTTGAGCGCCTCGGCGAACGTCGGCGCGTGATCGCCCTTGACGAGGTCCGCGACCTCCTCGGCCGATGCAGTCGGGTCGATCTCGCGTCGCAGCGCCTCCCGGGCATCCTTCTCGCTGACGAGAAGCTCCTCACCGACCGCGAGGATCTCGTCGCCGGTCGCCTCGAGCTCGCGCAGGCGAAGCATCTCCTCGAAGCGCTCGGGGCCCGCGGCCCAGTGGCCGTTGGCGCGGGGCAGGACGTCGTCGCGAAGCCATGCCTCGTGGTCGACGAGCGCGGCCTTGGTTGCATCGGCGGCGCGCGTCAGGCGCTCGACCAGGCTGGTATCGGCGCCTTCCGAGCCGGCTGCCGCGAGGATCGTGTCCAGGAAGCCGGGCATCTGGCGAGTGGACTCGATGTCGATCTCGGTCCAGATGCGTACCGGCTCGGTGACGCGGTCGCGCGTCTGCTTCAGCAGCTCGGGCGCCTTCTCAAGGCGCGCGGCGATGCTCTCCAGCCGTTCGGGCAGCGGCGCGAAGTCGCGGGTGAACAGCGGAAAGAGCGCCTCGCCGATGTGCTCGGCCCCGCCGGACGATCCCGCCCAGGTGCGGTACTCGGTCAGCCAGAAGTGCGCGAGGCGAGCCTGGTGAACGGCCAGGTCGCGATCCAGCGCGCGGTCCGCACTGAGCTCGCCGGCATCGATGGCCGAGAGCTCGTCGATCGTTCGCCGATAGAACGCGATCTCCTCGTCGATCGCGTCGCGGCCCCCCGGCGAAAGCTGGTCGTCGGAGTCGTGCAGGCCCAGGTAGGTCGCCGTCTCCGGCCGCATGGCCAGGTGGTCGCGGAACCATCGGTCGATGGTCCGGTCGAAGCGCGCGTCGGCGTCGGAGGGTGCGATGGTCATCGGGATCGGGTACCTCGAGAAGTCGGGCGCGAGATGCTCGGATGAAGCGTCAGCCGGAGGGCGCCAGGACGCGGTCGAGGAAGCCTAGCACCCAGCCGGGGTAGTCCTCCGCGCACGCCTCGTTCGAGGCGGCGTGGCCGGCCGTGGGGCAGACGTGAAGCTCCGCCGGCACGCCCGCTTCCTCGGCGGCCGCGAGCAGATCCTCGGCATCGGTTGGGCCGATGGACTCGTCGAGCTCCCCGCTGATCAGCAGCAGCGGACGGCCGTCGAGCCGCGCCACTGCCTGGATCGGGTCGGCGGCACTGACGTCCTCGCCGGTGCGCGCGAGGGTCCCGAGCAGGACCGCCCAGCTGCCCGGCAACGAGAGCGGGTAGCCGGCGCGGTCGATCCGCGCCTGGGCGGCGTTGGCGAGGGTGGCGTGCGTCGATTCGATCACGAGGGCGTCGATCCGCTCGTCGTCATCGGCCTCATTCAGCGCGCTGGCGCCTCCCATGGAGACGCCGAGGAGCGCGATCTGCTGCGGTCCCTTGGCGGTCTCGAGCCAGTCGACGACGGCCTCGATATCGCCCGCCTCGCGAAGGCCCTGGGTCGTCGGTGAGCGTCCGCTCTGCCCGTGGTTGCGGAGGTCGAAGAGAACGACGTTGTAGGTGTCGTGCAGGATCGCCGCCCGGTCGAGCATGCCGCTCTTGCTGTCGCCCCAGCCATGGGCAACGATGACCGTCGGCGCGGTCGGTGCGGCTCCATTGCCGGCCGGGATGTACCAGCCGGCCAGGGGCACGTCGCTCGGGCCGACGAGCGCAGTTCCGGCCGGCGCGCGCGCCGCCGCGCACGCTGCCGACGTATCCGCGCTCACGGCCGTCGTGTCGCCGGCAACGTCGTAGTTGATTGCCTCGTATTCCCAGCCCATGTCGGCCGGGGTGCGGCAGTCGGAGGTCCGGGTTGGCGGGTCGGTCAGCTGGCGCGAGCCCTCGTAGCCGACGTAGGCGAAGTAGGCGACCAGCGCGACGAGCAACGCCGCGAGGACGAACGTGACCCATCCGACGATCCGGGTTCGGCGCGCCGTGCTCGGGTCCGGAGGCAGCTCGAAGGGCATCCGCCCGGAGTATAGGGCCGGGTGCAGGGCCGGCCTCCTTCCGCGTACAATCCGTCGCCGATGACCACCCGCCGAACCATCAGCGCCGCCTCGTCGGCCGTCGCCCGCCGTCGCGGTGCACACTCGCTCGCGCCTGAGCACCTCGGCGACGCGACTGCGGCGGCCACCGTTGCGGTGGTGGTCGGCGGGATTGCGCTGGTCATCACCGCCATCGGGATGATCGCCATGGCGCTCACCATCGGCTCCCGTTACGACGGCGACCCGCCGCCGAACCTCGGGGCGATGGCCATCCTGCCGGTCGGTCTGGGCGTCGTGGCCCTGCTGCTGGGCGGCGGTCTGGCCGCGGGCGGCGTCGCCGTCCTGGCGGAGGTTCGCCGCGCACGGCTGGTGACGGGCATCCTGGCCGCCGTCGCGGCCGCGCTCTCCGCCATCGGCACCGTGCTCGCCATGGTCAACCCACCGTCGGACCCCGTGCTGGCCATCGCGCTCACCGTCGCGACGCTGGTCTTCGGCGTCTCCGCGCTGCTCCTGCTCCGACCCCGCCGCTGACCCGGTCGCTCGGCGGCGTGGCTCGCGGCATCCTGTTCCTCGGCGCGATCGTATGGCTGCTTGCCGGCAGCGTGTCTATCGGCGTCGCAGCCTTCGCCACGCCCCAGCTCGAAGGCGCCTTGCCACCGCTGGTGATCGACACCGATGCGCTGCGCGGCGCAATCGTCGCCCTCGGCGGAGGACTGCTGGCCGTGGGGCTGGTGCATGTCGTCGTGCTCATCGGACTTGGCGCGCGCCGGCGGTGGGGATCGACGTCGGCGATCCTGCTCGCTGCATTGCTGACCGCAACGCTGATCGCGCTCGCGGCGGCGGCGGCGACGAGCGCGGCGGCCACCCCCGAGTACGCGCCGGCGTTCCTGGCTGGCGTCGCCGGCGCATCGGTTGCCGCCATCGGCTATGGGGTGGTCGTGGCTCGGCTGGTCGGCGCGCGGAGGTCCGGATCGGCTCACTGAAGGGAGGGGCGATGTCTGCTATGCTCCGCCACCGCGTCACTCCCGCGGGCCCGTGGTGTAGTGGCCAAACATGCCAGCCTGTCACGCTGGAGATCGCCGGTTCGAATCCGGTCGGGCCCGCCACCGATCGCCGCTCTCGAAGATCTCAACGCGACGTCAGCGAGTGGACGCTCCATCCCAGGGCGTGAGCGGCGGCCACCACCCGGGTACGGCCCGGCAGTAAGCCTCGTACGACTGATCCCTATCGGTTCGAGCGGCCCGCATCGGCCTCTTGGACGGCTTGCTTGGTCGCCTGCTGGCTGGCCGTCTCCTTGCGCTCCTGCTCTCGCGACCGGTGGTGCTTGGCGATGGCTTCACAGGCCTCGTCGATGTCGGACGTGATGGTCAGCAGGTGCAGGTCCTCGGGGCTGATCTTCTCCTCGTACAGCGGCTTGTCGCGGATCCACTGCATCATCCCCTCCCAGTACTCGGTGCCGTAGAGCACGACCGGGAAATGCTCGACCTTGCCGGTCTGGATGAGGGTCAGGGACTCGAACAGCTCGTCGAGCGTGCCGAAGCCGCCCGGGAAGATCACGAAGGCCTCCGCGTACTTCACGAACATCACCTTGCGCACGAAGAAGTAGCGAAACTCCATGCCGAGGTCGACGTACTCGTTCAGCCCCTGCTCGAAGGGCAGCTCGATGTTCGCGCCGATGGAGAGGCCGCCCGCCTCTTTCGCGCCGCGGTTGGCGGCCTCCATGATCCCGGGCCCGCCGCCGGTGATGATCGCGAAGCCCTGCTTGGCAAGCGCCGCCGCCAGCCGCCGCGCCGCACCGTAGTAGCGGTTGCGCCGCCCGACGCGCGCCGACCCGAAGATGGTGACCGCCGGACCGATCTCGGCCAGGGCGTCGAAGCCCTCGACGAACTCACCCATGATCCGCAGCGTCCGCCACGTATCGGTCTCCTGGAAATGGAAGGGCTCCTCGCGTGAACGGAGGAGCTTCGTGTCCTCCGTGGGGCGCGCGCCAGGGCTCTTGCCGCGCACGACGACCGTGCCGCGACGCCGCTCCGGCTCCTTCTTCCTACGTGGCAATGGCTCCTCCCGCGCTCGACAGCCCGAAAACCGGGTGTTAGGGTGGCTCGACGCCGGCAGACCTGAGCTCGTATGCGGGGGGTTATGCCGGCCGGACCACGTATTGGGAAGAATTCTATTGCTGGACCAGCTGCGGCGCGTCGCCGCATCGAACCTCACAGGCGTCAATCCACGATGAGCATCGTTCGACGCGTCCTCATCCTGGCCGCTGTCAGCATCTCCGGAATCGCGCTCCTCGCACCGCTCGCCGCCCGATCGGCGATCGAGGTGCCGGTCGCTTCCACCGATCGTCTCCTGCCGGCCACGCCCACTCGCGACGCGATCGTCGACCGCGGGGGCCTTCTCGCCGTTCGCAGCCTGACGTCGTCGGCACCAACCAGCACCGGAAGCGAATCGCTCAGCTCCGTTCCGATGCCCACCCCCGCATCCGCGCCGATGCAGGCCACCCTCCAGCCGGTCGCCGCACCTCGGCCCATTGCGCCGCCGGCGCCCGCGGCGCCCGCACCGGTCGCCAGCTACGACGGCGGCACGGTGTGGGATCAGCTCGCCCAGTGCGAGTCGGGCGGCAACTGGGCGATCAACACCGGCAACGGTTACTACGGCGGCCTCCAGTTCAGCTACGGCACGTGGCTCGGATACGGCGGCGGCGAGTTCGCCGAGTACGCGCATCTCGCCACGCGCGAGCAGCAGATCATCGTGGCCGAGCGGCTCCACGCGGCGCGGGGCTTCGCGCCATGGCCCGCCTGCAGCGCGAAACTGGGGCTGTCCTAGCCGTCGGGACCCAAGCCGGCTCGATCTATCGAGCCTGATTCACGCGAGGACCCGTTCGCGCGCGATTCCCGCGATACATGGAGGCCGGACGAGCCTGACGTGCTCCGCGACGCGAGGCTCGTGCGTCACCCGACTCGATTGAGCGCGGAAACGCAGCGCGAACGCCGTCTCTGGCGAAATCGACTCGATATGTCGAGTAGGCCACGTCCCTCAGTGCCGGGCCCGGCGCGTGGGGTAGCATCGGTGCATGCTTCAGCCGATCCGAGTAGGGCACGTCGTGCTGAAGGTGCGCGACCTGGATCGGTCGCTGGCGTTCTATCGCGACCTGCTCGGCTTCCGCGTGGCGAGCGAGATGAGCAACGTGATGATCTTCCTCACCGCCACCGGCGAGAACCACCACGACCTCGCGCTGCTGCGCGTCGGTGACTCTGCCCCGTCGCCGGTTCCGACGGCCGTCGGCCTGTACCACGTCGCGGTCCAGCTGGCCAATTGGGACGCCGTCAAGAAGGCGCACGGCATCCTCGCCGAGCGGGGCCTGCTGAAGGGCACGGCCGACCACGGCGTGACGCGAAGCCTCTACACCGCCGATCCGGACGGCAACGAGATCGAGCTCTATTGCGACAGCCCGCGCGAGGAATGGGAGGGGCGCGTCGCCGATGCCATGACGGTGAGGCCGCTGAGCCTCGACTGAGCGAGCGAGCGGCATGTCGCTTGCGTCATGAGCGTGCGTGCCGTTCCTGCCGTTCGTCCTGCTCCTCGCGTGGCAGGCACTCAGCAAGTCAGCCTCGTTCGCCCTCGGCTGGGCGACCGCCCTCTACTTCGGGCAGGTCCCCGGCTCGCAGGGTCGCATCCTGGCGGTCGTCAGCCTGGTGGCCGCGGGTTGGGTCATCGTCATCATCGGCTTCGCGATCCCGATCTTCACCGGTGCGCTGCTCGAGGCCGCGGGAGTCATCGAGCGCAACTTCGACGTGGAGGCCATCCACTACCTGGCGCTCGTCGGCGCGATCGTTCTGGCGCCGCCCGCGGTTGCCGGCGGCCTGGTCATCGGCGAGTTCCGCGACGAGCGCACCGTCTCGGAGTGGCTGCGCCTGATCCCGGTCAGCTACCCGGCGACCTTCCTGCTCGGGCTGGCGGTGCTCGAGATGGTCGCGTTCACGCCGTTCCTGCTCATCCAGCGCTGGCGCCAGAAGCGGAGCCTGGTGCAGGTGCCGCTGGTGATGAAGGAGGGAACCGATGACGACGACCTGGTCGAGGCGGTTCGCGCCGCGCTGGCATCCATCGGCATCGAGGATGTTTCGATCACCGAGGCGACCGGCCCGAAGGCCTGGCCGATGCGAACGGTCGGCTTCGCCGCCCGCCACCTGCTCGGCGCGGTCGTGCGCGGCGACCCGATGCGGCTCAAGGCCGATGGCCTGGAGATCTACGCCTACGCCACCAACGTCGCCGTGCTGGGTCCGACGGAGGACGCTCACCGGGTTCGTGCCGCGGTGGAGCGCGAGCTCGCCTTCCGCGACGCGTACCTCACCTGGAGCGACGACTCGCAGCAGATCGAGGACGAGCTGACGGAGGCGCGGAAAGCCGCCAACGGCGACGTTGACGGGCTTCGCCGCAGGCTCGACGAGGTGCAGGACCGCATGGACGCGGCGAGCCTCAACAGCGAGGAGTGGAACGTCCTGTACCGGATGCGGCTCCAGGTGGAACAGGCGGCTACCCGGCGGAGGGACGACCCGGACCACCACTAGGATGGCCCGATGCGGTCGCTGCGGCGCATCGGTCTGGCCCTCCTGGTCGTGCTCGTGGCGCTCGTCGCCTGGGAGCCGACCCGCGTCGCGATGCAGACCGCGGTCATGCTCCCGAACCTCCTCGACGCCGGCCCCAAGCCGCTGAACCTGTTCAGCCAGGCGCCGATCCGGACGAGCGTGCCGTACCGGGCGGGTGACGCTGGCGGCGAACCAGACCTGGCCGAGCTCTGGCTCCCGTCATGGGCATCGGCGGACCAACCGGCGGGCGCGATGCTGCTCGTCTTCGGCGTCAACAACCTGGGCCGGAACCACCCGGCCATCGCGCGAGTCGCCGATGGGCTGGCGCGGACGGGCGTGGCGGTGCTGGTGCCGGACTCGCGCACACTCCTCGAAGGGCGACTCGAGGTCGGCGAGATCGACGGCGTGGTGCGCGCCTTCCAGCTGCTCCTCGCGAGGCCGGAGGTCGACCGTGAGCGGGTCGCGATCGTGGGCTTCAGCGTCGGCGGCTCGCTCGCACTGCTCGCCGCCGGGGATCCGCGGATCAGCGGCCAGGTCCGCTGGGTCAACGCGTTCGGGGCATTCGCCGACGCCGCAACCTACCTGGCGTCGGTATCGGCGCACGCGTACCGGGCCGGCGACGGCACCGCGGTCGATTGGCAGCCGACGCCACTGGCGCTCGACGTCTACGTCAACTTCCTGCTCTCACAAGTGCGCGATGATGCCGATCGTCGGGAGCTGGACGCAGCGTTCGCCCAGGACCTCCGCGAGGGCATCAAGCCGGACGCCGATCCGGCCCTCCGCCGCGGCCTCCGGACGGCGGCCGGCCGCGCGGTCCACGACCTCTTTGCCGCGCGATCGCTCGAGGCGGCCGACGCCGCAATCGCGAAGCTGCCGGCGTCGAGCCTGCGCTTCATCGACGCGATCTCGCCGGCACGGCACGTCGGTGGGCTTCGCGCCGACGTGTATCTGATGCACGAGACGGAGGATCACCACGTGCCGTTCGTCCAGTCGCGGGCGCTCGCATCGGCTTACGAAGCGGCCGGGCTGCTGCGCGCGCACACCGAGTTCCGCCTCTTCGACCACGTGCAGCCGGACGACCTCGACCTCGCCGCCGCGGCGCCGGAGCTGTGGAAGCTGCTGCTCCACGTCAGGACGCTGATGGAGGAGACGCTCTAGCGAGTGCCGGCGAACAGCGCGAGCGACCCGAAGATGAGGAGGACGCCCACGGCCAAAATCAGCATGCGCGCGATCCACGGGTTGCGGCGCTCGGGGAGCGGCTGGTACGGACGTCCGCGGCGCCGTCGCGACGATCGGCTCACGCGGCGCCGCCCCACGTTCGGCGGAACAGGAAGGGCACCGTCAGCGCCTCTCGGCTCGAGACGGATCGGAGCTGCTTGCGCGTCCGCTTCAGGAGCTTGCCGTGGTACGTCCCATCGCCGTATGGCTCGAGCAGCCGGGCCACGTCCCACTCGCGCACGCCGGCCACCGCCGATTCCGGCAGCCATCGGTCGAGGATGGCCTTGGCTTCGTCGATGGCAACGAAGCGGCGCGATCGCTTCTCGTTGTCGAGCGTGACGAGCGCGTTCGCGAAGCTGGTGTCGACGTCCTCCACCAGGGTGGTCAGCCGCTCCATGGTGCCGGGCATGCGCTCCGGCTTGAAGAGGCCCGTCAGGAGCGCGCGCCGCTCGCCCTCCCCGAGGCTTTCGAGCAGCGGGCGCAGGCTCGGCGTCCTGCTTTCCGCATCGGCGGCGGGCACGTCGTAGTCGTACAGGCGAACCATCATTGGTTCCGATCCTAGCCCGATGGACCTGCCACCGCTCGCCACGCCGCCGCGCGCGCAAGAACCGAGCGTTAGAGTCGGGCCATGAGCCGGCGCACGCTCTTCATCGCGCTCGTCGCCACCGCGCTCGGGATCGTCGTGATCGTGCCGATCGCCATGGTCGCTCTCGTGGGCGCTGGACCGGACTCGGAACCGTCAGCCTCGATGGTGCCCTCGATCGTCGCGACGCAGGTTGCGCAACCGATCACGGAGCTCGAGCAGGCCGTCTGGTGGCGGACCGGTTGGCGCGAGCTTGGCGACCCGTCGGCGCCCGATTTCAGCCGCCTCACCGTCGGCCTCGTGAGCGGCGAGATCCTGGGCCACGTCAATCTGGGGCCGAGCGCGGAGCAGCCGGGTGCCGGGCCGCCATTCGTCGTCGGACCCAAGATGGGCCTGCTGCTCTACGCCGTCCGCGCCGGAAATGGAGCGGAGCTGCACCTGTTCGATGCAGCCACCGAGGAGGATCGCGTGCTCGTCACGGTCGCGGCGCTGCTCCATCACGCGGCGCTCGCGCCGCGATCGGGTTACGCCTACTTCGCGACCGGCCCAGGAGGCCCCGGAATCTGGCGAGTTGCACTCGATGGCGCAGAGCCGCCGCAGCTCGTCGCCGAACCGCCCGAGCTCGTCGGCTCTCGTCCGGACGCGCTGCTCACCGCGCCGATCAGCGGCCTTCCCAAGCAGGTGACGTTGCTCGTCAATGAATCCGAGGAGAAGCTCGCCGCATTCACCTGCACGGATCACTGCGTACTCCGCGTGGTTGACCTGAGGTCCAACGAGGAGCTGGCGATCGGCGATCTGGATCCCGGGTCCCGCGCCCTCACCGATTTCGTCGGCGGCGTCGTGGTGATCAACGGTGGCTCGGCGTTCGACATCGAGACACAGCAGCCCGTGCCACCGCCCGACACCGCGCGGACCTCGCTCCAGTACGGCGTCGGGTGGGAAGTTCCGCCGGGCTGGCGGATCGAAGAACGGGTCGCCGGCATGGGCGCGACCCATTTCGTCGTCATCGATCCAGATGGCAGCGAGACGCCGGTCGAGATCATGGGCCAGGGAGTCGGGAACGGCTGACGAGCCGGCGCAGGTACAATTCGACCCTCGCCGCGCCGCAGGCGCGCATCGGTCCATCAAGCTGCTGGAGGCTCCGCTCGCATGCTCCTCGACGGCAAGAAGCTGCTCATCACCGGCGTCCTGACCGACGACAGCATCGCCTTCTCCGCAGCCAAGGTCGCTCAGGAGCAGGGGGCGGAGATCCTGCTCACGAACGTCGGCAAGGGCGTGCGTTTGACCGAGAAGGTCGCCCGCAAGCTGCCCGCGCAGGCGGACGTGATGCAGATGGACGTCAACAACGCCGATGACGTCGGCGCGGTCGCGTCGGCGGTCATGGACCGATGGGGACGCCTCGACGGCGCGCTGCACTCGATTGGCTTCATGCCGCAGGACGCGCTGGGCGGCAACTTTCTGACCGCACCCTGGGAGAGCGTCGCCTTCGGTTTCCAGACCTCGGCGTATTCGCTCAAGGCGCTGGCCGTGGGTTTGCTCGAGCCGTTGAAGGTGGCCGGTGCCGATGCCGGGGCCTCGATCGTCGGCCTCACCTTCGACGGCCGCCTCGCCTGGCCGATCTACGACTGGATGGGCGTCGCCAAGGCCGGGCTCGAGGCGACCGCTCGCTACCTCGCGCGCGATCTCGGCGAGCACAACATCCGCGTCAACACCGTCTCGGCGGGACCGATCCGGACCATGGCGGGCAAGAGCATCCCCGGCTTCGATGCCATCGCCGGATCCTGGAGCGCGCGCGCTCCCCTGGAGTGGTCCTTGACCGATGCGACGCCGGTGGGCGAGATGTGCGCCTTCCTGCTCAGCGACATGGCCTCGATGACGACCGGCGAGATGATCCACGTGGATGGCGGATACCACGCGCTCGGCGCCGACTTCAAGGGGCGGGCTGAGTAGGGTCGCTCGCGACTTATCACTGTGAGTGATCGGGGGCGGCATGACGGCGCTCCGCACCGGCCTGAGCACCATTTGCCACGAGGATGGCGCTCGGGGCATCACTGGCGCCGATATTCCGCGTGCTATTGGCGCGCAGCGGCCGCGGAAGCAGCCTGCGATCGCTCACGCCGATATTTCGAGGGCCCCAGCGCGCACTTCGAGATCCAGCAGCCGACGCTTCGCATCCAGGCCGCCGCCGTAGCCGCCCAGCCCGCCGCCCGTGGCGATGACCCGATGGCACGGAACGATGATCGCGATGCGATTGGAGCCATTCGCGCGACCCACCGCGCGTGACCCGGCCGGGACGCCGACGCGCGCGGCGAGCTCGCGGTAGCTGATCGTCTCGCCATAGGGGATGTCTCGCAGCGACGTCCAGACGCGCTCCTGGAACGCGCTGCCGGGCTCGTCGATGGGCACGTCGAATTCGATGCGTTCGCCCGCGAAGTACTCCTGGAGTTGCGATTCGACGGCATCGAGAAGCGGCGAGTGGCCGGCCACGGTTGGACCGATGCGACGACGGACCGACGCGAGCTGCGCGGCCATCATCGGCCGATGGGTGAAGTCGGCCAGCACCACGTTCTCGGCCGTTGCTCCGAGCGTCATCGGCCCGATCGGCGTTTCGATCTCGCGAATGGTCACGGGCCTGCCCGCGTCGGGATGGCAGCGCAGGCAGGCGCGGTAGCCGGCGGCACGGGCGGCGCCGGCATCGGCCATGTAGGTGACGTTCTGCGGAAAGGGCTTGCGTGCTCGGCACGACGGGCGGCAGTAGATGCCGGTCGTCCGCACGGCGGCCACGAAGAGGCCATCCCAGGCGGCATCCGAGGCGTAGAAGGCGCGTTCCATGTCGGTTGTCATGCGCGTTGAACGCTGTGGCGCCGGGTCCCGTGAGGTGCGACTCGATACATCGAGCCGGATTCACCGGAGCGCTGTGTGGTGCGCGGTTTCCGCGATGCAGCGAGGCCCCGCGAGCGTGAGTGGCGCCGCTGCGCGGCGTTGGTGCGGCCAGGCGCTCGATGTACCGAGGAAACCCAGCGCGGTGAGCGGCTCATGTGAACGTGGCTCGATCCATCGAGCCTAGGCGTTGCCCGGCTGCTGGCGCAGGATCAGGTTGATCGTGAACGGGGCGCTACCGAGGATCTGGTCGCCGGCGCGGACCTCGATCCGGTGGCGTCCGATCTCCTCAATCCGCATCCCCTTCAGGTCGGCCACGATGTTCGCGGTGGTGGCGTTGGGCGGGACATCGATCCGCAGCCGTGGCGCCTGCTGCAGCGTCGGCTTGCCCGACGGGCTGATGACCTGGAAGCCGAGCTCGTGCGTGCCGGGCGATGCCTCGAGGATGGCGACGATGAAGCACCGGCCATGGGTCGCCGGAAGACGCGCCACGTTGATCTGGCTGAAGACGCCGACCGCGCTGATCTTGCCGTCCTGCGCCGTCAGCGCGTAATCGCAGAGGAGCAGGGTATGCAGCTGGAGGTCGGCCATCGGCCAAGCCTACACCGATGCGCCGCTCACCCCTCGCGGTCGATCGGCAGGCCCGCCCGCCGCCAGGCGACCGTGCCACCGCGCACGTTGATCGGCCGCGCGAAGCCGTTCTGGCCCAGGTACTCGGCCACCCGGCCGCTTCGGTTGCCGGTGGCGCAGATGAGGTAGATCGGCGCATCGCGGGGCAGCTCGTCCAGCCGCGCGGGCACCTCCATCATCGGCAGGTGGACGGCGCCGCGCGCGTGTCCGGCCCGCCATTCGAAGTCCTCGCGCACGTCGACCAGGAGCGCGCCGGCGTCGAGCGCCGCGGCCGTATCGGCGACGTCGGCCTCCTCGATCGGCGGCTCGCTGACGTCGCTCATTGGATCGGTACCCCGGCGAGGCGAGCGCCGACCCGGGCAAGGTCGACCAGCGGCATTGCGGCCAGTTCGGTCAGTGGCACCCACCGCGCGAGGTCGGATGAGCCATTGGTCTCGTTGGTCAGCTCGCCGCCGGTGACGCGGACGCGGTAGATGATGCGGATGGCGTGGTAGTCGACCGCGCCGATCGGCCCCCTCCACGAGTCGACACCGGCCAGCTCGGTGATCTCGCCGACGAGCCCGGTCTCCTCCGCGAGCTCGCGCAGCGCCGCGTCCTCGGGCTCCTCGCCGAACTCGAGGCCGCCACCAGGCAGGGTCCACATCCCCTCGGAGCTGACCGTCGCCCCGGGCGCGATGCGGCTGAGGAGCAGCGCGTCCGCCTCCCGGCAGAGCGCATACGCGGACACGCGCGTCACCCGCTCGCTCACTTCGTCGCGTACTGCTCCGCGCCGAGCAGGTGCAGGCTGACGTACGGCTCGTCGCCGACCACGACCGAGTCATG
Organism: Candidatus Limnocylindria bacterium; assembly: GCA_035759945.1. Lineage (GTDB taxonomy): Bacteria > Chloroflexota > Limnocylindria > QHBO01 > QHBO01 > JACDBZ01. The sequence goes on along the minus strand of DASTTX010000096.1, from coordinate 2,802 downwards.
GCCGGGGCCGATCTCGAACAGGTCGCCCGGGCCGATCTCGAAAACCCGCCCGTCGTCCATCTCGATGCGGTTGCGGCCCGACAGCACGATGCCGATATGGGCGACGTCGCAGGTTGCCTTGCCGAGCGCCGCGCCAACGTGCTCGGACCAGCGCCAGCCCGGCTCGTATTCGGCGCGCCCGACGCTCATCGCCCCGATCTGCACGAGGTCCAGCCGGCCGAGCGGAAACGTCCGCCGCTCGTCGGGATCGTCGAAGCGGCGCACGATCGCCGCCGATTCCGGCATCGTCATCCTCCCTCTGTGTACAGGTCCGGGTCGAGCAGCCAGGCGATCTCGCCGGCACCGGCCTCGGGAATTCCGTAGAACTCGAGGCAGGCGAGGCTGCCCTTGCGCATCCTGACCGATCCGGCGCCGGACAGCTCCGCGATGGCCGAGCTCAGGTCCGGCTCATGGCCGACGAACAGGACGCGCCGCGCGTCGGGGTGGGCGGACATCGCGCGCGCGAGGTTGCCCCAGCTGGCGCCGGGGCGAAGCCCGTCGTCCGCGATTGGCTCGCCACCGATCGCCTCGCAGAAGAGGTCGGCCGTCTGCCTTGCTCGCGCGAGCGGCGACGTGAGGACGACGTCCGGGCGCAGGTTGAGGCGCCGCCAGAGCGGGGCGGCCGAGTGCAGGGCAGCGATCCCGCCATCGGTCAGGAGACGCTCGTCATCGGCCATGCCGGACGGCTGACTGCCGGCGTCGCCGTGACGCAGGAAGTAGAGGATCACACCACCGTCGTCGCGCTGCTGCCGTCGTCCGGCGTCGGGTCGTCGCCGGCCCCGCCCCGGGAGCCGAGATGGCCGGCCGTCATGCCGCGCGCCTGGCCGGTGCGCTGGACCAGGACGCGGCCCGAGGTCGTCGCGCCGGCCTTCGGGAAGGTGACGGCCAGCACCCCGTTGCCGAAGGTGACGTTGGCGCGGGTGGCGTCGACCGGCACCGGCAGCTGGAGCGTTCGCTCGTACGGCCCATACGACCACTCGTGCGCCAGGTAGTCGATGCGCTCCTGACCCTCGCCATGCATCCGTGCACGGAGGGTCACCTGGCCATCGTCGGCGACGTCGATGCTGATGTCCTCCGGCCCGACGCCGGGCATGGGTGCGACGACCATGACCTCGCGGTCGTTGTCGAACATGTTCACCGGGATCGCGGTCGCGTCGGTCATCGGCGTCGCCTCTGCTGCTTCCATGGCCGATGCTACTGCGAGATTCGAACCAGCGAGCTCACCGGCCGTTGCGCGGGCGGCGACAATTGAGCCCTTCACGCGGACGAGGAGATGGACCGATGCGATCGCGAGCCGCCGTCGTTCACCCCGACGAGGGCCATCCCGGCCCCGCGACACCCGGCATGGAGCGGCGGACGCTGCACGAGGGTCCAGGCACGTGGGCCGGCTGGGTGCGCACCGATGCCGGCGTCTCGAGCGGCTGGCACCACCACGGCGGCAACGACTCGTACATCTATGTCCTCGAGGGCACGTTGACCATCGAGTTCGGCCCGGGCGGACGAGAGTCGATTGCGGCCCACTCGGGCGACTTCATCTTCAACCCGGCGCAGCTCGTGCACCGCGAGACGACCGGGTCTGAGGGTCAGGCGGAAGCATTCGTGGTACGGGTCGGCGAAGGACCTCAGCTGGTCAACCTCGAAGGCCCCGAGCCCGGGTGACGCAGCGATCGCCGACGTCGCCCGCGTCGCGACGAGGCGCACGAATTCCCACCAGGTGAGCGTTACGCGACCCGGTCTATAGCGAACGGTGCGGATTCCCACCAGGTGAGCACCAGGGGCGTGATCCGGCGGTTCGCGGCCCAACGGACCGGCTAGCGCTCACCTGACGGGCACCTGGCCGGTTCGCGGCGATCGTCGTACCGCCCGTGCCGCCCGTGGCATCGCCTCAGTCCGGAAATGCCTCCGGCCCGCGCTCGGACAGCTCCCGCGCGTGGTCGTGGGGATCCTCGGGCGGAATCCACGAATACGGGTACCGCTCGTCCTCGAGCTCGGTCGCCTGGCGGGTGAGGAACAGCGGGTGGAAGGTGTCGATCATGACCGCCAGCTCCTCCGTCGCCTCCTTGCCGATCGAAGCCTCGACCGATCCCGGATGCGGGCCGTGCGGGATGCCGGCCGGATGGACGGTGAACGAGGCGATATCGACCCCCCGTCGCGACATGAAGTTGCCGGCGACGTAGTAGATGACCTCGTCGGAGTTGATGTTGCTGTGGTTGTACGGCGCCGGGATGGCCAGCGGGTGATAGTCGAACTTGCGCGGCACGAACGAGCAGACCACGAAGTTGCGCGGCTGGAAGGTGAGGTGCACCGGCGGCGGCTGGTGGATGCGCCCGGTGATCGGCTCGAAATCGCCGATGTTGAACGCGAACGGCCACAGGTAACCGTCCCAGCCGACGAGGTCGAAGGGGTGATGGCGGTAGTGGTACGGCGTGATCCGGTCCCGGCTGCGGATGCGGATGACGAAGTCTCCCTCGTCGAGCATCGGCGCCATCTCGGCGGGCGGGCGAATGTCGCGGTGGTAGTAAGGCGAATGTTCGAGCAGCTGGCCGTACTCGTTGCGGTAGCGCCGCGGCGGCTCGATCTCGGACGGGCACTCCAGCCACAGCATGCGCTGCCCGACGCCGACGTCGGGAACCAGCCGATAGGTGGTCCCGATCGGCAGCACCAGGTAATCGCCGGGTCCGTACGCGATCGGTCCGAAGATCGTCTCGAGCGTGCCGGTGCCCTCGTGGACGTAGTACATCTCGTCGCCGATGCCGTTGCGGT
>DASTTX010000095.1:0-5741 GCA_035759945.1 Candidatus Limnocylindria bacterium | reverse complement strand
TGATGCCTTCGGGGTGAGGCGCTTGGCGGTGGCGACGGCCACGACGCTTCGGTACCGGTCCAGCTCTGCCTGGAGCGCCTCGCGTCCGGCACCGGTGATGGCGTAGTAGATCCGCCGCACGTCGTCCATGTCGGGGTCGGGGCGCTTGTCGCTCTCACGGATCAGCCCGGCGTCCATCATGCGGCCGATGGACCCGTACAGCGTGCCGGGACCCATCTTCACCTTGCCGCCCGACTCGCTCTCGACCTGCTTCATGATTCCGTACCCGTGCCGCTCCTCGGTGGAGAGCGCGAGCAGGATGTGCAGAACCGCCGGCGTGAGGGGCGAAGGTCGGGCCATGGATCGAGACTATATATCCGTAACGGTTATATCGCAACCGGAGCGTCCGCGCAGTCTCAGGTCCGTGGCCGATGTGGTGAAGAATGACATGACTGCGGCGGTGTCGAAGGAAGGCGAATTGGTGACGTCGACGAGCGCGTCAGCGCCGGCGAGCGCATCGGCGATATCATCCCCAGCCAGGACGTCCGTCCCGGATGAGCGTGAAAGCGCGCCGACATCGTGGCCGTCACCGGGGAGCAGCTCGACCACCTTGGAACCGATGAGTCCGCCTGCCCTAACAACAGTTATCTTCATGCCTCAAATGACAGGTTGCGCGGTCCCGGACTCGCCACCCCATTAGTACCACTGACGTCCGGGCTCGCTTGGGCGACGATCAAGCGGTGGAGAGACCCGATCTCGCTGCCCTCCAGCGGCCTCTCGAAGCTGGCTCCATCGTCGTTGCCGAGGATGACCTCGCCACGCGTGCGCTGCTGCGCGCCACGCTCGAGCGTGCCGATTACCGGGTGCGGGAGTTCGACAACGGAGCCGATGCACTGCGCGAAATCCAGCGGCAGCCACCGGACGTGGCGCTGCTGGACATCGGCATGCCGGGGATGGATGGCCTGGAGGTGACCCGCGCGGCACGTCGCGCCCCCGCGACGGCCCTGCTGCCGATCATCCTGGTCACCGCCCGCGGGCGGACCGAGGACAAGGTCGCCGGCCTCGACGCCGGCGCCAGCGACTTCGTCACGAAGCCGTTCGAGCCCGCCGAGCTGCTCGCCCGGGTGCGCACCAACCTGCGGCTTTCGTCGGCGCTTCATCGGCTGGAGGCGACCCAGGACGTGCTGGTCGCCCTCGCCAGCGCGGTCGACGCCAAGGACCCGGCGACGGAGCACCATTGCGGCCGCGTGGCCGATCGGTCCGTCAAGCTGGCCCGGCTCGCCGGGCTGGACCCGCAGCAGGTGGAAGCGGTTGGCTACGGCGCCGTGCTCCATGACGTCGGGAAGATCGGCATCCGCGAGGACGTCCTCCTCAAGCCGGGCGCATTGACCGATGAGGAACGGACCGAGATGCAGCGCCATCCGCTCATCGGCGCGGACATCCTGAGCCCGCTGCGCATCGGACGCCTGGTCAGCCCGATCGTTCGGGCGCACCACGAGCGATGGGACGGCGCAGGCTACCCCGACCGCCTGTCGGGCGAGGCGATCCCGATGGGCGCGCGGATCGTGGGCATCGTCGATGCGCACGATGCGATGACCCACGACCGCCCGTACCGCGGACGGCTGTCCGACGAGGAAGCGATCGAGGAGCTGATCCGAAATCGCGGTCGTCAGTTCGATCCTGAGCTGACCGATCTCTTCGTGGCATCGCTCGAGAAGCTCGAGGCGCATGAGGACGGCGAGCTCGATGCCTACACGCGCGGCCTTCAGCGCCACGGGGACGCGGCGTGAACGTGCTCACCCTCGCCATCGAGCTGCTCTTCCTGGTCCTGTTCATCACGACGCTCATCTCGTATCTGCGTCGACGCGACGCCTTGAGCCGCGACGTGATGCTGATCTTCGGATCGGTCGCCGCGCTGTTCGCCACGATCGGCGTCAACGCCATCACCGGTCGGTTGCCGGATCCGGTGCTGGGCGCCGCGCTCGCACTCCTGCTCGCGCAGCCGCTGTTCACCCTGCGACTCGCGAACCAGCTCCGTCCCGTGCCTCGGCCGGTCTGGCTGGCGGCCATCGGCGCATGGGGCGTGACGTCAATACCGTTCATCGCGATCCAGATCGAGCGGCTCGCATTCCTCTTCCTCCCGGCGACCGCGGTGTTCGCCGCGACGCATCTCGTTGCCGGGTTCTTCCTGGCACGTGAAGCTCGTCGGAGGGTCGGATCGGCCCGCGTTCGCCTTGGCGTCGCGGCCGCCGCAGGCGTCTGCATGGCGCTGGCCCTTGCGCTGCTCGTCTTCGGGTCGGGAATCCCCGGAGCTGCCAACGCCGGGAACATCCTGGCGCTCGGCGCTGCGACGCTCTACGTGCTGGCCTTCATGCCGCCGGCGTGGGTGCGCAAGGTCTGGAGCGCGGTCGCCTCGTTCGAGTTCATGCAGACGCTGTCCGGGACGCAGGCGCAGGACACGGTCTCGAGCGTCTGGACGCGCACCGCAGAGCTGGCGCGCCGCACGACCGGCGCATCGATCGCCATGGTGGTCGCCGGGGAACCGACCCGACTCCTCGCCGTCGACCGTGAGCCGGGCATCGCCGAGCCGGCCGCTGGCTTCGACGTCGTCCCCGAGCCGGTCCTCCACCACCGCGCCCTCACCGCAGCCGATGGACAGCTCGGCGCGTTTGCGACTGCCATGAACGCGCCGTACGCAGAGGTCGTTCGCTTCACCGGCTCCGACGACGAGCCCGGAGCAGTCATCCTGCTTCGGCCGCGGCCAAGCCTGTTCAAGGCCGACGACCTTCGCATCGTACGATCGCTCGTCGACCAGGCGACGGTCTTCGGACAGCGCAGCGAGGCGCAGCAGGAGACGGAGGCGCTGGCGGATCGGCTGGCGGTGACGGTCCAGGCGCTCGAGCGAGCCAGCCAGGCGAAGAGCGACTTCCTGGCGAGCATGAGCCATGAGCTGCGCACCCCGTTGAGCGCGATCATCGGCTTCTCGGCGCTCATGCGTGACGAGCCGCTCGACGGAGAGCGCCGCGTGATCCCGGACGAGTGGATCCAGCACGTGCACCGCAGCGGCGAGCATCTTCTGTCGCTGATCAACGACGTCCTGGACCTCACGAAGATCGAGGCCGGGCGGATCGAGCTGGAGCGGGAGAGCTTCGACCTCGGGACCGCCTTGGTCGAGTCTGTCGAGGGGCTGCGTCCGCTGGCGGATCGAAAGCGAATCGAGATGGTCGTCGACCAGGAGGCCGGCTCGATCGTCGCCGACCGGGGCCGGCTGCGGCAGATCGTCTACAACCTGCTCTCGAACGCCATCAAGTTCACTCCCGAGGGGGGCCGCATCCGCGTCGAGTCCCGTTGGGACGGCGATGCGGCGCGGATCGCCGTGATCGACTCCGGCGTCGGCATCGCTGCCGATGATCTTGGCCGCATCTTCGACGAGTTCAGCCAGGTCGGCGACCTGAAGGCTCGGGAGGCGGGGACCGGCCTCGGCCTGGCGTTGAGCCGCCGACTGGCCGAGGCGCACGGCGGCGAGCTGCACGTCTCGTCCGAGCTCGGGGTTGGCTCGCGCTTCGAGCTCGTGCTGCCCGAGAGCCGCGCGGCGAGCGGGCCGCAGACGAGCGCCAGCCAGCCGATGGCGACCCCGACCGCTGTCGGCACCTCGGTGCTCGTGATCGAGGACGACCCGGGCGCCGTCCGCCTGCTGCGCACGTACCTCGAGAGCGAGGGCTATGAAGCGGTGGTCGCCGCCGACGGCGAGTCCGGGATCGCGGCCGCGCGCGCTTCGGCACCTGCCGCCATCATCCTCGACGTCCTGCTCCCCGGAATCGACGGGTGGGAGGTACTGCGGCGGCTCAAGGCCGATCCCGGGCTTCGCGACGTGCCCGTCGTCGTCGTCACGGTCGTCGACGAGCGCAACGTCGCCATGAGCCTTGGCGCCGCGGACTACTTCCTCAAGCCGGTCAAGCCGGAGGCACTCCTTGCGCGGCTGGCGCAGTACACGTTCACGACCAAGGTCAAGCAGCGCCGCGTCAAGGTGCTCGCCATCGACGACGATCCGCAGGCTCGTGATCTCGTCGTGGAGGCGCTCCGGCCGGCCGGATTCGATGTGTCGGCGGCCGCGTCCGGCCGCGAGGGCCTGGCGATGGCCGAGGCCGACCCGCCGGAGCTCGTCATCTGCGACCTCGTCATGCCGGACGTGAACGGATACGAGGTCGTCGACCAGCTCCGCGCGAATCCCGCGACGCGCGACGCGACGATCCTGATTCTCACCGGCCAGGAGCTGAGCGCATCCGACCGCGACCGGCTGAACGGCAAGGTCTCGGACATCCTCGGCAAGGCTGGGGATCCGCGGCCGGCGCTCGCCAAGTGGCTCGAGCGAGCATCCGCGGCCGCGCAGCGTCGCTCGGCGGTGCCCAGCAGCTAGGGCTGGCGAAGCTTGTCGGCGCGGGCGAGGTCGTCAGCGACAGCCTTACGCATCGGCGAGGAAGCGGGCCGCTGCGGCCGTGCGGGTTCGAACGTGGAGCTTCTCGAAGATGTTCTCGATGTGCTTCCGGACGGTCTCCGGCGAGATGAACAGCGTGGCGGCGATCTGTGCGTTCGTCAGGCCGCGCGCGACCCAGCCAAGCACCTCCGCCTCGCGTGACGTGAGGTCCCAGGACGGCTGGGCGCGCCGCCGCGCCTCGGCATCGAGGCGCATGCGCGCCAGGTGCGGGCGGAGCAGCTGGAGCAGCAGCCGATCCCGATCCGTGTAGTCGGTGCCGCTGCGCTCGAGGTAGATCGAGCGCGCGCGGCCGGGCGGGGCGGGGAGCCAGACGCGCAACGCGTCATCGATGCCGTGCGCCTTCCAGACGAGCTCGTTGTACTCGAGCTTCGCGCGCTGCCGGCGGCTGAGAAGGTCCGACAGGCGGAGCACGACGTCGTCGCGGGCGTGCAGGCGGCAATGCATCGGGTTCTGCCAGCCGAGCGAGTGAAAGGCGCCCTCGGTCCTCGGTGACGGCGGCACCCCGATGACCTCGACGAGATCGACGACCCGGAAGTCGCCCGCGATGTCGGCCTCCTGGTAGCCGACGCACGCGTCCGATGGAATCAGCCGCGCCAGCCCGAACAGCACAGTCGGTGGGAACGGCTCCCGCCCGCCGGAGTGCGCGCCGTCGTGAACGAGCTCGAGCAGCGAGGCAGCATCGCCCGCGATCAATCGGGCCATCCGCGAAAAATACGATGTTCGTCGTATTCCCTCAATGGGCAATCGCCGGTCTCATCGGGGCCGGAGGTGCCATCCCATGCGTCCCTTGTTCACCGTCTCACTGCTGGTTCTGCTCGCCGCCTGTGGCGGGGCCGCCCAGTCGAGGGATGGCGCTGCCGGATCCTCGAGCGCGACGGAGCCATCGGTCAGTGCGGCGGCGTCAGCATCGGCCGCCCCGGCGACCGCTCTTTCGGTGAAGCCGATGGGGAACGATGGAGCCCCGCTGGGCTACCTGGAATACCTTCCGCCCAGCTACGGCACCGCCGACGCGGCGCCGCTCCTCGTGTTCCTGCATGGCGCCGGCGAAGCGGGCGACGGCTCCGAGGAGGCGATGGAGCTCGTGGACGATCTCGGCATTCCGCAGCTCATCGCGGATGGCGAGTGGTCCGATGAGCAGCCGTTCGTCGTCCTGGCACCGCAGTACGCGACGAGGTACGCCGAGGGCGAGTGCGGGTTCGGCGAGGACCTGGCGACCTTCGTCGATTTCGCGCTGGAGCACTACGAGGTCGATCCGGCGCGCGTGTAC
>DASTTX010000094.1:0-2583 GCA_035759945.1 Candidatus Limnocylindria bacterium | reverse complement strand
CCCGGACACGGTCGCGACCGCGTTCACGATTCAACTTGCGCGATGGTTCAAGGCCATCGCTCGCGCCGAGGTGGGTGGCGATCCCGCAACCGCGGCGAACGAGATCGTGGCCGCTGCCGAGGACCTGGAAGCGGCGGGCTGGCGCTTGCTGTCGGCGGATGCCTACGCCGATGCCACGCTGCTGGCCGATCGCCATCGGCTGCCGGGCGGCAACGAATGGTCGGCTCGATCACGCGCGTCCTACGAGCGCATGTCGGCCGTGCCGCTCCTGGATGCGCTGCGGAGTCGCGTCCCGTAGGGGCCGCCAGTCGAACGGACGACCGACCCTGCGCCGGATAGCCGATGCGTTCTTCACGCGGGCCCACGCACGCTATTCTCAACGTGCCCACAAGGGACGCACAGGGGGGTTCGGCTCATGAGGGCTCGCCGCTAGGCGACCGCTTCCCTTGGCCCTCGCGGGCTTCGCGGATGGTTCGCTGCTGGGAGTAACGGCCACTTCCTGGCCGAGTTGTATCGACGGTGAGAAGGACAGCCAAGCAGAACGGCCGAGCTTGGCTGTCCTTGGTCCGTGGCTGACAACGACAGCCACTTCCTGGCCGATACTCCCTACAGCGGACTACCGGGGGTCGCCTCCGCGCGGCTCCCCCACACAACCGATGCTCGCCCCGCCAGCCAGATGGCCCAGATCGGGACGAGAATGCCCGCCGTCAGGCCCAGCGCGTACTGGTCGAACGGGTAGGCTCGCGCCACGGTGAGCACGGCAAGCACGATGGCCGCCGCCGCGATGACGACCGAGAGCCAGCGCCAGCCGGGCGGCATGCCTGCATCGGCGCCGAGCGATCCGGCAAGCAGGACCCCTGGCACAGCCAGGAGCAGCGCGCCGACGACCAGCCACAGCTGGACGTCATAGACCACGTTGTTCGCGACCTCGCGCGCCATGAGCTCCGCTTCCGCCAGGCCGCACTCACACAGCTCGGCGCGCGTGATGTACGGGACGGCGCCGATCTGGAGCAGCTGCGCCACCAGGCCGATGCCGCCCAGTCCAAGGAACGCGACCATGACGAGCCCGCCGCGCGCATCGGCGTCCGTCGCCAACCGGCCGAGGACCGGTCCCATCATGGCCAGGGCGGCGAAGGCGATGGCGGTCACGGCAGCACCGGCGAATTCGATCGGCCACTGGCTCCGCACAAACTCGTAGTACGTCATCACGTTGTCGACGAAGTTCTCCGGGGGCGGCACGGGCGGCCCGCCGAAGAGCTCGAACGACAGCGCCAGCCGGATCAGCGCGCCGACCAGCAGGCCGATGCCGATCATCCAGCCCAGGATGCGAGCCGCGCTCGCCCACTCGATGCGCCCCACGGTCACCGTCCTCCGTCTCGCTCGGAAACTCCGGCGGATCATGCGCCACCGGCACCGGGGACCGCAACGGTTTTGATCGGTCTGGTGAGACCGAGACGCACGACGCGCTCGCGAACGACGAGCACGCGATTCAGCTCGTCACCGCGACCGCGACGATGGGCGGCCGGGAGCTCGTCTACCGCACCGCCGAGATCTACCACGTCCGGGACGGCAAGGTCACCGAGCGCTGGGCGTTCTCCGACGAGACCGATCGCATCAACCGCTTCTTCGGCGGCGCCTGACCGCTCATCCAGGCGGGACCGACGTCCGGCATCGGTCCTGCCAGCTATCGGTGCGTGCCAGTTCCCTATCGCCTCGGCTTCGCGGTCAAGGTTCTCGCCGCACCTGGGCCGCTCAAGGAGGCTGACAAGCGCAGGTGGCAGAGCGGGCCGCACCTGCGCACGTCGATCGCGCTGCTCCATGCTGTCTTCGACCACCTCGAGCGGATCGGCGTCCGGATGTACCGCATGTCGAGCAGCGTCGTGCCGTATGGCACGCATCCCGACCTGCCGGACCTCGACTATCGGCGACAGATCGACGAATGCGCCGATGAGCTGGCGGAGCTGGGCGCGCGCGCACGCGCACTTCGACTCCGCCTCTCGCTGCATCCCGGGCAGTACACGGTCATCAATGGCGCCAAGGAGGGCCTGCGCGACCGGTCGCTCGCGGAGCTCGAGGCCGACGCGCTCCTGCTCGACGCCATGGGCTGCGGCCCCGAGGGGACGGTGGTGGTCCACGTCGGTGGCCGCTACGACGACCATGCGGCGGCGCTGGACCGATGGGTCCAAGCGTGGGAGCTCCTGAGCGACCGAGCTCGCCGGCGCGTGGGCCTCGAGAACGACGAGCGCCTCTTCAATTTGGGCGACGCGTTGGAGCTGCATCGGCGCACCGGCGTGCGCATCGTGTACGACTGGCATCACGGTCGAATCCTGCAGACGCCCGGCATGTCGCTCGCCGATGCGCTGGCAGCGGCCATGGCGACGTGGCCCGGCGGCATCCGACCGAAGGTTCACCTCTCGAGCCCGCGCCTGTCCGTGGCAGCCGTGCGGCGGCCAGTTCCGGGCACACGTCGCCGTCGCGACGAGATCGTTCCGCCACAGCTCGGACCGCATGCGGACCTCGTCTCGCCGTGGGACTTCCTCGAGCTCATCGGCGCGGCGCCAGGTCCCCTGGACGTCATGCTGG
>DASTTX010000093.1:0-7212 GCA_035759945.1 Candidatus Limnocylindria bacterium | reverse complement strand
CCGGCGTTGTAGAGGCCGATGATCCCCAGCCCGAACCCCAGGATGATGGCCGCCTGCACCAGCGCGACCAGGGTGAAGCCGAGCATGTAGCCGACCACGATCTCCGTCCGGCGCAGCGGCGAGGCCATGAGCCGCTCGAGCGTCCCCAACGATCGCTCGCGCAGGAACGACACCGACGTCACGACGTACACCAGGAAGAAGATCAACAGGCCGATGAACGGGCCGCCGAAGAGGTCGAGGGTGTCGAGGTCGTCACCGCCGGACAGCGAACGCACCTCCACATCGACGGTCGCTTCCATCAGCCGCGATCTCGTCGTCTCGAGCAGCCTGCCGAAGCTGTCCAGCACCGCGCCCTGCAGTGTCGAGCCAACGACGGCACCGGCCTGCGGATCGGTGCCCTCCATGACCACCTCGAGGGTGGTCGCACCGGTCGTGATGGCCGGCAGGACGATGTACCCGTCCAGCGTGCCGTCGCGAAGCAGCGCTTCCGGATCATCCGCGTCGGTAAGTCGGACCGCGTCGAGCGCCTCGGAATCTTCGAGCGCCTCGGCAATGTTCGTCGCCAGGCCCTCCCCGGTCTCGAGCACGACGCCCACTCGAGGGTCGGGCGCATCGGTGCCGAGCAGCAGGGCGAAGAGTCCGAGCACGATGATCGGCGTCACGAACAGGATGCCAAGCGTGCGGTGGTCGTGGCGGAACTGGGCCAGGAGCCGGGCGGTGATGGCGAGGGTGCGCGAGAGGCTCATCGGTCAGCGCTCAGGGCCAGGAAGGCAGCCTCGAGATCGTCGACTTCCGCGCGGGCCAGGAGGTCGCCAACGGTGCCATCGGCCAGGATCCGGCCGTTGCGGATGAGCGCCAGCCGGTCGGCGCGGGCCGCCTCATCCATCACGTGGGAGCTGACCAGGATGGTGGTGCCACCGGCCGCCATCTCGCGCAGGCCGTCCCACATCGTGGCGCGCAGCTGCGGATCGACGCCGACTGTCGGCTCGTCGAGCAAAAGCAGCGACGGCCGATGCACCAGCGTGCACGCCAGCGACAGCCGCGTGCGCATCCCACCGGACAGCGTCGCCGTGACCGATGAGCGCCGGTCCCACAGGTCGACGAAGCGCATCGCCCATTCGACGTCGCCCCGGCCCTGCACGCGGGCGAAGAAGCGCACGTTCTCCTCCGCACTGAGGTCCATGTAGAGCGCCGGCGCCTGGGTCATGTAGCCGACGTTGGCGAGCACGTCGCGGTCGGGCATGCGCGTGCCCAGGACCGTGAGCTCGCCGCCATCGGTCTTGACCAGGCCGACGATGGCGCGAATGAGCGTGGTCTTGCCGGCTCCATTCGGTCCGAGCAGCGCGTACACCATGCCGGTGGGCACGCCGAGGTCGATGCCGTCGAGCGCGGCGACGTCGCCGAAGCGCTTGCGGACGCCGTGGGTCTCGATCGCGAACCCGGTCACGGCCGCAGCCCTTCGAGGATCGAGGTCGTCAGCTGCGAGATTGCGTCGTCAAGGGGCAGGTCGAAGCCCACGAGGCGCTCGGCGATCGGGCGCGTCAGCAGGTGCACGAACACCGGACCCAGCAGCGCCTGCACGGCGAGCACCGGGTGCATGCGGCGCACGGTGCCTGCGTCCATCTGGCGAGCCATGTATCCGGCCAGCGTGCCGATCGCGTCGGGCATGAACGGTTGGACGCCGGCCATCGCATCGCGATCAAGGGCCGACGCCTCCAACAGAACGCCACGCATGATGCCGATGCGCCGCGCACCGACCTCCGCGAAGGTGCGCACGAGGAGCGGCACAACCTCGCCCGGCGGGCGGTGCCCGTGCTCGCGCAAGACCGCCATGGCCGGCTCGAAGGGGGAGAAGGTCCGGACGATGTCGCCGAACAGGGCGGCCTTGCTCGGAAAGAGGCGGTAGACGGTCGCGCGCGACACGCCGGCTGCCACGGCGAGCTGCTCCATGCTGAAGCCGTGGAGCCCGCCGCGACCGAGCAGATCGGCGGCCGCCTCGAGAATCCGCTCGCAGGCCGGGGTCGGCGGCTCGATCTCAATGGCAGCCAGGAGCGCATCGCGCGAACCGAAGTGCCGATACAGGGTTGCGCGCGACACCCCCGCCTCGCGCGCGATCCGCCCGATGCTGGCAGACGGCTCGGTCTCCAGGAGGCCGCGGGCGGCGGCGACGACCTGGCGGTGGATGGTCGGATCGGCCGTGAGCGTCATCGGCACGAAACTATGTAAGACGAGTTGTCCCGTCAAGTCTCAGGGTGTCGCGAAATGGGCATCGCGACGGCTACACTCGCCGTCGTGAGCCGCTGCCCGAGCTGTGGCGCCGAGAATGCCGAGCAGGCACGCTTCTGCTCGGCCTGCGGGCACTCGCTCGTCGCGCGCGTCGCCGTCGAGCAGCGCCGCCACGTCACCGCGCTGTTCGCCGACCTGGCGGCCTCGACCGCGATGGGCGAACGCCTCGATCCGGAGGTCGTCCGCGGCATCGTCGGTCGCTTCTTCGAGCGCGCCAGCGAGGAGATTCGCGCTCGCGGCGGCAGCGTCGAGAAGTTCGCCGGCGACGCCGTGCTGGCCCTGTTCGGCCTCCAGGCGGCTCACGAGGACGACCCGGAACGCGCGGTGCGCGCTGCGCTCGCCATCCGCGACGGCCTGGAGGAGATCGCGGCCGACACGTTGTCGAGCCACGGGATCGAGATGGGTCTCCGCATCGGCATCGAGGCCGGCGAGGTCGTGGTCGGCGATCCCTTCGGTGGCGCGACGATGGCCACCGGCGACCCCCTGAATGTCGCCGCGCGCCTGGAGCAACGCGCCAGGCGTGGAGAGATCGTCGTCGGGCCGATGGTCCATGGCGCCACGTCGCGGGCCTTCCGCTTCGAGTCGGCAGGCGAATGGGAGCTTTCGGGGAAGACCGATGCGACGCCGGCATGGCGTGTCATCGAGGCGATCGCCGAGATCGGCGCCGCGCGTGGGATCGAGGGATTGAGCGCGCCGCTGACCGGCCGCGACGAGGAGCTAACGCTGTTGCTGGACGCCGCTCGCCGGACGCGCACCGAGCGCAAGGCGATCCTCTTTACGGTCTTCGGCGTTCCGGGTGTCGGCAAGAGCCGGCTCGTGCGCGAGGTCGCGGCCACGCTCGCCAACGACGGCACGCGCGTCCTTCGCGGGCGCTGCCTCCCGTACGGGGATGGCATCACGTACTGGCCGATCGCCGAGATCCTGCGCGACCTCGCCGGCATCGGTCCCGAGCTGGACGCCCGCGCCGCCGCGGAGCGGCTGCGCTCGGTCGCGCCGGACGACGCCGTTGCCGACCGGCTCGCGTTCGCCATCGGCCTGGTCAGCGAGGCGCCGGTGTCCGGTGAGGCGATCGACGAGGAGATCACCTGGGCCGTCCGCCGGATGGTGGAGTCGCATGCGGCGCAGCAGCCACTGCTGCTGGTCGTGGAGGACATCCACTGGGCGGAGCCGCCCCTGCTCGGCATGCTGGAGCACCTGGCCACCTGGTTGCGCGACGTGCCCGTCCTGATCGCGTGCCTGGCGCGGCCGGACCTGCTCGACACCCGCCCCGCGTGGGGCGCCGGACGGATGGAGGCGTCGCGCATCTCACTGGAGCCTCTCACGCGCGACGAGGCGACGGCGCTCATCGGCGAATTGCTTCACGTGGAGGGACTGCCCGTCGGGCTGCGCGAGCGGATCCTCGACCGCGCCGAGGGCAATCCGCTCTTCGTCGAGGAGACGATCCGGATGCTCATCGACCGCGGCGCGATCACGCATCGTGATGGTCGCTGGGTGGCGGGCACGGGGATCGAGGAGGTCGGCGTGCCCGACTCGATCGAGGCGCTGATCCGGAGCCGCCTGGATGCGCTCCCGCGGGAGGCGCTGGCGGTGCTGCAGGCTGGCGCCGTCATCGGCCGGGTGTTCCAGCGTGACGCCGTGGCCGGCCTGACCGATGAGACCGCGAACCGCCACCTCGATGACGCGGTCCTCCGCGACCTGCTGACGATCGAGCCCGGAGCTCCGGCGAGCTATCGGTTCAAGCACATCCTCATCCGAGACGTCGCGTACGCGACGCTGCCCAAGGCGCGGCGCGCCGAGCTCCACCTCGCCGTGATCGATTGGCTGGCTCGGCGGGCAGGAGACCGCCGCGACGAGTTCGTGGAGATTGAGGCGTTTCATCTCGAACAGGCAACGCTGCTGCAGCGCGAGCTTCTCGGGCGCAGCGAGGTGGCCGTGCGCGACCGCGCCGTTGCGGCGCTGTCTGACGCGGCCCGCAAGGCCCTTGCACGCCACGACTTCAGGGCGTCCGAGGGCTTCGCAGATCGGGCGCTGGCCCTTAGCCCCTCCGATGATGCGATCGCCGCCGAGCTGGAGGCCCTGATCGTCGAGTCCCTGGTGGCGCGGGGCGAGCTCGGCAAGGCGCGGCCGATTGCCGACCGCCTCGAGGCGACGGCCGCACGCCTCGGGCGGAAGGACCTCCGCGGCCAGGCGCTGCTCGCCATCGGCATGGACAGCTGGATCGGACCGGGACGCTCGACGGACGCGCACGACGCGGTGCGCATCCTCGAAGAGGCCCATGCGGAGCTCGAGGAAGCGGGCGACCGGGCGCACCAGTTCGACGTCGACTACAACCTCGGCTGGGAGGGCTGGTGGTACGGCGACCTCGAGCTCGCCGCGACGCGCTGGGAGAACGCTGCTGCGCTGGCGCATGAGATCGGCGACGCCGGACGCGAGGCGACGGCGCTGCTCCGCGTCGTCGGCGCGGCGATCAATTCCGGCGATTTCGAACGGGCCACCGTCACCTTCGATCGCATTCGCGCGATCGCGCATGGGACGAGCCGCCTCGTCCAGGCCCGGATCAGGCTCGAAGAGGGCCGGATGCTCTACTTCCGCGGCATCGACCCCGCCGAGGGCATCCGGCTGTGGGAAATAGCCCTCGAGGTGCTCACCGAGGCGGAAGCGCATGATGACGTGGACGGCGCCCTCGACTCCCTCGGCAGCGCCGCGCTGCTCGACGGCGACCCCGTGCGCGCGATGTCGTACTTCGAGCGCCAGGCTTCGATGCTCGAGGAGATCTCGCACGGCGGTCGCCTGCCGGAGGCGTATCGCAGCCTCGCCGATGCGTCCTTGGCTGCCGGCAACCTCCATGCGGCCGAGGAGTACGCGCTGCGGGCGCGCAAGATGGTCGAGACAGACGACTGGGCGACCGTCGCCTCGACTGCGACGATGCTGGGCCGCGTCCGCGCTGCGCAGGGTCGGGATGATGAGGCCGAGAGCCTCCTGCGAGAGGGCGTCGAGATCATCGAGCGAACGCAGTTGCGCATCGCCGCGGTGGACAAGTACCAGGCGCTCGCCGAGTTTCTGCTGGCGCGCGGGCGCGACGAGGGCGAGCGCTGGTACGAGATGTCGCGCGAGGCCGGCGCCGCGGTCCTCGGCGACTCGAGCCCGATCGTCGCCGACATCGAGCGGGTCGTCGCGGCCGCCCGCCAGCAGGGCGGTCTCGAGGCGCCGAGCTGATCGGCGGCATTCCGGCCCGGCCAACTATCGGCCACCTTCGCGCCGAATTTGCTGCCGCAGCAAGCGCGCGCCCACTCCGCCGATACGTCGCTTGCCGGACCTCCGTACCGGCGTGCCAGCCGATGCGGCCGCACCAACCGAGCACCCATCCTGCGCACATGAGCCGGTTTCTCCTTGCCATCCTGGCCGTCGTTTCGGTCGTTCTCGCCGCCTGCAGCGCGCAGGCGCCTTCACCATCGGCTGCGCCGTCGACTCCAGCCAGCCCATCGGCCACTCCGAAGCCATCCGCGGAGGAGACGCCGTCGCCCGAGCCGAGCGAGCCGGCCGTGGTCGGCTGGGAGGCGGCATCGGTCCCTGAGACCGCCAACGCGAGCGGTGTTGCGGCGATCGTCAGAAGCCGTGACGTGCTGGTCGCCATATCGTCGGACGGCGCCTTCGGCACGCTCGTGTGGACCTCGGCCGATGGCCGCACGTGGACCGACGTCACGCCTGATGGCTTCGAATCGGTCGGCATCGCCAGCGTGGTCGAGTACGAGGGCATGCTCGTCGGCGTTGGGCGCGGCAACACGATCGACGTCGAGACCGAGGAGGCTGCCGTCTACCTCAGCGAGGATGGCGTCAGCTGGCGCAAGGTCGAGACCGCCGAGCCGATGATCGGCCAGCTGATCGACGTGATTGCCACCGATGACGGGCTGTACGCCGTCGGCGGCGTGCCGGGAGCCGATGCGGCCGCCATCTGGCGCTCGACCGACGGAGAGACCTGGGAGCGCGCCGGCGGTGACATCGAGCACGCCTTCCTGTGGTCGATCGCAGAGGGCGGTCCGGGCCTGGTGGCCGTCGGCTGGCGGCGAGATCCGGATCCATCGGCTGCGGTCTGGACTTCCACGGACGGCAGCGAGTGGACGCTGTCGCCCAATCCCGAGGGCTACGAGCTGTTCGAGGTGACGGACGTCACCGAGATCGACGGGACACTGGTCATGGTCGGCAGCTCGTTCATGAGCCAGGGCGGCCGCTTCTGGACCTCGACCGACGGCGTCGAGTGGACGATCGCCGAGGCGCCGGGCATCGACGAAGCCTACCCGCGCAACCTGGTCCACACGTCCAACGGCGTCGTCGCCGTCGGTGCCGGGGAGGACATGGCCGGGACGGCGTGGGTCAGCCAGGACGGCATCGGCTGGGCGCCCTTCGGCGAACCGCTGCCGGGCACCTACTTCCACTCCGGATTCGTGCACGACGGCGCGCTGCTGGCGTTCGGTGCCACGCAGGAGGGGGCCGTCGAGACCGGGATCGACGCGCACGCCATGATCTGGAGCACGCCGCTCAGCGACTAGGCGGTGCGGTCGACCCGCGGACCACGAGCTCCGGCTCGAGATGGACCGATGCCGCTTCGGTCGCGCCTGACAGCAGCTGCTCGACTGCCCATCGACCCATCGCCTCGGTGGGCTGGCGGATCGTGGTGAGCGGCGGATCGGTCCACGCGGCCATCTCAATGTCGTCGAAGCCGATGAGCGACACATCCTCCGGCACGGGCCGGTTGACGGATCGCAGTCCGCGCATGACGCCGATGGCGGTCAGGTCGTTGTAGCAGACGATCCCGGTGACGCTTGGCGGGACCGATGCCACGGCACGAGCGCCACCCTCGACGCGGCCGTCGCCCGCGACCACGTGCAGGTCCACGCGAGCCGCGCGCGCGGCGTCCCTGACGCCCGC
>DASTTX010000092.1:0-17784 GCA_035759945.1 Candidatus Limnocylindria bacterium | reverse complement strand
GTGGACCTCGGCCCGCAGCTGCTGGGCATGGGAGTTTGGGCCGTGATCTCGTTCGTCGTCGCTGTCCGGCTCTTCAAGTGGGAATGACGCCAGGACAGCGCGGCAGCGTCATCGGCGGCATCTGGCTGGTCTCGGTCGGCGCCGTCTTCCTGGTCCAGCAGGTGATGGGCCTGCCGTGGTCCCAGGCATGGCCGCTCTTCCTCATGATGGCGGGCGTCGGGACCGGAGCCAGCGCGCTGGTCGGACTGGCCGGCAGGCGCATCGGCGCATGGTCGGTCATCTGGGCGCTGGTCTGGCCCGCCATCATGATCGCGGTCGGGGCGCTGCTCTTCGTCGACCTCGTCGGCCTGGCCGACGTCGATGCGCTCGACCTCTTGCTGCGATGGTGGCCCGCGATCCTGATCGTCATCGGCGTGCTGATCCTCATTGGCGCCGTGTGGCCACGCGGGCGTGGTGTCGAGGAGAGGGTGTCGATCCCGACCGGCGGCGTGAGCTCCGGCGAGGTGACGCTGAAGTTCGGCGCCGGACGGCTGGAGGTCGGCCGTGGCGTTCCGGGCACGCTGGTCGACGGCACGTTCGAAGGCGGCGTCCTACGCCGCGACCTGGGCGCCGGCCGGGTCGAGCTCGAGGCCGACGTGACGCGCGTGTTTCCCTGGATGGGCGACACGCTGCACTGGCAGGTCGGGCTGGCGCCGGACCTGCCGCTTGCCCTGCGGCTCGAGGGTGGCGCATCGCGCTCGATCCTCGAGCTGGCCGACCTGCAGGTCACGTCGCTCGCGGTCAAGACCGGCGCCAGCGACACCCGAATCGTGCTGCCGGCCGCCGTGGCGGAGTGCGAGGTACGAGTCGAGGCGGGGGCGGCGCAGGTGAGCATCGAGGTCCCGGCGGGCGTCGCTGCCCGCATTCGATCCCAGATGGGCCTCGGGTCTACCCACGTCGACGAGGGCCGCTTCCCGCGCACGGCCGATGGCTGGGCCTCGCCGGACTACGAAGGCGCCGCGCACCGCGCCGAGATCAGCATCCAGGGCGGCGTCGGATCAGTCCGCGTGCGGTGATGGCAGCAACGGACCTCATCCTGCGCGCGGAGGCCGTCGCCCTGTTCATCGGCGGGACCGTGGCGTACCTGGCGCTCGGCGGTCATCCGCTGTGGCTCGTCCCGCTGCTGCTGGCGCCGGACCTCTCGATGATCGGATACGCCGGCGGCCCGCGGCTCGGCGCGGTCACCTACAACGCCGTGCACAACCTGGTGCTCGCGGTTGCGTTGCTCCTGACCGGCTGGTATCTCGTCGGCGGCCTCGTCGCGCAGATCGGTGCCGTGCTGGTCGCGCACGTTGGCATGGATCGCGCGCTCGGCTACGGGCTGAAGCTCCCGACCGACTTCCGCGACACGCATCTCGGGCGGATCGGCAAGGCCGCGTGACTCGCTCGACCCTGTACCGAGGCGGCGCCCTGGCCGATGGACACGGCCCCGCCGTCGAACGCGACGTGAGCATCCTCGTGCGCGACGGACGCATTGCCTGGATTCGCCCCACGGGCGGTGAGGACGATCCGGCCGACGCCGAGATGATCGACTGCAGCGGCGCGACCTTCGTCCCGGGTTTGGTCGACTGCCACAGCCATGTCACCGGCCCGGGCGGCGCGCACTGGATCGAACGCTTCAACGACCCGGCTGAGCGGCTGCTCGAGGTCGCGGAGCACAACGGGCGCATCGGCCTGGCGGCGGGCGTGCGCTGGATGCGCGACGTCGGATCGCCGATGGCGACCGATCCGGTCGATGGCCGCAAGCGCGCGCTGGCACTGGGCGTCCGCGACCGCTGGGCCGGTCGTCGCGACCGGCCGTACCTGCGCGCTGCCGGCTCGTGGCTCTTCAAGCGCGGCGTTGCGCCCATGGACTCATCGATTCAGTGCGAGACGGCGGACGAGCTCCTCGCCGCCGCGCACCGGCAACTGGACGACGGCGCGGATCTGATCAAGCTCTACATGGACGGCCCCGATGTCGACGTGTCGCCGTGGACCGCGTCGGAGGTCGGTGCACTGGTGGAGGCCGCGCATGCGCGTGGTGCGCGGGTCGCGGCGCACTCGGGCCGGCTGAACGGAGCACGCGAGGCGGTCAGCGGCGGCGTCGACTCCGTCGAGCACGGCTTCGACCTCGACGCCGACACGGCCGCAGAGATGGCCAAGCGCGGCACGACGCTCGTCAGCACCCTGGCGGTCATGCGCTCTTGGCTCAGCTTCGGCGACACGACCACCATCGAGCGCTTCGCGACCGAGGACGGCTCGCGAACGATCCACGCCCGGCTGGAGCAGGCGCAGGCATCGGTGCGCCTGGCGCACGAATCAGGTGTGGCGATCGCCACGGGCAGCGACTTCGGCGGCGGGTCGCTGCGCGCGAATCAGCTCGCCTGGGAGGTGACGAGCCTGGTGGCGGCCGGCATCGAGCCGGCCGACGCGCTGGCTGCGGCGACCTGGCACGGCGGCGAGCTCATCGGCGAAGCTGAGGCGGGTCGCATTCACGAGGGCGGACCAGCCGACTTCTTCCTGGTCCACGGTGATCCACTCTCGGACCCCGACGCCCTCTGGAGGGTCTGGCGCGCCGCCTGGGACTGATTGCCGTGTAGCCTCGGCCGATTGACCGATGAATCACGACGCTCATGGGAGTCTCCTTTGCTGACGGCACGATCGGCACATGGAGGTCCCAACGATGGCACGCACAGCCCGACTGAGCGACGTGTTCGCTGCCCCTGCACCCGGCGCGGTGCCCGGAGCGCGGCTGGTCGCTGACCTCCAGGCGGCCCTTGCCGTGGCCCGACGGCTGGGTGGCATGCTCGCGTCCGACGTGCGAACCGCACCGGGCATCGGCTCGTGGGCGTTCATCACCGATCGCGACGGCAGCGAGCTCGTGCTCTGGCAGAACGCCCGGTAGCGCGGCTCTGCAGGCCGTTGCCGTGGCGGCAGCTGCTGGGGGATCGACGAGCAACTAGGCGCCGTCTCCGTCGCCGTCGGTCGGCGGCACGTCGCGCTCGACCACGATCGTGCACCTGGTCGCCAGGGCGGCCGCGGCGCCGATCGCCGCGAACACGGGCAGCAGCGCCGCCCCGATCAACCCGATCGTGAGCGGGACCTCCAGCATCGTCCGGCCATCCTCGTTCTTGATGGTGATCCGCCGGATATTGCCCTCGTGGATGAGCTCCTTGACCTTGGCGACCACCTCGTCGCCGTTGAGCTGGAATTCCTGCGTTCGTTGCGTTTCGGGGTCCATGCCCTCAGCCTACCTCTCGGTTCCGCGTTCGGTCGAACAGCGTGTGGATCGCTCTCGCTCGTCCGTCCGCCAGCTGAGCATGCGGCAATCGGCGCAGGTCTCGACGCTGATGCTGCGGCCGCCGATGGTCGGGCACGCCACCCGGCCATCGGTGACCGTGCGCTGCTCGCCACAGCAGACGATCCATTCGTCCGGCGCGACCGGCGGCGCGGCGATGACGGCGGTCATGGCGACACCGGCAGCCAGTCGGCGACCAGCACCGCCCACAGCAGCGCGGCGTCGATCGCAAAGCCGAGCAGGATCCACGGATGGAAGAACAACGCCAGGGTGAGGGCCGATGCAATCGCGCCGCCGACGACGAGGCTCGGCCACCAGGTGACCGGCACGACCCAGCCAGCCGTCGCGAGGGCGGCCGCGACGAGCAGCGCGATGGTCACGATGACGAGCGCCGTGCCGAGCGCACGGACGAGGGCGGGGTCGATGCCGAGGGCCGTGACCGCCCACGACTTCGCCATCTCGAACGGCCACTCAGGGCCGCCCGCGGTACGGGCCGGCGCCGGGGTCAGGTACGAGATGTGGATGAATGCGTGTGCGGCGAGGAATGCCGCGAGAAGCAGCTTCATGGTCGAGCGCTCCGGATGCGAGTGTGGGCGCAGCATCCGACGCCCGTCCCCGGGCGTGTAGAGCCGATGGTCGCCTCGGCGGGGGACAGATGGCCGGGACGGGACCTCCCTACCAGCGGTGGTGCTTCACTGTCCGGCGGGCCGGATCGTCAGGCCGATGCCTTCGTCGAGTGCAGCAGATCACGCACCTCGCGGGCGATCACGACGTCCTCCCGCGCTTCCACGACGAGGACCGCAGGCGGGCCCGGTGCCAGGACGGCGTCACCGTCACTGGCGGCATCCGATGCCGGGAACCCGAGGATGCCGAGGCGAGC
Source organism: Candidatus Limnocylindria bacterium (assembly GCA_035759945.1). Taxonomy (GTDB): domain Bacteria; phylum Chloroflexota; class Limnocylindria; order QHBO01; family QHBO01; genus JACDBZ01. The sequence goes on along the minus strand of DASTTX010000092.1, from coordinate 13,588 downwards.
CAGGATGGCGCCGCGGAAGACGGCCGAGTGCTCGCCGATGCCACCGGTGAAGACCAGCGCATCCAGTCCGGGCAACGCCGTGGCTGCCGACGCGATGCTCGCGGCCACCTGCCGGCCGAACATCGCCAGCGCCAGACGGGCGGCTGCATCCCCGCGCTCGGCCCGAAGCGCGATCTCACGGGCGTCGCTCGTGCCGGCGATCGCCAGGAGTCCGGACCGGTGGGCCAGGCCGTCGGCAAGGTCATCGCCCGAGACGCCCGCGTCGATGAGGCGCATGAGGATTCCCGGGTCCACGGATCCCGAGCGCGTCCCCATCATCGGTCCCTCGAAGGGGGTGTAGCCCATGCTGGTCCAGGCCGATCGGCCGCCCTCCACGGCCGTGACCGAGCACCCCGAGCCGAGGTGCGCGACGACGAGCCGCAGCTCGGACGCCGGCCGCGACAGCAGCTCGGCGGCGCGTCCCACCGACCAGGCGACCGAGAGACCGTGGAAGCCGAAGCGACGGATGCCCCAGCGCTCCACCCACGGGTCGGGTAGGGCATAGCGCCGCGCCTCCTCGGGCAGCGTGGCGTGGAAGGCAGTGTCGAAGCAGGCGACGTGGGGCAGGTCCGGGAGTGCTGCCATGCCGGCCTGCATGACGGCTGCGGCTCGTCGGTTATGGAGCGGCGCAAGCTCGTCGAGCGCGTCGACACGCTCGAGCAGCACATCGTCGACGCGCGTTGGCGCCTGGAAGTCGGTGCCACCGTGAACGACGCGGTAGCCGACGGCATCGGCGCCCGAGGGGAGGCGCTCGAGCATGGCGACCACGACACCCGAGGCGTCCTCCTCGCCGGCCGGCCATTCGACCAGGGCATCGGCGACTGCCTGGGCGTCGTCGAGCAGCGCGGCCTTGAGGGTGCTCGAGCCCGGATTGAGGACGAGCACCCGCATCGTTCGGAACGCTCGGCTCAGACGATGGCGCTGTCGCCGGGCGCGCCCGGCCAGGCCCAGTCGCGGATCTCGGGCGCGTCCTCGCCATGCTCGCGCGTGTAGGCGCGCGCCTCGACGCGCTTGTCCATCATCAGCTGGCGCACGTGCGACGCGCGGTTGCCGAGCCCGGGGACGCGGTCGATGACGTCCATCACCAGGTGGTATCGGTCGAGATCGTTGAGCATGACCATGTCGAACGGCGTCGTGGTGGTGCCCTCCTCCTTGTAGCCGCGCACGTGGAGGTTGGCGTGGTTCGTCCGCCGGTAGGTCAGCCGATGGATGAGCCACGGATAGCCGTGGTAGGCGAAGATGATCGGCTTGTTCGTCGTGAACAGGCCGTCGAACTCGGCATCGGACAGGCCGTGCGGATGCTCACGCTCGTCCTGGATGACCATGAGGTCCACGACGTTGACGACGCGGACCTTGAGGGCGGGCAGGTACCGGCGCAGGAGGTCGACCGCGGCGAGCGTCTCGAGGGTTGGCACGTCGCCGGCGCAGGCCAGGACGGCGTCGGGTTCGCCGCCCTCGTCACTGCTCGCCCAGCGCCAGATACCGGCGCCCCGCGTGGCATGCAGGATGGCGTCATCCATCGACAGCCAGTTCGGGGTCGGCTGCTTCCCGGCGACGATGAGGTTGACGTAATGCCGGCTGCGCAGGCAGTGATCGGCGACGCTCAGAAGGCTGTTCGTGTCGGGCGGCAGATAGACGCGGATGATCTCCGCCTTCTTGTTGACCACGTGGTCGATGAAGCCTGGATCCTGGTGGCTGAAGCCGTTGTGGTCCTGGCGCCAGACGTGGCTGCTCAGCAGGTAGTTGAGCGATGCGATCGGCCGCCGCCACGGGATATCGCGGGTGACCTTCAACCACTTGGCGTGCTGGTTGAACATCGAGTCGACGATGTGGATGAAGGCCTCGTAGCTGTTGAAGAGGCCGTGCCGCCCGGTCAGGAGGTATCCCTCCAGCCAGCCTTGGCACAGGTGCTCGGAGAGGATCTCCATCACCCGGCCATCGGGCGCCAGGTTGACGTCGACCGGGAGCGTCTCGGCCATCCAGGCCTTGTCCGTCTTCTCATAGACCGCCTGCAGCCGGTTCGAGGCGGTCTCGTCTGGCCCGAAGAGGCGGAAGTTCGTCGCGTTGCGATCGATCACGTCGCGCAGGAACTCTCCGAGCACGCGCGTCGCCTCGCCGGTCGTCACGCCCGGTGCGGCCACCTCGAGCGCATAGTCGCGGAAGTCGGGCAGGTCGAGCTCCTGGAGCACCTCGCCACCGTTCGTCACCGGGTTGGCCGACATGCGGCGTTGACCCTTCGGAGCCACCTCGACCAGATCCGCCCGGAGCCGGCCGTCGTCGTCGAAGAGCTCCTCGGGCCGATACGACCGCATCCACTCCTCGAGCAGCTTGAGGTGCTCCTGGTTGCCGCGCACGCCGGACATCGGCACCTGGTGGCTGCGCCAGGTGTTCTCCACCGGCAGATCGTCGACCTCGGCGGGCCCGGTCCAGCCCTTCGGCGTGCGTAGCACGATCATCGGCCAGTGCGGCCGCTGACCGTCCCACGACCCGCCACGCGCCTGCCGCTGGATCTCCGCGATCGCGTCGAGGGCGCGGTCCAGGGCGGCCGCGAAGTCGCGATGCACGCGTTCCGGGTCGTTCCCTGAGACGATCTCGACCGTGTGGCCGTAGCCCTCGAGGAGATCGATCAACTCGGGTTCCGGGATGCGGGCCAGGACGGTCGGGTTCGCGATCTTGTAGCCGTTCAGGTGGAGGATCGGCAGGACCGCCCCGTCGCGCACCGGGTCGAGGAACTTGTTGGAGTGCCAGCTTGCAGCAAGCGGCCCGGTCTCCGCCTCGCCGTCGCCCACGACGCAGACGGCGAGCAGATCCGGATCGTCGAACGCTGCGCCGTAGGCGTGGACGAGCGCATACCCGAGCTCGCCTCCCTCGTGGATGCTGCCCGGTGTCTCGGGGGCCACGTGGCTCGGGATGCCGCCGGGGAAGCTGAACTGTCGGAAGAGCTGCTGCATCCCGGCCTCGTCCTGCGTGATGGCCGGGTAGACCTCGGTGTACGTGCCCTCGAGGTACGCGTTCGCCACGATGCCCGGGCCGCCATGCCCCGGGCCCGTCACGTAGATGGCGTTGAGGTCGCGCTGCCGGATCGCGCGGTTCATGTGGACGTAGATGAGGTTGAGGCCGGGGACGGTCCCGAAGTGGCCGAGCAGGCGCGGCTTGATGTGCTCCGACTTCAGCGGCTCGCGCAGCAGCGGGTTGGCCAGCAGATAGATCTGCCCGACGCTCAGGTAGTTCGCTGCCCGCCAGTAGGCGTCCAGGCGCTTCAGCTCGTCGCGGTCCAATGAGCGCGACGGCGTGGGCTGCGCGGTGGTGGTCATGGGCTCTCCGGGTGCTTGCGGATCAGCGTACCGGGTGCAGCCGCCATGCCGCCACCGTTGCACCAGCAGCGCTCATGACACCGACGAGCATGAGCAGGCCGACCGTCAGGCGGACGCCTGATCGGCCCGACCCCGATCTCCTCGGTCATGTCATCACGGGAGAAACGTCAGGGCATTTCCCTTCGTGCGGCGGCGATGGTCTCGACGGCCAGCCCGACCAACACGCCGGCGGCCGCGCCGAACACGAGGCCCAGCGGAAGGTCGACGGCGAGCAACATCGCGGCGACGAGTCCGAGCCCACCGCCAATGCCGGCTCCGATGCCGATGCTTGCACCGGTGGGACCGCCCCTCGACTTGATGGTCATGCGTCCTCCTCCTACGGGCGGATCGCGATCTTCAGGACGCCGTCGAGCCGGTTGCTGAAGATCCGATACGCCTCGTTGATCTCGTCGAGGCCGAAGCGATGGGTGATGAGCGGCGTCGGGTCGAAGCGCCCGCTCTCGACCATCCGCATGAGGCGCTCCATGCGCTCCTTGCCACCCGGGCAGAGGGTCGTGACGATCGTGTGATCGCCGAGGCCCGCCGCGAAGGCGTCATAAGGCACCTGGAGCTTGCCCGAGTACACGCCGAGGCTCGACACCGTCCCGCCGGGACGCACGCAGCGCAACGCGCTCTCGAACGTCGCTTGCAGCCCGAGGGCCTCGATCGCCACGTCGGCGCCGCTGCCGCCGGTCAGGTGCTTGACCTCCTCGACCACGTCCACCTTCTCCGGGTCCAGCACGACGTCCGCGCCGAAGCGCAGGGCGGTCTCGGCCCGGTGCGGATCGCCGTCGACGCCGATGACGCGCGCCGCGCCCATCAGCTTCGCGCCGGCCGTGGCGCACAGGCCGATCGGCCCCTGCGCGAAGACGACCACCGTGTCGCCGATGCGGACCTTGCCCGACTCGGCGCCCGAGAAGCCGGTCGAGGCGATGTCGGCCAGGAGCACGACCTGCTCGTCCGTCAGCGACTCGGGGATCTTCGCCAGGTTCGCCTGGGCGTAGGGGACGAGGATGTACTCTGCCTGCGCCCCGTCGATGGTATTGCCGAAGCGCCAGCCACCGATGGCCTCGTAACCCGAGCCGTGGCCGCACTGGCTGAGCTTGCCGGAGAGGCACGCGTTGCACTGGCCGCAGGGCGTGATGGCTCCGACCAGCACGCGGTCGCCGACCTCGTAGCCGACGACGCCGGGGCCAAGCTCATCGATGACGCCCACCGGCTCGTGTCCAACGATGAGGCCGGGCCGGACCGGGTACTCGCCCTTGAGGATGTGGACGTCGGTGCCGCAGATGGTCGTCAGCGTCACGTGGACGACGGCCTCGCCGGGTCCCGGGCGCGGCCGCGGCACGCGCTCGACGCGAATGTCGTTCGGACCGTGGAACACGGCTGCCCGCATGGTGGTGGTCTCGCTCTGGGTCTCCGCCAACTGGGTCGTTGCGATTGCCATGGTGCTTGCCTCCTGTGCCTCGGGCGTTCCGAGGCGGTTCATCTCGTCACGGGAGCGAAGAGCTGTGAAACCAGGTTTGAGGCCCATGCGGCGGCGCGCTCGAGCTCTCGGCTGCTGATTTCCGGCTTCATGCTTACGATGAAGCTCTCGCTCGCCACCGGCACACGCGCTCCGGCGAGCTCGAGCCGCTGACGGATTCCGGCCGCCGCCGAGCCGGACGCCCAGCGGGGCCAGTTCAGTCGAGTGTCGAAGGCTGCCGCGGCACGACCTTCAAGGGCGTGGTCCGGAATGCTATCGAGGAACTCGACCATCTCGGGCACCATGCCGTGTCCCTCCGTGGGCCCGCCGACCACGACGAGGTCAACCTCGTCGGTGATCGCCGCAGGCCCGTTGCTGACATGTGCCACCTCGACCGGACCATGCGCGCGCAGCGCATCGGCGATCACCGTCGCGGCCCGTTCCGTGTTGCCGCTGTGGCTGGCGTAGTAGACGATGCTTCTCATGCTTCGACCTCCGTTCGAGCCAGAGCCCTGGCGATGTCATCGGCCCACGAACGGACGGCTTCCCAGTCGCGGAAGTCGCCGTCGGGCGCCTTGACCATGCGGGTGATGGTGCGTTCGACCCAGCCGAGCCCACCGGGATCGATCCGGCCGGCGAATGTCTGGTGGCCTCGTGCCGTCAGCTCGCCGACAAGTTTCAAGGCGTCCGCCGACTCTTCGGCCGGTGCCAGCGGAACACCGATCGGACCGCTCGAGAAGAGCCACACGGGGCGGCCGCGCAGCTGCTCGTGATGGCGCTGGGCGAAGCGGCGCGCCTCCTCCATCCAGCGCCCGGCGTACACCGCGCTGCCAAGCACGACGGCGTCGAAATCGTCGAGCGAGGCGACGTCCGAGGGCGGCCGGGTATGGACAGCGAGGCCCGCGTCGCGCAGGACACCCGCGATCACCTCTCCGATCTCCCCGGTGGCGCCGTGGCGCGATGCCACGGTGACGAGAATCTTCATCGGTTCATCCTCCGTGTGTGGCGCTTGTGCAATCAGGCCGGCGTTGGCTGCGTCCCGAGCTCCACGCGGGTCATCCGAGTTCCGCGCAGCGTTCGCCATGCGGCCAGGACGACTGCGCCGAGGCCGAGGATCGACAGGACGGCAGTAACGATCGGGATCAGCCCCAGGACAAACGCCGCCAGCAGGCCGATAGTCGCCGCGGCATAGGGCCGCTCGGGGCGAACCGCGCCGTCCCGCCGCCCGAGCAGCCATTCGCCGAGCCAGATGGCCGCGACGATGTAGCCGATGAACGCGGCGGCCGGCCAGATGACGAGGAGCAGGCCGAAGCCGGCCGGCATGCCGATGATCGTGGCGATGGCGAGGACTGCCAGGATCGGCGTGACGACGATCGCCAGCAGCCCGACCAGGAAGGTCGTGCCCGGTTCGCGGCTGATCAGCGACGTGGCACTTCTTGCCTGGCGCGCCGCCAGCCCGGCGACGAGCAGCCCGACCAGGATGGTCGCGATCCCGAAGCCGATCCAGATGGCCAGGGCGGCGAAGCCCATGAAGATGGCGAATCCGGCGACGTCGCCGGCGATGTCCTTGACCGTGCCGCCGATCTCGACGTCATCGGCCCGGTCGACAGTCGAATTGAGCTGCAGCACGTCGCCCGTCACGGAGGTGCCCTCCCCAAGGTCGACCGTGCCGTTGATGACGCCGACCGTCTCGAGCGTTGCGCCCGTCACGGTGGCCGTGCCATCGACGACGAACAGCGTGTTGACGGTGCCGGCGATCTCGGCGTCGCCGGAGATCACGACGACGGCGTCAGCCTGTTCGTCGCTCCGGATCTCGACGTCGCCGCCGGTCACGACGATCACGCGGCCGGTGTGCGGCTGGTCCTGATCCGCCGCGAGCGCGAGGCCGGACACGCCGAGCGCCAGGGCAACGGCCGCGACGAATGCAAGTAGCGTTCTCACGAGAAGTCTCCTCGGCGGGCGTCGCGGCCGGGCGGAAGCCGCCCGCAGGCCCGACCGCCTTCTCCCGTGTGGGTGCCGGTCTTCAGCATGCCCGTAGGTCGCAGCCAAACGACAGTGCCGGAGGTCCCTTCGTACGGGCGCCGAACGGCACGGTCGGCCCTAGAGCACGGTCGTGCCCAGCAGTGTGCCGATGGCGTAGGTGATCGCCGCCGCCGCGAGCCCGAAGCCGAGCTGTCGCAGACCGGCCACCAGCGGGTGCCGTCCGGTCATGACGGTGATCGCGGCGCCAAGCAGGAACAGCGCCGCTCCGGAGAGGAGCGCGGAAGCGAGGATTGCGCCGCCGCCCTTGCCGATCAGGAACGGCGCGAGGGGGATGATGGCGCCCAGGGCGAAGAGCACGAACGAGGTGATCGCCGCAGTCCATGACGAGCCACCGAGCTCGTTCGGATCGATGCCAAGCTCCTCGCGGGCCATGGTGTCGAGCGCGACCTCGGGATCACCGCTCAGGATCCGATGCGCGAGGCGGCGCGCGTCTTCGGGATCGAAGCCCTTTCCCTCGTAAATCAGCCGCAGCTCCTCCTCTTCCTCCTCCGGGAAGGCGGCGAGCTCCTCGCGCTCAATCGCGATCTGGTTCGCATAGAGCTCGCGCGCACTCTGCACGCTGAGCCACTCGCCAAGGGCCATCGACAGCGATCCAGCCAGCAGCCCGGCAACGCCGGCGATGACGACGACTTCGCCGCTCGAGCTGGCGCCGGCGACGCCCATGACCAAACTGAAATTCGAGACCAGACCGTCATTCGCCCCCAGCACCGCAGCGCGGAGGGCGTTGCCGTCGAGGGCGCGGTGACGACCCTCGAACCGAGCGAGCATGGTGCCGCTGGCACCGCCGGTGATGCCGTGGAGGATCCGTGCGTGTGAGCGCTCATCCTCGGCGAGCGTCGTGCCGGCCGCCTCCGGCTGATCGTCGTACATCGTCTGGGAGGCGCGCTCCTGGCTGGCGACGATCGGCGCGACCAGGCCGGCGCCGAAACGACGCGCGATGAAGGCCAGCGTGCGCGCTCGCCGAGACGGGGACATCGATGAGCGTGCTCCGCGCCCGCCGAGCTTCTCGCGCCACAGGTCAGCGTGGCGGCCCTCGGCATTGGCCATGCGGCGGTAGAGGTCGGCAAGCTTGTCGTCGCCGGCGTTGCTCGCCATGGCCCGGTAGACGAGCTCGCCGTCCACCTCGGCGCGCAGGTTGACACGCCAGCGATCGAGATCAGGGGTGGTGGCTGCGGGCTTGTCCATCACCCAATGCCATCCGCGGTCTCACGGTCGATCCGATCCGCTGCCTGGAGTCCATCCGCGATTGCCTCGACCACCGTCGCCGGGCCTCGCGTGGCGTCGCCGCCGGCGTGGACGCGTCGCTGAGAAATGGCCGCTGCCACCCACGGCTCGGGGCGTGTGCCCAGCGCAGTGATCACCAGATCAGCCTCGAGCTCAAGGCACTCACCGGTCGCGACGGGTCGCGCGCGACCCGTGGCGTCGGGTTCGCCGAGTGCCGTTCGTTCGCAGCGCACCGCGCGAACGCTCCCGTCAGCGCCGCTGATGAACTCGACGGGGGTCGCCAGGAAGACGAAGGCGACGCCCTCCACCTCGGCCTCGCGGACCTCGGAGGCGTAGGCGGGCATCTCGGTCTGGCCGCGTCGATACACGACCGTTACCCGTTCTGCGCCGAGGCGAAGCGCCGAGCGGGCGGCATCCATGGCGGCGTTGCCGCCGCCGAGCACCACCACCGAACGCCCGCGAGGAGCGGACGCGGCGTCCGTGGCCACGTTCTCCAGGTACTCGCCAGCAGGCATCACGCCCTCGAGCTCCTCGCCGGCGACGCCGGCACGCACCACCGCTCGGGCCCCGGCGCCGACGAAGACGTCGTCGAAGCGTCCGCGCAGCTGATCCAGCGTCTCGCCCTCGCCGATGCGCACGCCAAGCTCGAAGGCGACACCGGCGTCGCGCAGCCGATCGGCCTGGCGCTCCACGACCTGGTTCGGCAGTCGGTATTGCGGGATCCCGTAGCGCAGGATCCCGCCCGCCTCGACGTGCGCGTCGAAGACCGTGACGAGGTGGCCTCGTCGGACGAGCTCGCCAGCGCACGCCATGCCCGCAGGACCAGTTCCGATGATCGCGACGCGCCGGCCCTTCCGCGCGGGCTCGCGCGCCGGAGCAGGGTGCTCGCGGGCCCACTCCGCAACGAACCGCTCGATCCTTCCGATCGGCACGGTCCCTAAGGTCGCGGCGAGCTTGCAGGAGCCCTCGCATTGGCGCTCCCGGGCACATACGCGGCTCGTCACGTCAGGCATCGGGTTGCTGGCGAGGAGGATCTCTGCCGCGGCGGCGAAATCACCCGCGGCGACGTGCTCCAGGTAGCGCGGGATGTTGATCCGCACCGGGCAGGCCGCCACGCACGTGGGGTCCTTGCACTGCAGGCAGGTCGCGGCCGCGGCGACGGCCTCTTCCGCGGTCATCGTGGCCGTCGTCTCGCTGAAATCCAGCTTGATCGGCTCGTGTCGCCGCGTCGACGCCCGCCCAACGCCGGCCAGCTCCTGGAGCGTGCGCCAGTTGGCCAGCCGCTCGTCGCGCGTCGCCACCATCTCGGGCGTGGGTGTGCCGTCGGCGGCGAAGTGCGGCGCGAAGCGACCCTCGCCGCGGGCGAAGGATAGGAAGTCGTACTCGGTTCCGTCCGGCAGCCGGTGCCAATCGGCGTCGATCGACGGGTTACCGGCCAGCGACAGGCGCTCGGCGATCGTGGAGCCGCGCCGCGGGTCGTAGGTGAAGAGCGGGAAGGCGCGGGAGTCGACCGCGGCGCGAAGCGAACGAGCGCCGGCGTCGTCGGCGATGCCGTGCTCCGGCATGCATGGCGTGTAGGCGACCAGGACCGCCGGCCCGGGATAGTCGTTCGCCTCCATGACGGCGCGGTAGAAGTGGTTCACATGTGCCGTCGAAACCTGGGCCACGTAGACCTCGCCGTGGCTCATCAGGATCCGACCCAGCTCCTTGCGCCGTTCGACCTTGCCGTGCTGCGCCTTCCCGAAGGCCGAGAGCTTCGTGACCTGCCCGCCGAAGGTGGCGGTCGAGGCCTGGCCCCCGGTGTTCGAGTACACCTGTGTATCCAGCACGAGCACGTTGATATCGCCTCCCGAGGCGACCATGCGCGACAGCGACTGGAAGCCGATGTCATACATCGCGCCGTCACCGCCCATCACCCATAGCTTGCGATCGGCGTGGTGCTGCTGGTCCCACCGTGCGCGGATGCCGAGCGCATCGGCTGGCGCGTTCTCGAACAGCGAGTTCGTCCACGGGACGGTATACGGGTTGAACGGGTAGGTCGCTCCGAAGACGGAGTTGCAGCCAGTGGCCGCGACGATTCCCATGGAATCCGGTCCGTGGATCTGCCGCGTGGCGGCGACCATCATCCGGATGGCGGTCGCCTCCCCGCAGCCGGCGCACGAGCCGGCACCGCCGACGTAACCGTAGGCGTGCTCGCCGAGCATGAGGTCGGCGAGGACCTTGTCGGACCGATACGCCTCCGGCGTCGGCGGCAGCGCGCGGTAGAAGCGCATGTCGCGTCCGGCGTGCTCGATCGTCGAGCGCCCATCGCCGGCATCGGCCACCTTGTCGACCATTCGCAGGGCGGACGCCGGGCACACGGTCACGCACTCCGCGCAGCCCTTGCACTTGGTCGCGTCCACGAACAGGCCGAACTTCGCCGCCTCGAGCCCGCGTCGCTCGGCCTGCCGCCCGTACTTGGCGGTATCGGTGAAGCGGGCCAGCACTGCGGCGGCGTCCGCGTCGGCCTCGTCTCCGCGGAAGAAGGCGCGAGCCGTCTCGGCGACCTGCGACTCCGGCAGTGCCACGGCGTACAGGGCCGAGTCGGGGCAGACGTTGACGCAGGCCATGCAGCCGGTGCAGGCGTCGGGCACGAACTCGGGCAGGGTCGGGGCGAGGCTGCTGAAGTCGCGGCCCGCCGCCGTCCCGGGCGGCATCAGGCTGCGAGCGGTCAGCGCGTCGGCGAGCAGCTCGGTATGGGCAATCCCCTGGCGGTAGAGGGCCAGCACGTCGTCGGGGAAGCCCGCCAGCCCGTCGATGGGGGTGGTGATGTCAAGCGGCGGCATGAGCCTGGTCCTCTCCGTGGTGCAGGGCGGCGGTGACGTCGATGGCCGTGTCGTAGGCCTCGGCGATCAGCGCCAGGTTGGCGTCGACGACCGCCTCGCCGCGCTTGCCGTAGAAGCGGCCGAGACGCTTGCGGACCTCGGCCAGCAGCTGTTCGCGGTCGTACCCGGCCACGGCGGCGAACGGCGAGACCCGCAGGAAGACGCCGACCAGCGCCACGCCCTGCATGCGCAGCACGAGCTCGGGCCGCGGCGCCCGGCGGCGCGCCATCGCGGCCGTGTCGAGCGCGATGAGCCGGATGCGGCGTCGCGCCATCTCCTCGCGCGCTGGCTCCGGCACGCTGGCCCAGATGTCGGCGGGGTCGGTTAGGGCGCTCTGCACGAAGACCGTGCCGCCGTCGACGAGGCCCAGGAGGGCTCCCTGATGGAAGCCGCTGACGTCGTGGAGCGGGACGAAGTCGACCGTCTTGAGCTCGGCATGCAGCCGGATCGGCTCGTCGGCGAGCGTCAGGAAGTAGGTCGTCGGCAGGCCCTTCTTCTCGCTTCCGTAGCGCGGGTATGCCTGCACCTGCTTGCCGAACAGCTCGCCCATGATGGTTGCCAGCAGCTTGTTGGTGGTGACACTGCCCAGGCCGCCGATGGAGTGGCCGCGCAGGCTGTAGGCCCCCTTCGGCCGGATGCTGACCGGCGGAGCGTCCAGGGCGGATGGATGGCGGATGCCCAGGCTCGCCCATCGAGGACCGTCGGCCAGGTCAGGGCGGTCGAGCCAGTCGAAGACGGCGACGAGGTCGCCGGCGGAAACATCCCGGCTGCCGAGGCCGGCGGAGGCCGAGACCACCAGCGGAACGGATGCGCCTCGTGCTGCGCGATCGGCCAGTGCCGCCTTCAGCTCGCGTGTCAGGGGATTATCGGCCGCCGTCGGCTCGTCCGTGCGCTCGACGACGGCCACAGCGCGCGCCCCGGCGACGGCGTCGGCCAGGGTCTCCGCCGGGAAGGGCCGATAGGCCGTGACGCAGACGGTCCCCACGCGCCGTCCGGCGTCGCGCAGGTGGTCGACGACGGCTCGCGTCGAATCGGCGATGGTGCCCATGGCGACGACGATCGTCTCCGCATCGTCTGCCTGATGCGGCGTAACCCGGCCGTATCGGCGTCCGCTCAGCTCGTGCCAGCGCTCGAACGCTGCATCGAGTGTTGGACCCAGGTGATCGGTGAAGGCGCGCTGGCCGATCTTGCCCGGCATGTACGCATCCTGGTTGGCGACGACGCCGCTCATCACGGCCGTCTCCGGCTCGAAGAGGCTGGTGAGGCGCTCGCGCGGGTCGCCGACGAACTCGCGCAGCAGGTCGTCCTCGGGGAGCAGGGCGTTCTCGAGTGTGTGTGTCGTGAGGAACCCGTCTTGGACCACGAAGAACGGCGTGCTCGTCTGCTCCGCGACGCGCCGGGCGATGGCGCTGAGGTCGGCTGCCTCCTGCACGTTGCGCGCGAACAGGATGCCCCAGCCGCAGTCCGCAACGCCCATCACATCATCGTGGCCCGCGTGGATGTTGAGGCTCTGGCTCGTCAGCGCGCGAGCCCCGACGTGGAAGACCACCGGCAGCCGCTTGCCGGCAATGACGTACAGGACCTCCTTCATCAGGATCAGGCCCTGGCCGGCCGTGAAGTTCACGACCCGACCGCCTGCGAGGGCGAAGCCCTCGGCGGCGGTGGCCGAGCTGTGCTCGCTCTCGGGCTCCAGAAATGCGAGCGGCGTGCCCCACAGGTTCGTCCCTCCGTTCGCGACAGCGGTCTGGTAGACGGCCGGCATTGTCGTGGAAGGCGTGATCGGGTACGAGCATGCCCCCTCGGTGATCCGCGTCTCGACAGCGGCGATGGCCTCCGAGCCGTCGCATATGGTCGGGCTCCCCGGGAAGCGGACCTGTGCCATGAGGTCAGCGTGGCGAACGCTGGCCGACGATGGTAGGGCCCGGGGGGCCCGGATCTGCCGTGCCGATTGGCATGAATGCTGGGACCGCGGTCCGGATCGACTCCAGACCGCGGTCCGACGAGTCCGTCGGGGCGTGCACGCTGGCTCGCCCCCGACGCGCGCCCTCAGACGGGGCGAGGGTGGCTGACGTACGAGCCCTCGGTCGCATAGCGGACGACGGCGTCGACCACGAAGCCGAGAACCAGGCCACCGATCAGCGCGGGCAGTACATAGAGGCCTTCGAACGCGTATCCCCACGTGCTGTACGTGCCGAACGCCTCACTGCCGAGATAGCCACCGATCAGGGCGGCGACCCCCGCGACCGGACCCTCCCAGCCGGTGCGCACCTCGCCGATGATGTGGGCGATCACGCCAACGACGATCGCCCCCAGGACCAGCAGGATGGCGGCATACGTCGACATCCCAACGTCCCAACCGAACAACCCGAGCACTCTGGAGCCTCCTTTGCCGGTGCAGCGTCCTTCGATGACAGGCTCCCGCCGCGCCTGCTGGGCCGAAAGTGCCGTCCGTCGTGCCCGGGCCGTGCCATCCGGCCCGATCGGGCTCAGATGTGGTAGAGGCGAGCGGCCTCGTGCGCCAGCTCGTCGCGGAAGGCGGGATGGGCAATGCCGATGAGGGCATGCGCCCGCTCGCGGACCGTTCGCCCGAACAGCTCGGC
>DASTTX010000091.1:0-7780 GCA_035759945.1 Candidatus Limnocylindria bacterium | reverse complement strand
TCTCGGCCAGCGCCGGCGGCAGTGCCTCGACGGTCACGCGGAGCCGTCGACCTCGCGCTCGATCGGCAGGCGAACGGCATTGCCCCACTCCGTCCACGAGCCGTCGTAGTTGCGAACGTTCTCGTAGCCGAGAAGGTGCTGCAGCGCGAACCAGGTATGGCTCGAGCGCTCGCCGATACGGCAGTACACGACCACGTCGTCATCGGGCGACAGTCCGACGTCGCCGCCGTACAGCGCATCGAGCTCGGCGCGCGATTTGAAGGTGCCGTCCTCGTTCGCAGCACGCGCCCACGGCACATTCTTGGCACCTGGGATGTGGCCGCCGCGCAGCGCACCCTCCTGCGGGTAGTTGGCCATGTGCAGCAGCTTGCCGGTGTACTCGTCGGGTGAGCGCACGTCCACCAGCGGCTGACCGATGTGCTCGAGCACGTCCTCGCGGAAGGCGCGAATGCGCGAGTCGTCGCGCTGGACCACCGGGTAGTCGGCGGGCTTCGGCTGGGGCGCATCGGTGGTCATCGGCCGTCCCTCGGCCTCCCACTTGGCTCGCCCGCCGTCGAGGAGGCGGAGATCCGGGTGGCCGAACAGGCTGAACACCCAGAGCGCGTACGCCGCCCACCAGTTGCTCTTGTCGCCGTAGAAGACGACGGTCGTGTCGCGGCCGATTCCCTTCTCGCGCATCAGCTCGGCGAAGCGCTCGGCGCTGACGTAGTCACGGGTCAGGGAGTCGTTCAGCTCGGTGTGCCAGTCGACCTTCACCGCGCTGGGGATGTGGCCGGTCTCGTAGAGCAGGATGTCCTCATCGGACTCGACGACGACGAGGTTCTCGTCGTCCAGGTGCTCAGCCAGCCAACCGGTGGTGACGAGCTTCTCGGGGTGCGCGTACTCGGCGAGCTTGGGATCAGGATCGTTGGGGAGGGCCATGGGTCTCGGTTCCTTAAACCAGTGTCCGTTGATGCTAGGTCAATCGGCCGTATCGTGCCCGTGCGTCACAATTCCGCAACGGATCGGCAACTGGGTGCGCCGTATGAGCACAGCGCACCGAGACCGAGGTGATGAATTGCAGGAAGAGCTCGTCCGCCGAGCCCGCGACGGCGACCATGGCGCGTTCGAGTCTCTGGTTCGGCCGGAGATCGAACGGCTGTACGGCCTGGCTGGGCTGCTGCTGCCAGACCGCAGTCGCGCCGAGGATGCCGTCCAGGAAGCGCTGCTCAAGGCGTGGCGCGACCTGCCGAAGCTGCGGGAGCCGGCCAAGTTCGGCGCCTGGCTGCGCAAGCTGGTCGTCAACTCGGCCCACGACGAGGGGAGGCGCCTCAAGCGCCGTCGTCCCGAGACTGAGCTCAAGCCGCACCACGACCGTGCGGCCGGGGATGAGCTGGATGGCCTCCTCCAGCGGGACGAGATTGCGCGGGCGTTCCGCCGCCTGAAGGAGGGGGAGCGCACGGTCATCGCGCTTCGCTACTACGTCGACCTGTCGAACGCCGATGCCGCGGCCACGCTCGGCATTCGCGAGGTCGCCTATCGCAGCAAGCTGCATCGGGCGCTCCGAGCGCTCAGTGCCGCGCTCGCCGCCGATGCGCGAGGCACGGCCAACCCCCAAGGAGGATGGACATGAACGAGTCCGATCTTCACGACCTGGAGCGCCGGCTCTCGGCATCCCTGCACGCGTCGGCCCCGCATGCCGAGCCGGATCTGGCGGACCGCCTGCTGCGGCGCACGGCCATGGTCGGGCAACAGCGAGGCTTCTTCGGGCTGCCGCTCTCGGCCGCGCTGGCCGCTGCCGCCGTCGTGGTGCTCGCTGTCGCGCTGGGCCTGGGTATCGGCTACCTGATCCCGCGCCAGGGCTTCGTCGGCGGACCGTCCGAGTCGCCGATGCCGTCGCCGGCGTCGACATCCACCGCGCCGCCCTCCCCGACGCCCGAGCCCAGCGATGCTCCGTCGGCGGACCCCTCGCCTTCGGCCACGGGGTTCGAGAACGCCAATCGGTGCACCAACGACGAGGCCGGGTACTCGGTCGACTATCCTGCCGACTGGTGGGCCAACGAGCGCATCGTCCCGGACCCGCCCGGCACCCCGATCGCCCCGTGCGTCACCTTCGGCGAGGAGCCAGTCGAGCTCATTCCGAACTCGCAGCTTCCGCCCAGCGTGGCAATCAGCGGCGGCATCACCGAGCCGCCACCGGAGGACGCGACGCAGCCCATGGAGATCCTGAGCTCGCGGCAGACAGAGGTGGCGGGGAGGCCTGCGGAGGTCGTCGAGACGCGATGGACCGAGGACGTCTTCTTCTTCCGCGCCGGCGATCGGGTGTACGAGTACCGGATCGAGCTTGCCAACGGACAGACGCTGGTCTTCAACACGCACATGAACGAGCTGTTCGACGCGCAGGCCTACGAAGCCAACATGGTCGTGCTCGACACGATGATGGAGACGCTCGAGATCAGCTCCGGCTGACAGTCAGCGCGAGCCGCCCTCCGTCCTGTCGGCACCCTTTGGATCGGCGTCGGATTCCTCGGGAATGTTCGCCTCGTCGGTATCGGTCATGGTCGGGTCGTAGGCGAGGCCCTCGTCGGGTGGCGTGCCGGTCGGCGCATCCACCTTGCTGCCGTCGCGGTCCTGCTCCTGGTCGCGCTCCATGGCTGGCTCCATCACTCGTTCTCGCCAGCCTGGCGGACGTCGTCGTCGCTGGCGGGATCTCCCTGCCGGTGACCGTGCGGCCAGCCGCCGTCCGGCGCCGAGTCGCCGGACTCGTTGGCTGTCACGGCGACGCGCTCGGCGCCCTCGTCGAGGTCCTCGCGGACCTTCTGCGTGTTCGGATCGGGATGCTGGCCGATCCAGGCGCCGCCCTCGCGCTCCGGCGTGTCGTCGGCGCGCGGGGTGTCGTCGTCCATCGGCCTGTTGGTGGTCATTTGATCGGTGCCTCCACTGGTTGGCCGTCTGCCATGCAAGGCGCGCGCCGGTTGGCCACGGTTCTGCTCGTGTGCGTGCCATGACCGAACCGCTCGACCGCGAGGAGCGCGATGCCGCGCTGCCGACCGCGAGCACGATCGACGAGCTGCGCGAGCTCGCCACCGGGTGCCGTGCCTGCGACCTGTGGGCCCGTGCCACGCAGACGGTCTTCGGCGACGGTCCGGCATCGGCTCGACTGCTTGTGGTGGGCGAGCAGCCGGGCGACAGCGAGGACATCCAGGGCGCACCGTTCGTGGGTTCCTCGGGCCGCCTGCTGGATCGCGCGCTGGTCGACGCGGGGATCGATCGCGACGAGGTTTACGTCACCAACGTCGTCAAGCACTTCAAGTGGCGCCGCGCCCCATCAGGCAAGAAGCGCATCCACCAGAAGCCCGACAACGTGGAGGTCGAAGCCTGCCGGCCGTGGCTCGAGGCGGAGGTCGCGCGGATCAGGCCGCAGTTGATCGTCTGCCTGGGCGCAACGGCCGCGCAGGCGCTGCTCGGAAAGTCGTTCCGCGTGACGAAGCAGCGCGGCGAGGTGCTGGACTCCCGGCTCGGCCCGACGCTGGCGACGCTGCATCCATCGGCGGTCCTTCGCACGCCCGACGCGCGTGAGGAGATGTACGCAGGACTGGTCGCGGACCTCAAGGCCGCCGCGGAGTGGCTGGCGGTCAGGGCATCGGTCGCGCGCAGTCATTGATCGCGGCCTACCATCGGTGCATGTGCGGCCGATTCAGTCAGGGCGAGCCTTCGCATTCGATCAGCGACTACTTCGGCGCGTATCCCGATGACGACCTTCCGTCGGGCATGTACAACGTCCCGCCGACCGAGGCGATCCGGATCATCGTGAACCGTGAGGAAGATCGGCGGCTGGCGGCTGCCACATGGGGCTTTCGTCCGTTCTGGATCGATCCCGATGGCAGCCGTCGTTGGATCAACGCGCGCTCCGAGACAGCGCTGGCTTCGCCCGCCTTCGGTCCCGCGCTGAAGTCGCATCGGTGTGTCATCCCCGCCGATGCGTTCTACGAGTGGGACCGGACCACCAGCCCGCGCCAGCCATATGCCATCGGGCCTGCGGCGGATGGCGAGATGCTGGCGCTGGCCGGCATCTGGAGCGGCTCCCGCGACGCGCCACCGACCGCTGCGATCCTCACGACGTCGCCGAACGCGCTGCTGTCCGGCCTTCACCACCGCATGCCGGTGATCCTGGACCGCGACCTGCTCGACGCCTGGCTTGATCCCGCCACGGAAGTCGCCTACCTGGAGCCGATGCTGGCGCCGGCCCCGGCCGAGTCCCTGCGCATCTGGCCGGTGAGCACCGCGGTCAATCGGGTCACGAACGACGGAGCGCACCTGCTGAATCCTGTTGAGCTTCCGGTGACGCTCGGACTCGTGTGAATCGCGGGGGTCAGACGCCGGCGATCTCGACCTCGTCGATGACCTCGTCGACGCCCGGGACGTCGCCTACGATCCCCAGGATCTCCTCGAGCACATCGACGGATTCCACTTCGCCGGCGAGCATGACGCGCGACCCGCTCACCGCCACGCGGAGATGATCGCCGGCCGGCACGTCGGAGGCGCGAAGGCGCTCGACGACATCGGCCTGAAGCTCGTCGTCCATTGGCCGCTGGCCATCCGGCGGCTGGATCATGTCGTCGCGCTCGAGCTCACCGGCGTCGGTCGGATCGATCCCGGCGACGTCGGGACCACCCTCGCTGGCGCGCGTGTCGCTCATGACCCGATCGCTCGGCGGGTCGTAGGGGACACCCTCCTCCTCGGCGACCAGGTAGTTGTCGGTCATGCCGGTCGGCGGCTCGTCGACGAGGTCGCCCCCGTCCTCCGATGGCAGCGGCAGGCGGTCATCGCGCTGTTCCATGCGGGTCGGTGACGCAAGCAGCGTGCCGTTAGCATGCGAGCGGTGACCCACGACGCGCTGCTCTCCGCCCTGCGCGATGCGGTCGGCGAGCGCCATTGCCTGACCGATGCGGCGCTTCGCGCCTCCTACGAGACCGATTGGACCCGACGTTTCACCGGCCCGGCAATCGCAGTCGTGCGACCGGGATCGACCGATGAGGTCGCTGCCGTGCTTTGCGCATGCACCGATGCGGGCGTCGGCGTCGTGCCACAGGGTGGAAACACCGGCCTTGTCGGCGGCTCGGTGCCGCGGGACGGCGAGGTGGTGCTCAGCCTGCTGCGCCTGGCGGACGTCGGCGAGGTGGACGCCGATGTCGGCGAAGTGACCGTTGGTGCCGGAGCCACGCTGGCTTCTGTGCAATCCGCGGCGCGGAAGGCTGGCTGGGACGTCGGCGTGGACCTTGGCGCGCGCGACTCCGCCACCATCGGCGGCATGATCGCCACCAACGCCGGTGGCGTGAACGTCCTGCGCCACGGACCGATGCGCCGACAGCTGCTCGGCTTCGAGGCGGTGCTGGCCGACGGCACCGTCCTGCGCAGGATGCCGGGGATGCCGAAGGACAACACCGGCTACGACCTGGGTGGCCTGCTGGCCGGCAGCGAGGGGACCTTGGCCGTCATCACCGCAGCTCACCTGCGCCTCGTGCCGCAGCTCGCCCGCCGGGCGGTGGCCGTGGCCGGCTTTGCATCGGCCCAGTCGGCGGTGACCGTCGCCGGGCGAGCTCGCCGCGAGCTCGGCTCCATCCTTGCGCTCGAGCTCTTCACCGATGACGGCATGGAGCTGGTCCTGCGCCATGCTCGCATCGGCGCACCCTTCGCCGAGCGCATGCCGTTCTACCTGCTCCTCGAGGCGGGCTCCGACGAGGATGACCCGACCGATGACCTGGCCACGCTCCTCGAGGATGTTGGGGCGGGCGCCGCGGCAGCCATCGCGAACGATGAGGCCGGCCGGCATCGGCTCTGGCAGCTGCGCGAGCGCCACACCGAGGCGGTCAACGCCGAGGGCGTGCCGCACAAGCTCGACGTGTCGGTGCCGCTGGCTCGCTATGCGGAGATGGTGGACGGCGCACCGCAGGCGGTGGCCGCGATCGACAGCGCGGCGCGGACGATCGTGTACGGCCACGTCGGCGACGGCAACGTCCACGTCAACGTCCTCGGCCCGGCACCCGAGGACGAAGCGGTCGACGACGCGGTGCTGGGCCTGGTGCTGGAGCTGGGCGGCAGCGTGAGCGCGGAGCACGGCATCGGCGTGGCGAAGGTGAACTGGCTGGTGCGCGACCGTGGAGAGGCTCCCGTAGCGGCCATGCGGGCGATCAAGCGTGCCTGGGATCCGGCCGGCATCCTCAACCCGGGCGTCCTGTTCGCCCGCGATTCCTGACCGCTTCTGGCAGGAACCGGCGCGTAGCATCTCGCCATGACGAACGAGAGCGGCACCCTCGAGACGAACGGCGCCCGGATTCACTACGAGGTGGAGGGCAGTGGCCCGCCGGTCGTCCTGATCCATGCCGGCATCGCCAACCTGCGCATGTGGGACGACCAGGCCACCGCCCTGCGCGACGCCTATCGCGTGATCCGCTACGACACCCGCGGCTTTGGCCGAACGGAGACCGATGCCGTCCCCTTTTCCAACCGGGCCGATGTCGCGGCGCTGCTCGACCATCTCGGCGAGGAATCGGCGCACGTCGTCGGCTTGTCGCGCGGCGGAATGATCGCGCTCGATTTCACCCTCGAGCGGCCGGAACGCGTGCGATCGCTGACCGTCGCGGCCGGCGGGATCGGCGGTTACCAGTCGCCCAACGAGCTGCCGGTGGAGACGTTCGAACAGCCCGAGCGCTGGGAGGAAGCCAGGGACTGGGAGGCGCTCAGCAACTGGGAGACCGAATTCTGGGTCGACGGGCCAGGCCAGTCACCGGATCGCGTGGATCCGGCACTGCGCGCGAAGGTCCACGACTGGATCCTGAAGAACTACCAGGCCGAGAAGGTCGAGGGACAGCCGCAGCCGCTCGATCCGCCGGCCGTCGGCCGGTTGGGCGAGCTGGGTGTGCCGCTGCTGGTGATGATCGGCACGCTCGACGACCCGGGCACGGTGGAGTCCATGCACCACCTGGCGCGATCGGTTCCCGGGGCACGGCTGGAGGTGTTCGAAGGGGCGGCCCACATGCTGAACCTCGAGCAGCCGGAGCGCTTCACCAGCCTGGTGCGCGAGTTCCTGAACGCCAGCTCCTAGACCACCCGGCCGGGATTGAGGATTCCCAGCGGATCGAGCGCGGCCTTGATGGAGCGCATGACGTCGACCGCATCGGCGCCTCGCTGAAGCTCGAGGAACTCTCGTCGGGCGGCGCCGATGCCGTGCTCGCCGGTCACCGTGCCACCCATCTTGATGGCCGCCCGGTAGAGCTCCTCGGCAGCGGCGTGTGCCCGTTCCTCGGTGGCGCTGTCGCCGCGATCCCAGACGAAGGTCGGATGGAGGTTGCCGTCGCCCGCGTGCCCGAACGTGCCGCATCGGACGTCGTGTGCCGCGGCGATGCGCTCGATGGCTGCGAGGAGCTCGGGCATGCGCGAGCGCGGCGCGCCGACGTCCTCCATGCGCGCCACCCCCAGGCGTTCCATGGCGCGGAAGGCAAGGCGTCGAACCTGGCGCAGCCAATCGGCTTCCATCGGGTCCGTGGCCCGGACGATCGAGCTTGCCCCAGCCTCGGTGCAGGCCGACTCGGCGACGGCCAGCTCGTCATCGGCGCGAGCTCCGGGCGCATCGGATTCGACCAGCAGGAGGGCGGCGGCTGATCGGTCGAGCCCGAGGTTGTGCCAGTCGTCGACCGCTGCGATGGTGACGCGGTCCATCAGCTCGAGGGTGCACGGCTCGACGCCGCTGCGGGTCATGGTCGCCACGGCGCGACCGGCGGCCTCGAGCGTGGGGAAGAAG
>DASTTX010000090.1:0-9794 GCA_035759945.1 Candidatus Limnocylindria bacterium | reverse complement strand
CGAGGCCTCGGGCCAGCAGGTCGACTACAAGTTCGGGACGATGATCGAGGTGCCGCGCGGCGCGCTGACGGCCGATGAGATTGCCGAGCATGCCGAGTTCTTCAGCTTCGGCACCAACGACCTGACGCAGATGGGCTTCGGCTTCTCGCGGGACGACGCCGAGGGCAAGTTCCTCCTGCAGTACGTCGACCGCAAGATCCTGCCCGAGAACCCGTTCCAGGTGCTCGATGCCGCCGGCATCGGCCAGCTGGTTCGCATCGGTGTCGAGAAGGGTCGGTCGACCAGGAAGGATCTGAAGATCGGCATCTGCGGTGAGCACGGCGGCGACCCGCAGTCGATCGCGTTCTGCCACGAGGTCGGGCTGAACTACGTGTCCTGCTCGCCCTTCCGCGTCCCGGTGGCGCGGCTGGCCGCGGCGCAGGCGGCGCTCGCTTCGACCGAGGTGCGCGACAAGTAGAGGGTCGCGCTCGGCTATCCTGAACGTCGACCGGTCGGCCCAGCGGTCGCGCAATCCCATCCACGCTCGCCCGGGTCTCACCTCGCCGTCCGCTGGCGCAAACCCGGTCAGGCACCGCGCTGACCGGTGAGCATGGCGTCGATGGGCTGACGACCTGAGGTGACGATGGATTCGCTGTACGTGCTGGCGGCCGGCGTGGCGGCCCTGGGCGGTCTTTGCCTGGCAGCCGTCTTCGCGCGCCAGGTGACCGCCGCCGATCCGGGAAATGCGCGCATGGTCGAGCTGATGGACGCCATCCGCGAGGGCGCGATGGCCTTCCTGCGCCGCCAGTACACGGTGCTCGCGGTCTTCGTGGGCGTCGTCGCGGCCCTGATCTTCGCCATCCCGGACTATCGGCTGATCGGGGCGCTGGCCTACGTGCTCGGTGCGGTCTCGTCAGCGGGTGCGGGCTTCATCGGGATGCGCATCGCCACGAGGGCGAATGCACGCACCGCCGAGGCGGCTCGCGTCGGCGGCGTCGAGCGTGCACTTCCACTCGCGTTCCGCGGCGGCGCCGTCATGGGCTTCAGCGTCGCAGGCCTCGGCCTGCTCGGTGTCGCCGTGCTGTTCCTCGTCTTCATCCAGGCGCTGGCCATCGACAACGCCCCGACGTTGATTGCCGCGTACGGGCTCGGCGCCAGCAGCATCGCGCTCTTCGCCCGCGTCGGCGGCGGCATCTACACCAAGGCGGCCGATGTCGGCGCCGACCTGGTCGGCAAGGTCGAGGCCGGCATCCCCGAGGACGATCCGCGCAACCCGGCCGTCATCGCCGACAACGTCGGTGACAACGTCGGCGACGTGGCGGGCATGGGCGCGGATCTGTTCGAGTCGTACGTCGGCTCGATCGTCGCTCCGATCGTGCTCGGCGCGGTCATCTTCGCCGGCACGAGCGACCCGGCCGCGGGGGTCGTGTTCCCGGTGGCGATCGCCGGGGCCGGCATGCTGGCCAGCATCATCGGGGCCTTCTTCGTGCGCACCGCTCCCGGCGGCGACCTGGCGGCCGCGCTGCGGCGCGGCGCGAACGTGGCGGCGGTGCTGACCGCGATCGCCGCAGCGGCCCTGGCGGTCGCCATCCTGGGCCCGGTCGAGGAGGTGGGACAGCCGCTCTTCTTCGCCGCTTCCATCGTCGCCGGGTTGCTGGGCGGCCTGCTCATCGGCCGCATCAGCGAGTACTACACGTCGGACAGCTACCGCCCGGTCCGTGACATCGCAGAGCGATCGCGGACCGGTGCGGCGACCGTGATCCTGACGGGCCTGGCCACCGGGATGCGCTCCACGGCCTCGAGCATCGCCGTCATCGCCGCCGCGGTCGTCGTTGCTTATGCATTCGGCAACCTCGCCATCCCCGGGGACGACAACAGCGGCATCTACGGCATCGCGCTCGCCGCGGTCGGGATGCTGGCCACGACGGCGATCACCGTCAGCGTCGACGCGTACGGACCGATCGCTGACAACGCCGGCGGCATCGCCCAGATGGCCGATCTGCCGCCGGAGGTGCGCCACGACACCGATGCGCTCGACTCGCTGGGCAACACGACCGCCGCCGTCGCCAAGGGCTTCGCCATCGGCTCGGCCGCGCTCACGGCGCTGGCGCTGTTCCGCAGCTTCACCGAGACGGCCAATGCGGCATTGATCACTGCCGGGCTGCCGACCATCGCGCTCGACATCACCGATGTGTCCGTCACGGTGGGCCTGTTCATCGGCGCCATGCTGCCCTTCCTGTTCGCGGCGCTCACGATCGAGGCCGTGGGGCGCGCGGCGAACGCCATGATCGTCGAGGTGCGTCGCCAGTTCGCCGAGATCCCCGGACTGCGCGAGGGTGTCGAGGGCGTGCGACCCGAGTACGCGCGCTGCGTCGACATCAGCACCGCCGCCGCGCTGCGCGAGATGGTCGTGCCGGGCGGGCTCGCCATCGTGACGCCGCTGGTCATCGGCTTCATCAGCCTGCCGGCGCTGGGCGGCTTCCTCGTGGGGGCGCTGGTCACCGGCTTCCTGCTGGCGATCTTCATGGCCAATGCCGGCGGCGCGTGGGACAACGCCAAGAAATACGTCGAGGCGGGACATCTCGGCGGCAAGGGGAGCGAGGCGCATCACGCGGCGGTGGTGGGGGACACGGTTGGCGATCCGCTCAAGGACACCGCCGGTCCGTCGATGAACATCCTCATCAAGGTGATGAGCGTCGTCTCGCTCATCGCGGTTCCGGCCTTCGTCGCGTTCCGCCCGTTCTAGGGACGGCCGATCGTTCGCGCTGCATTTGGAGCCTTGTGGCGCCATGGCGGACGGTAGGTGCCGTGGGTCGCTGCTAGGCGCCAGATGACGCGTTGATGGACCTTGGGCAAGCCGACGCCCTCAACGACTCGGCCGATGGCACCGATTCACGCTCGCATCGGGCCCGTCATCTGACGCCGTGAACACGCGCGACGTGCCTGAGGTCCGCATCAGGCGACAGGTGGTCCGCAGCGCGCGTCAGGTACCTAGGCGGAAGCCTCATTGCCGTCAACGAGGCACCCGGGGTCGAGAAGGTCCACGAGCTCATCACCGTCGTTGTCGAGCTGGTCCTCGCAGTCGTCCGGGGTGGGCGTCGGCGTCGGAGTTGGGGTGGGCGTCGCCGTCGGAGTAGGCGTCGGCGGCGGAGTCGGGGCTGGTGTCGGAGCAGCCGTTGGAGCGCTGGTCGGGGCCACGGTCGGACGGAGCGTCGGGACGGGCGTCGCGGGAATCGCGGTGGCCGGCGGCGGACCGCCGCCCATGGTCGGATTCGGCGTCGGCGCGCCGGCAACAGGACGCGGGGTCGCGGTCGGGCTCGGCGCCGCGGACGACTCCTCGCTCGCGGAGGCGGATGGGTTGACGCTGGGCGCTGCTGTCGCGGAGGTGCCAGCCGCGGCCCCGAGCACGCCCTCCGCGAGTCGCGGCGTCGGCGAGGGGGACGGCTCGACCACCGAGGCCGATTCGCGCGGGCGGAGGGCATTGGCGCCCACGATCGCCCCGGCGCCGATCACCAGCATGACCGCCATCGCTGCTGCGGCCGAGCGCGCGACGCGAAGCGAGGCGCCCGCGAGCGGAGAGAGCGGTGCCGCGCGCAGGGGCGGCGGGGGAGCGAGGCCGGGATCGATCGCGAGGAGCGCATCGAACGAGGCGGCCAGGCCCAGGCAGACCTGACAGCCCGACGCGTGGAGGGCGACATCGCGCGGCGGTTCCTCGCGCGCCCCGGCGGCAATCCAGGCGTCGAACTCGTCGTGCAGCTCGTTCATCGCAGGGCCCGCACGGCTTCGGCCCTGACGCGATCGACCAGCGGGCCGGCGGCGATCTCCTCGCCGGCACGGGCGGCGTGTGCGGCGGCGTACCGGCGGCGCGATTGGGTGAGGAGCCGATCGAGTGCCGCGCCGTCGCGTCCGACGACGGTGCCGACGTCGCGCCGATCGAGCCGTTCGATCGAGGCCGCGATCAGCGCCGCACGCTCGAGGTGACTGAGCGTGCCGAGCGCCCCGGCGACCTCCGGATCGACGCCGAGCTCGGCAAGTGGCTGCATGCGAAGCGCGCCCCGCGCGATCCCGCGTGACATTCGCACCACGCGAGCGCGCAGCCACGCGGCCGCGCGCTCGGGATGTCGAAGCTCGTCGAGGTGGAGCGCGGCCGCGTCGAGGGCATCGACGGTCAGCTGGGCGGCCCGAGCCGCATCCCCGAGGGTCAGCAGCAGCGCGAAACCGTGCAGGTGGCGACCATGCAGGTCGCGAAACGCCGCACGTACGACGTCGGGTGCGGCGCCATCGGCTTCGGGTCGGCCGTGGTCGGTTGCGAGCATCGGTCTCGTTGTGCGGTGAAGTGGAGTCCGGTGCGGAAGTGTACCGAGTATTGCAAGGCAGCGCCGGCAGACGGATATGGCGTGGTCCTTGACAAAGGAGTAAAATACCTTCGTAGGCCTTGACAAACCCCTTGACAAGCGCTCACCCACGAGCGCGAGGACGCGCACCCATCACCACATCCTCAGGCATCGTCGCCGAGATCAAATCGAAGCTGCCCGTGGCCGAGATCGTGGGGGAGACCGTCGCGCTCAAGCGTGCGGGCACGATCATGAAGGGCCTGTGCCCCTTCCACGCCGAGAAGACGCCATCGTTCATCGTCACGCCCGACCGAGAGACGTGGCACTGCTTCGGGTGCGGTGAGCACGGTGACATCTTCACCTTCCTCATGCGCCGCGACGGGCTGGACTTCCGCGAGTCGCTCAGCCGCCTTGCCGATCGCGCCGGCGTGGAGCTGTCGGAACGCACCGCCAGCGAGGATCGGCGCAAGCGGCGCCTGCGCGAGGCGCTGGAGGCGGCGATCACCTTCTATCGCCAGGTCCTCCTCGACGCGCATCAGGCGGAGCGAGCACGCGCCTACCTGGTCGAGCGCGGGTTCAGCGAAGAGACGCTGGAGCGCTTCGCCATCGGCTACGCGCTCAACAACTGGGAGGCGCTGACCAAGCGGCTGCGCGCGAAGGGCTTCACCGACCGCGAGATGACCGATGCGGGCCTTGCGAAACCATCGACGCGGGGTGGCGTCTACGACGCCTTCCGCGGACGGATCATCATCCCGATCCGCGACGTCTCCGGGCGCGCGATCGGCCTCGGCGGGCGGATCATGCCGGACGCCGAGGGGCCGAAGTACCTGAACTCGCCCGCGACCGCGCTGTTCGACAAGAGCCGGACGCTGTACGGGATCGACCTCGCCAAGGCCGCCATCCGGCGCGAGAAGCTGGCGGTCATCGTCGAGGGCTACACCGATGTCATGGCCGCCCACCAGGCCGGCTTCGAGAACGTCGTGGCCAGCCTGGGCACGGCGCTGACGGCCGGGCAAGTCGAGCTTGCCAACCGCTACGCCGATGCGGTCGCGCTCGCATACGACGTCGACCTCGCCGGCGAGGCCGCCACCCAGCGTGGCCTGCTCGAGGAGCTCGGCCCGGTCGTGAGCAAGGTTCGCGTCATCCGCATCCCGGCCGGCAAGGATCCCGACGAGCTCATCAAGACCGATCCCGACGGCTGGCGACTGGCCGTCGCCGATGCCGAGGAGCTGTTGCCGTACTTCATGGCACGCGCCGCGAGCGAGGTCGACATGCGCCAGCCGCAGGGTCGGAGCTCGTACACGAGACGCATGCTCGACCTGCTGCGCCGCATCCCGGACCGGGTCGAGCAGGATTCATACGTGCCCCGCCTGGCACAGCTGGCGGGCATCGACGAGCGGGTCCTGCGTGACGAGCTGGCGCGCGGGCCTCGACCGATTCCCGTGCGGCCGGTCGAGCCACCTCGCGACGGCGACGCCGAGGCGCCGCTCGGGCCACTCGAGCGCGAGGCGTTGACCTTGCTGCTGCTCAACCCGACGCTCGCCGCGGAGCAGCCGGCCGATGGGCGGCTGCCGTTCCGCGACGAATCGGCGACCGCGCTGGCAACGGCATGGATCTCGGCGGTCGGCGCGGACGCCCGGCCGAACCTCGAGGCGTTCGTCGATGAACTGGACGCTGCGACCGGCGCACTGGCGCGCGGACTGCTGGCATCGGCGCGGGCACGCGGCGTGCGACCCGATACCGAGATGGATCGCGAGGCACTGCGAGTGTGCCTGCTGCGGCTGCGAAAGGAGCGCGTCCAGGAGCGGTTGGCGGACCTCCAGTCCCTCATCAGCATGGGATCGAACGATCCCGAATCGACAGACATCCACGACCTGGAACGTCAATTCCAGGTGCTGCACCTCGAACGGGAGCAGCTCGAACAGGCGATCAACCCGTCGGCCGTCATGGCTGGCCAGAAGAGGAGGTAAGCGTGGCGACGAGCACCACGATACGGAAGCGGCCAAGCGACACGACCGCGGACGACACGAAGACGAAGAAGGCGACGAAGCCGGCCGACGCGAAGGCCGCGAAGGCGGCTGCCCCGAAGGCGGCGGCCCCGAAGGCGACGACGGCCAAGGCCGCGCCGAAGAACCCGACGGCGACGACGAAGGCAGCTGCACCCAAGCAGGCGCCGGCGTCGAAGCAGAGTGCGTCGAAGGCGAGCGCCAAGGCATCGGCCGCCAAGAAGTCGGCCAAGCCGGCGAAGGGCGGCAAGGCCACGGCGAACGGCAATGGCAGTGAGGCCGGGAACGGCGTCGCGACCGCGGCGATCAATGACCTGATCGCCAAGGGCCGCGAGGAAGGCTTCATCACCCACGACCAGATCCTCGAGGCGATCCCCAACCCGGAAGGGCAGATGGCCGCGGTCGAGGAGCTGTACGCCGCCGCCGAGGAGGCCGGCGTCGAGGTGCTGGACGCGCAGAACCAGCCGACCCTCATCGGCGAGCCCGATGAGGAGGAAGAGGAGGTGGCCCCCGCGGCAGCCGGGACGACCGCTCCTGCCAAGCCCAAGGAGGGCGAGGAGGACCTCGAGGCACTCGCCGCGGACCTCATCGGCATCGACGACCCGGTGCGGATGTACCTCAAGGAGATCGGCAAGGTCGCGCTGCTGACCGCGGAGGAGGAGGTCGTGCTGGCCAAGGCGATCGAGCTCGGTGAGCTCATCGTCGAGGACCCGGCGCGCTCGCTCGTCAACCTTTTCGCGTGGGTCACGCTCGACTCCGAGCCGAAGGCTCGCAGCATGGCCGCCATGCGCGCGTTCGACCTGCCGAAGGAGGCGCCGCACGTCACCCATGACGCGATCGACTGGTGGACGAAGCGCAAGCGCAAGACGATCGAGCCGCCGGCCATCAAGCTGAGCAAGTACCGCAAGGCGCCGAACCTCGACGATGAGGCCCGCACGCGGCTGATGGAGGCCGAGTCGATCCTGAAGGTGCTCGCCTCGGATCCGGCACAGGGCATCAAGGACGCCATCCTGTTCGGGGCGACGTATCGGTTCCGGTCGGTCAGCCACGCAGGATCGGCCGAGCTGTACGACCTCGAGCGCTGGGCGCGCGAGACGACGCAGGAGATCGTGGCCGAGTACATCGCCGCCGGCAATGACGCGGAGTACCTGCTCAGCCTCGGCTATGACCCGAGCATCCCGCCGGACGTGCCGCTCGAGAAGCGCTCGGGTCGCCTGGTCGAGCAGTCGACCGATGCGCGCAAGCGCCTGACCGAGGCGAACCTGCGCCTGGTGGTCTCGATCGCCAAGAAGTACATCGGCCGCGGCATGAGCTTCCTGGACCTCATCCAGGAGGGCAACATCGGCCTCATCCGGGCGGTCGAGAAGTTCGACTACGAGAAGGGCTTCAAGTTCAGCACCTACGCGACGTGGTGGATCCGGCAGGCGATCACGCGGGCCATCGCCGACCAGGCGCGGACGATCCGCATCCCGGTCCACATGGTCGAGACGATCAACCGGCTCATCCGCGTCAGCCGCACCCTGCTCCAGGAGCTGGGTCGGGAGCCCACCGTGGAGGAGATCGCGCGGCGCATGAGCCGCGACGAGATCATCCGCGAGCTGCGTGACAAGCTCCAGCGTGAGCCGACCGAGGAGGAGACCGACGAGCGCGTGGCCGAGGGCCCGCAGACGGTGAGCCCGGAGAAGGTGCGCGAGATCATGAAGGTCAGCCAGGAGCCGGTCAGCCTCGAGACGCCGATCGGCGAGGAGGAGGACAGCCATCTCGGCGACTTCATCCCCGACCTGGCCTCGGTGGCGCCGGCCGATGCGGCCAGCCATCAGCTGCTCAAGGAGCAGGTGGAGGGCGTGCTGGACTCGCTGACCCCGCGCGAGCGTCGCGTGCTCCAGCTGCGCTTCGGCCTGGAGGACGGCCGGTCACGCACCCTGGAGGAGGTCGGTCGCGACTTCAACGTGACCCGCGAGCGGATCCGGCAGATCGAGGCCAAGGCGCTGCGCAAGCTGCGCCACCCCTCGCGCTCCCGCAAGCTCAAGGACTACCTCGAGTAGCGCTTGTCCGGACCGATGCGAACGGCGGCCATCGCGGCCGCCGTTCGTCGTCCGCGCGACATCCGGCCCCGGTGAGGTGTCAGGTACCAACCAGGAGCGCCTTAGGCGGGCCCGGACTCACCGCCGATGCGCACCTACCGATCACGGCCGAAACCCGACGAACATTCGAGGCCCCACCGGGGTCGCGGTGGCCGCGAACGCTGCCTAAGCCGCGCGTGGTTGGTAGGGGGCGAACCGTTCGGTCCGGCCGCCCAGCGCGTAGCATCGGCTGATGGAATTCGCCGAGGTCGTCCGGCGGCGACGCATGGTCCGCCACTTCGCGGCAGATCCGATCGACCGGGAGGTGCTGGAGCGGATTGCCGCGACCGCCCAGCGTGCGCCATCAGCGGGGTTCAGCCAGGGACAGCGGCTCGTGATCGTCACCGAGCCGGATCGCAAGCGACGGTTGGCCGAGCTGGCGTGGGAGGCGTCGTACACCGAGCGCGGCTTCGACCCGTGGATCAGCGAGGCGCCGGCGCTGTTCGTGCCGGCCGTCTCGGCCAAGGTCTACGTCGACCGCTACAACGAGCCGGACAAGCGCGATCCATCCGAGCCTCCGGGCACGGAGGACGAGTGGGACGTGCCGTACTGGTGGATGGACGTCGGCTGCACGGTGATGCTCATCCTGCTCGCCGCGGTCGGCGAAGGGCTCGCGGCTGGATTTGCCGGCGGTGACTTCGATGGCATGCGCGAGGCCGTTGGCCTGCCGCCGGACTTCACCCCGGTCGGCGTCATTCCCGTTGGGCGGCCGCTGAAGGACGTGAAGTCACCATCGCTGAAGCGTGGCTGGCGGTCCCTCGGCGAGTTCGTCCACTGGGAGAGCTGGTAAGGCCGTCCCGGTCAGTGCTCGTCGGGTCCGGGTCCGAGCCCGAGCGTGCCATGGGTCGCGCCCATGCAGATCCGGCTGACCACGGTCAGGCCGGCGTCGTGCGCGATGCGCGATGCCTCGCCGCTCTGCGTCCCGGGCTGAAACCAGATGACCTTGGCGCCGATCTCGGCCGCCTGACGGGCGATGTCCGCGCCCTCCGGCGCTGGGCGGAAGACGTCGACGACATCGACCGGCTCGTCGACGTCGGCCAGGCTGGCGTACGAGCGCTCGCCGAGCACCGTGTCGCGCGTCGGGTTGACGGGAATGATCCGGTAGCCCTGCGACTGGAGGTAGGCCGGGATGTTGCCCGCCGGCTTGGACCGATCGTCCGAGGCACCGACGACCGCGATCACCTTCGTGTCGGCGTAGATCCGAAGCAGATCGTCACGGCTGGGTCTCGGGATGCTGGTCATGGTCCGCACGGTAGCACGCGCCGCCGATGCAATCAGCGAGGCTATTCCCCCGGCGGAAGGACAGCCACGAGCATCCATCGCGCGCCCGTGGCCTGGCGCATCGCGAACGT
>DASTTX010000089.1:0-3951 GCA_035759945.1 Candidatus Limnocylindria bacterium | reverse complement strand
AGCGGTCGTTCGGGCGACAGCGGAGTAGCATGCGGTCATGGCGACCGACAGACTCCACTACACCGGCGACGACGAGGCCGATCGGTTGCTGGTCAGCGAACCGATGGCCCTGCTCATCGGCTTCGCGCTCGATCAGCAGGTGCCGGTTCCTAAGGCCTTCTCCGGTCCGAAGGTGCTGCTGGAACGCCTGGGCACCCTGGACGCTCGCAAGCTGGCAACCATCGACGAAGCGAAGCTCGAGACAGCGGCCAAGGGTCCGCCGGCGATCCACCGCTTCCCGTCCGCCATGGCGAAGCGGGTGCGCGAATTGGCGACCTACATCGCCGATACGTACGACGGCGACGCCGCCCGCCTCTGGACCGATGCGTCCGACGGGCCTGACCTGGCCCGCCGGATCGGCGCGTTGCCCGGCTTCGGCGAGATGAAGGTGCGATCGCTCATCGCGGTGCTGGGGAAGCGCCTCGGCGTCGAGGTGCCTGCACTGGACGAGGTCATGCCGTCATACCCGACGCTCGGCGACGTCGATTCCGCCAAGGCGCTGTCCGACTACCAGGCCAAGAAGCGCGCCTACAAGGCAAAGCTGCGCGAGACCGGCGAGGCGTTCGAGCCGTGGGCCGACGGCAAGGTGGCCGCCGAGTACGCCAAGGGCCGCGCTCGCTAGGTCACTGGACGCAGAACTCGTTCCCCTCCGGATCGTTCATCCGGACCCAGTACTCGCCGCGCTTCTCGATGGCGCCGCGCTCGTCGGTCGCGCCGAGCTGCTTCAGCCGCTCCACTTCCGCGTCGACTCGCCTGCGCCGTTCCTCGAGCGGCACCGACGAGCCGCCGCCCACGTTGAGGTCCAGGTGCATCCGGTTCTTCGCGACCTTGCTCTCGGGCACCTTCTGGAAGTACAGCCGCGGGCCGGCGCCATCGGGATCCTCGACGGCGTTGGCGTCATTCCACGACCCCTCCGGCACGCCTTCCGCGCGCAGGAAGTCCTCCCAGGTCGCATGCGGAGGTGGCGGCGCCGGGACGATGTAATGGAGGGCCTCCGCCCAGAAGGCCGCCTGCGCTGCCGGATCGGCGCAGTCGAACACGACCTGCACCTTCGTCGCCGTCATGCGGTTGGCTCCTCGTGATCGTGGTCGTGCTCGTGGTCGTGGTCGTGGTCGTGGTCGTCATGGTCGTGCACGTGGTCGTGCATCCAGGGGGTGAACGTGATCCCCAGGAGGAGCCCTTCGGGTGTCAGCACGCGGGCCGTTGTCTGGCCCCAAGGCTCCTCGTGCGCGTCGCGCAGGACGCGATGACCGGCGGCTCGCAGCTCTTCGACCGCCGGGGCAACCGCCTCGGCTGATTCGACGTCGAGCTCGATCCAGGCCTGCGGTGCCGGGATGTCATCCGGCCAGGCATCGGTTCCGAAGGTGGACTCGGCGGCCTGCGAGAGCGGCCACAGCGCGAACGCGTTCACCCCCTCGAGGCTGTCGTTGGTGAAGTACCCCGGTGCGGGCTCGTCGAGGCCGATGCCGAGGCCGTCACGCCAGAAGGCCAGGGACGCATCGGCCTCACGGATGATCGGGCCGTAGCCGGCGATGAACGCGACCTTCATGCGCCTTCCTCCTTCGGGAGCGATTTCAGCACGCAGAACTCGTTGCCCTCGATGTCCGCCATGACGACCCAGTCCACCTCGCCCTGACCGATGTCGGCGCGGCGCGCGCCGAGACCTTCCAGGCGGGCCACCTCCGCCGCCTGGTCCTCGGGCGCGAGGTCGAAGTGCCAGCGGTTCTTCACGCGCTTGTCATCCGGGTTTTTCAGGAAGAGGACGGGAAAGACGCCCGGCTTGCGCTCGTCGAACGGCGCGATCATCACCTCGTCCTCGGAGTCGTAGAGGATCGGCCAGTCGAGCGCGACGGACCAGAAGGCAGCGACGGCCCGGGGATCGTGGGAGTCCACGGTCAGCGAGTTGATGGCAATCGTCATTGCGGGAGCGTACTCCGCGTTCCGGACGGTTCCTGTCAGGTATCTGGGCCGTCGGGACGATCCGCTGCGGTCACAATGCCCGCGTGAGCTCCCGGTCGCCGTCCAGGGCAGCCGTCGTCGTCGCGCTCCTGACCGTGTACGCCGTCTGGGGGTCGACGTACCTCGGCATCGCCGTCGTGATCCAAACCATGCCGCCGCTCCTGACGGCGGGCGTGCGCTACGTGGTGGCCGGGCTGATCATGCTGGTCGGGATCGTCGCGTTCGCTCGACTACGCCCTGGAGCCATCCGGCTCGAGCGGCCGACCATGGCCCACTGGCGATCCGCGGTCATCATCGGCCTGCTGCTCCTCCTGGGTGGCAACGGCGGCGTCGTGCTGGGTGAGCTCTTCATCCCATCCGGCATCGCGGCGGTGCTGCTGGCAATGGAGCCGATGTGGCTGGCGGGAATCGACGGGATCATCACGCGCCGGCGTCCGAGCGCACTGGCGCTGGCTGGCATCCTCGCCGGCATCGTCGGCGTGGTGGTCCTCGTGGTGCCCGTCGAAGGACTCGAAGGATTCGACCCGGTCGGCGTCGGGCTCGTCCTCCTGGCCGGCGTCTCGTGGGCGGCGGGCTCGATCTACGTGCGCCACGCGTCGCTGCCCCGCAGCGGAGCGCTCGGGACGGGCATGGAAATGCTCGCCGGCGGTTGTGCGCTGCTGATCGGTGGCGTGCTCCTCGGCGAGGTTGGCCAAACCAATGTCGCGGCCTTCTCGACGGAGTCGGTGGTGGCGCTCGCCTATCTCGTGGTCTTCGGGTCGATCGTCGCCTTCACCGCCTACACCTGGCTGCTGGCGAACGTCCCGGTCTCGGTGGTCGCGACCTACGCGTACGTGAACCCCGTCGTCGCGGTGGCGCTCGGCGCGCTCATCCTCAGCGAGCCGATCACGCCGCGCACCCTGATCGCGGCCGCGATCATCATCGGCGCCGTCGTGGCGATGGTCTCCGGTCGCACCCGCGAGACCGATGCACCCGACCGCCCAGCGCAGGCCGCGGCGCCCGAGACCGAATGACGCATCGGCTCAGGAGGCGACCGACGTGAACTCCGCCACGATGTCCCGCCCGTAGGCGTCCAGGCAGTCCTCTTCCTCGCCGTTCATGAGGTAGATGTTGAACTGCGTGACGCCCGCCGCACGCAGCTGCTCGAGCCGCTCGTGGTGGGCGGACGGCGCGCCGACGATGGCGAACTGGTCGGTGATCTCATCGCTGACGAAACGGGCATTGTCGCTGCCGACCTCGGCGTGGTGGTGGTAGTCGTACCCCTCGCGGTTCTCGACGTACTTCCACAGCGCCTCGGGCAGGTCGTCCTTGGGGTACTTGTTGATGAGGTCGACGACGTGGTTGCTGACCAGCGCCGGGAACCAACGCACCTTGTCGCGGGCCAGGGCGAGATCGTCCGAGACGTAGGCGGGGGCGGCGGCCATGATCTCGATGTCGTCCGGGTTGCGGCCGGCCTCTTCCGCTGAGGCACGCACGAAGCCGATGCACCAGCGGATGATGTCCGGATCGGCGAGCTGGAGGATGATGCCGTCGGCGACGCGACCGGCGGCGGCGAGCGCCATCGGTCCGTAGCCGGCGACCCAGATCGGGACCGGCCCATGTGACGCCCATTCCATCTGGATCTCCGTGCCATCGAGCGTGACCTTCTCGCCCGCGGTCAGCGACCGCACGATCCGGCAGCACTCCTCCATGTAGGCCACTGTCGTCGGCTTCTTGCCCATCACACGACGAGCGCTGTCGCCGCGACCGATGCCGAGATCCATCCGACCGCCGGTGATCTCGTTGAGCGTCGCAAGGGTCGATGCCGTGACGGTGATGTCGCGCGTGGCCGGGTTGGTGACGCACGTGCCCAGCCGCATGTCGGTCGTCTCCGTGCCGATCAGCGTCAGCAGCGGATACGGGTCACGCCACAGCACGTGCGAGTCGAACAGCCAGCCGTAGCTGAAGCCGTTC
>DASTTX010000088.1:0-2547 GCA_035759945.1 Candidatus Limnocylindria bacterium | reverse complement strand
CGCCCACGTCGAATTGCCTCGATGAATCGAGGTCGCCTCAGGCGGGAAGGATGAGCGGCGAGAGGATCACCCAGGCGACGACCACCAGGGCGAGGAGGACGGCCAGGATGATCATCGGCCGCAGGTCGGGGCGGTAGTCCTGCGGGCGGCGCGGTCCATCGGCCACGGCGGGTTCAGATCTCGCCGAGATACGCCTGGCGCACCTGCTCGTTGGCCGCCAGGTTCGCGGCGGTGTCCGACAGGATGATCTTGCCGGTCTGGATCACGTAGCCGCGGTGGGCGGCGTTGAGCGCCATGAGGGCGTTCTGCTCGACCAGCAGGACGGTGGTGCCCTGGGCGTTGATCTCCTCGATGATCTTGAAGATCTGCTCGGTCAGGATCGGCGAGAGGCCCATGGAGGGCTCGTCCAGCAGGAGGATCGATGGGCGGGCCATCAGCGCGCGGCCCATGGCCAGCATCTGCTGCTCGCCGCCGGACATGGTGCCTGCCTTTTGGGATCGGCGTTCACGGAGCCGCGGGAAAAGGTCGAAGACGCGGGCGACGTCGTCGTCGATGCGCTCGCCGTGTCGGCTGAAGGCGCCCATCTGGAGGTTCTCGAAGACGCTCATCCGGCTGAAGACCTTGCGTCCTTCCGGAGAGTGGGCGATGCCCTTGCTCACGATCTCGTGCGGCGGGAGGTTATGGATGGCGCTCCCTGCCAGGCGGATCGACCCGGAGCGCGGGCGGTGCGTGCCGCTGATGGCGCGCAGCGTCGTGCTCTTGCCGGCACCGTTGGAGCCGATGAGGGTCACGATCTCGCCACGCGCGACGTTGAGCGAGATGCCCTTGAGCGCCTCGATGTTGCCGTAGAAGACGTGCACGTCCTCGAGCTCGAGGAGCGTGTCGCCGCGGTGGCCGGCGCCGGTGTGATCCGGCCGCGGGTCGACGGTCGTGGCGGTCGTATCGGTCATTGCTGGGTCGCCTGCTTGCCCAGGTAGGCCTCGACCACCCTGGGATTGGTTCGGATCTCCTGGGGGCTTCCCTCGGCGAGGACCTCGCCGTAGTCGAGCACCGTGATCCGCTCGCTGATGCCCATGACGACCTTCATGTCGTGCTCGATGAGCAGGACGGTCAGGTCAAGCTCGTCCCGGAGGCGCTTGACGAGCGCCGTCATCTGGGCCGTCTCGCCCGGGTTCATGCCGGCGGTCGGCTCGTCCAGCAGCAGCAGCTTCGGGTTGCTGGCGAGCGCGCGCGCCAGCTCGAGCCGGCGCTGATCGCCGTAGGGCAGGTTCTTGGCCCAGTCCTCCTCGTACCGGCGCGGCAGGCCGACCAGTCGCAGCAGCTCGCGGGCGCGCTTGCGGATGGCGGCCTCCTCCTCGCGGACGGCCGGCAGCTTCAGCAGCGACGCCCACCAGCTGGCCTTCATCCGCGTGTGTGCCCCGGTCATGACGTTGGCGATGACCGTCATGGCGCCGAAGAGGCGGATGTTCTGGAACGTGCGCGCGATGCCGAGCTCGACGATGTCGTGCGGCGTGAGCCCGACGATCGACTGGTCCTCGAATCGAATGTCGCCGGAGGTCGGCTCGAGCATCCCCGTCAGCTGGTTGAAGAAGGTTGTCTTGCCCGCACCGTTGGGGCCGATGAGCGACACGATGCCGCCACGCGGGATGATGAAGTCGACGTCCTTGTTCGCCACGAGGCCACCGAAGCGCATGGTGACCTTGTCGGCGCGAAGGATGGCATCGGCCTCGGCCGCGGCTGGCGCGCCGGCGGTATCGGTCATGGTGTCCGTCATGTCGTGACCACCGGCTTTCCGGTCTCCTCGCCCGCCTCCGCGGCGTACTGCGCGTCATCCTCGCCCTCGTCATCGTGCAGCTCGGCTCGGCGGACCCGGCTGGGCAGCAGGCCCTCGGGACGCAGGATCATCATGATGACCAGCACGGCGCCGTAGATGAGGAGCCGATATTCGGCAAACTCGCGCAGGAACTCGGGCAGGCCGACCAGCACCAGGGCGCCGAGCACCACGCCGAAGATGTTGCCCATGCCGCCCAGGATGATGAGGGCCAGGGCGTTGATGCTGACCAGGATGTTGAAGCTGTCGGCGAAGATCACGCCGATCTTGGCGGCGAACAGCGCGCCGGACACGCATCCGAAGGCGGCGCCCAGGCCGAACGCGAGCAGCTTGTAATAGGTCGTGTTGACGCCCGTCGCCTCGGCGACCGATTCGTCCTCGCGCATCGCGTTCCAGGCGCGACCCACCCGCGAGGCCGCCAGGCTGGATGCGCCGATGGCGGCGAGGATGCAGAAGAACAGGATCGGGTAGTAGATCGACTGCGGGTCGCGGTCGAAGGGCAGCGGCGGCGGGATGGACAGGATTCCCTGCGCGCCGCCGGTCACCGGCTGCGCCCACTGGGACTTGAAGATCTCTCGAGCGATCTCGCCGAAGCCGAGCGTCACGATGGCCAGGTAGTCGCCTCGCAGGCGCAGCACCGGGGCGCCGACGAACAGGCCGACCATGGCCGCCGCGACGATGACGAACGGCAGCGCGCCCCAGAACGGCAGCTCGGG
>DASTTX010000087.1:0-5691 GCA_035759945.1 Candidatus Limnocylindria bacterium | reverse complement strand
GGCATCGAGGAGCACCAGCCGACGTTCGACGAGGTGTTCACTGGCCTGGTCGAGCAGCGCCGCGCCGCCAGCGACAACGGCGGCGACCGGTCGCAGCCCCGCTCGGTGACAGCCGATGCGTAACGTGATCGAGAGCGTCATCCGCATGAGCTCCTTCACCGGCAAGGAGCTCCGCGAGGTCCTGCGACGACCTGGCGTGCTCGCCAGCCTGGTGTTCGGCCCGTTCTTCATCATGTTCATCTTCGGGCTGGGCTATTCCGGCTACCGCGCGCCGTTCGCGACCGAGATCGTGGTGCCCGAGAACAGCGACCTGCCGCGCGAGCCGGACTACTACGGCGACCTCGCGCCCGGCCGGCTGGACGTGCGGGACGTCACCAGCGATGCCGATGCGGCCGAGCAGCGACTCCGTGATGGAGCCATCGACCTGCTCATCGTCGCCCCGGAGAACGCGTCGACCGAGCTGCGGTCGGGCCACCAGACCACGATTCGCGTGGCGTGGAACCAGATCGATCCCGTCTACGACCAGCTCGCCGGGCTGGCCACGTCGATCCTCGTCAGCAGCCTCAACGCCGAGATCGTCGAGACCGCGGCCGCCGAGGGCATCGCCTTCGCCGAGGGCGAGCTCGGGCCGGCCGCGGACGTGCCGCCGGAGGTCATCGCGCGGCCGACCAAGGCGGAGACCGAGAACGTCGCACCCACCGAGCCGAACGTGATCAGCTTCTTCGGCCCGGCGGTGTTCGCCCTGGTGCTCCAGCACCTCGCCATCACGCTGACGGCGCTGTCCATGGTCCGCGAACGGCTCTCCGGCCAGATGGACCGTTTCCGGGTGGCGCCCGTGACGTCGATGGAGCTGCTGGTCGGCAAGTACGTCGCGTACGCGGTCCTGAGCCTCGCGGTGGCGGCCATCGTCGGCGTGCTCCTCGTCGGGGTGCTCGGTGTCCCTCTGCTCGGCGGCTGGTTGCCGTTCGTCGGGATCGTGCTGCTGCTCACGTTTGCGTCCCTCGGCGTCGGCCTGCTCATCTCGCTCGTCGCCGATTCGGAACGCCAGGCGGTCCAGCTCTCCATGCTGGTGCTGCTCGCGAGCGTCTTCTTCTCCGGCTTCGTCCTGCCGGTCAGCGACTTCGCGACGTGGACCCAGTACCTCGCCTACGCGCTGCCGGTGACGCATGGCATCGGCCTGCTCCAGGAGCACATGCTGCGCGGCGAGGTCCGCGAAACCTGGATGCTGGCCGCCCTGGCGGGCATCGGCCTCGTCCTCTACGTCGGCTCCCTCATGCGCCTGCGCCGCGTCCTGCGCCGCGCCGACTAGTCGACGACGAGGGGGCGCGAGCTTCGAAGGAGCACGGCCCCAACGACGATGGCGCCGATGGCCGGCGCCGCGAGCCAGGCCAGCAGGAGCCCGATGAAGAGCCGCAGCGGCGGCGAGCCGCCGGCCGGGTCCGTCGTGATCTCGAGCGATTCGAGCTGATCGCTGAGGCTGTCGAGCTCGACGCCGATGACCGCAACGTCGGTGCGCGTCTCGGACATCGATCCCGAGACGGAGTCGAGCGTGTCTGCCAGCTGATCGGCCTGGTCGGCGCTGGTGGAGAACTCGACCGCCAGCGGGGCCAGCGGCTGGCTGCCGAAGATCGTGATGCCCATCGCCGCCGCGAGCGAATCGAGCGTTGCCGACGCGTCGCGCGAGAGGTCGGCGGCCGTATCTGCCGACGCCTGCGCCTCGGCCAGGCTGCCATCGATCGAGGTGAACGAGTCGGCCGCCGCCCGCGTGGCGCGCGCCGCGGCCGAGAGCGTCCCCCCGGCCACGAGGGCCGTGCGCTCGATGCGTGCGGCCGCGTCCATGCCCGTGATGGCGCCGGCGACGAGCAGCACGACCCCGATCACGCCGTAGGCGATCAGTGCCCACCCGATGGTCCGCCGGCGCATCGGCCTAGTCCTCCGCGAAGAACGGATCGTCGCCGTACAGCTCCAGCCACCGCCGCCGCATCTGGCGGATGGTGGCAGCCACGGCGGCGTCGGGGGTGCCCGGTGGCAGGAGGCTGGCGATCGCAGCGCGTACGCGCTCGCTGTTCTCCATGCCCAGCAAGGCGAGGTAGTCCGCGACTCGCTGCGCGGCCGTCTTGCCGTGGGCGCGCTCGCGGACCAGCACGTCGGCCTCGTGCTCGAGGGCGCCGGCGTAGTCGGCGTCGCCGCGCTCGAGCTCGGCCAGCAGGAGCGGCACGTCCTCGATCCGAGGGTCCGAGTAGGCCCAGCGCATGAAGCTGTCATGTGCACCGGGCTGACGGTCATGGTGTCCGGCGTGGAACTGCTGGAGGTACTGGCGGCGTTCTGCCTCCGTCCGGGTCAGCGCGATCTGGACGATCTGGCGCATCTCCGGCGTCCAACGTCGCAGCGACTCGACGAACTGTCGAAGGGTCAGGCTGCCCGCAGGCTGAGGCTGAAATCGGTGTTCATGGACGTGCTGCACGGCGCCCGTATACTAGCCGCCGTGCGCCGAGCCCTCACCCAGGTCGCCCCTGCCACCGAGACCGCATGCGACGGCTGAGGCGGGCGGCGGGGGTGGCGGCGGCACTTCTCATCGCGCTCTCCGGCAGCATCCATGGCGAGCCCATCCGGGCGGCCGGACCAGCCCTCCGCTACCTGGCCGGACCTCCCGGGACGCTGGACCCGGCCTTCATCAGTGATGCCGCCGACGTCGAGCTCCTGCTCCAGCTCTACGCCGGCCTGACGCGTCTCGACGAACAGGGCGAGCCGTATCCGTCGCTGGCGTCGGGCTGGGAGATCAGCGAAGACGGGCTGACGTACGAGTTCGCCATCCGTGACGGCCTCGAGTTCAGCGACGGGACACCGCTCGTGGCCGAGGACGTGCGTCGCTCGTGGCTCCGTCTGCTCGACCCCGCCACGGCCGCCACGGCACCGGACGTCCTGAGCATCATCGTCGGCGCGAGCGACCGGGTGGCCGGCAGGGCCGGCGAGGACGAGGTCGGCATTCGCACTCCGGACGATCGCACGCTGGTCGTCGAGCTGCGTCACCCCGCGTCGTACTTCGTGCAGATCACCGCCACCCCGGCGACGTTCGTGGTGCCGCCCACCGCCGATGCCACCGACACCTGGCAAACACCGCAGGCGTTCGTCGGCAGCGGCCCGTACGTCGTCGAGGGCGCCGACGGCGGCGACCTCGTGCTCCGCGCCAACGATCGCTACGTCGCCGGCGCCCCGCCCATCGACGAGATCCAGTGGATCGGCGGCGCTGACACCGATCCGGCGACGGCGTTCCAGTCGGACACGGTGGACCTCGTGCAGGTCGCCGGGTGGGACGCCACGTGGATCGCGTATGACGCCGACCTTGGGCCACATCTGCACGCCGCAGAGCCGCTGACGGTGAGCTACTTCGGCTTCGAC
Organism: Candidatus Limnocylindria bacterium; assembly: GCA_035759945.1. Classification (GTDB taxonomy): domain Bacteria; phylum Chloroflexota; class Limnocylindria; order QHBO01; family QHBO01; genus JACDBZ01. The sequence goes on along the minus strand of DASTTX010000087.1, from coordinate 2,292 downwards.
ACCACCCGTCCGCCGTTCGACGACCCGCGCGTGCGGCGCGCGTTCACGCTGGTGCTCGATCGCGAGCGGCTCGTGCCGCTGGCCGAGGGCGCCTCCTCGACGGCGGCGGCCAGCATCGTGCCGCCCGCGCTGTGGCCCGACGGCTTCACGCCGACCATCGAGACCGATGCCGACGAGGCGCGCGACCTTCTCGACGCCGCGGGGTACGCCGACCGGGAGGACCTCGGCACCGTGGTCGTTAACGGCCTGAGCCTCGATGCCGAGCCGGCGGTGGCGATCTGGCGCGAGGAGCTGGGCGTCGACGTGCGGATCGAGACGACCGACTACGCCGACTTCCTGGCGAGCCTCGACACGCGGCCGGCGAGCCTGTTCACCATCAGCTGGATCGCCGACTACCCGTCGCCGCAGGCGCTTTATGGGCTGCTGCTCGAGCCCGGCGCGGCGAGCAACTACGGCGATTGGCGCGACGACGAGTTCGCGTCGCTGCTGGAGGATGCCGCACGCGCGCCCGAGGACGAGATCGGCGCGGCATACGCGGCCGTCGACGACTACGTCAACGAACAGGCGCCGCTGATCCCGTGGTCGTACGGCGAAACGTGGTGGCTGGTGGCCGATGGGCTTCGCGGCCTGGGAAATCTGACGATCGGCCTCCTCGACTTCGGACGGGTGTCATGGGACGGCTGACGCGCTGGCTGCTCGCGGCGGCGCTCGCCTGCGCGGTTGGCGTGATCGCCGCCGATGCGGCCGCCGCGTTCGATGGCTTCGGCACGCTCGAGGCCGATTCGACCTACGGCCAGAACATCACCTTCGACGTCAGCCTGGACGGTGGCGCACCCGATGAGCTGGAGCTGCTGCTGCGCACGCCCGGCAGCGATGCGGCATTCGTCGTGCCGGTCGATGCCAGCGGGACGCGCGCCTCGTACGTCTGGAACACGGCGGTCGACTACGTCACCCCCAACACGCTGGTCACCTACCAATGGCGGGCGTTCGACGGCGACGAGGTGACGGTCTCCGACGAGGCCACCATCCGCTACGACGACGACCGGCCCGGGCTCGACTGGCAGAGCCGCCAGCTGGGCGAGGCGACCGTGCACTGGTACGGTGACGCGGAGGCGCAGGCGGTGCGCTTCGGCGAGCTGACCGCGCTTGGCGTCGAGCGCGGCGAGGAGCGGCTCGGAACGACCCTGGCCGGCCCGGTCGACGTCTTCGTGTACGCCAGCCGCGACGCGTTCTTCGGGGCGCTCGGACCCGGGGCGCGGGAGTGGACCGGTGCCGCGGCATTCAGCGAGATCCGCACGATCTTCATGTGGAACTCGGCCGAAGCAGGCTCGCAGGCGTACCTCGAGACGGCCATGGTCCACGAGGTCACCCACATCGTCTTCCACGACGCGACCGACAACCCGTTCCACGAGCCGGCGCGCTGGCTGAACGAGGGGATTGCCACGTGGTCCGAGGCCGGCGACGCGGGTGGCGACCGCGCGATCGTCGAAAACGAGGCGTCCGGCGGCGGGCTCTTCGCCTTCGACGCCATCACCGAGCAGTTCCCGATCGGCGAGCGCGGGGGACGGCTCAGCTACGCACAGGGAACCACCATGGTCGACCTCATCGTCGACACGTACGGGCCCGAGGCGCTGGCGCGCATCACCGCCGCGTACCGGGACGGCGCCTCGGACGCGGAGGCGCTCGAGGCGGGGACCGGCATCCCGGCCGATGAGCTGTACGCGGACTACTACTCCTCCTTCGGCGTCGAGGCCCCGACGCCGATCGCGCCGGGGGCCATTGCGCCATCCAATGTCGACCGGCCGACGGCCGGCGAGGTCGACCCCGGTGGCGTCGACCCCGACGCCGAGCGCCCACCCGACGAGGGTTCCCCCAGCGAAGGCGGCGCGCCTTCCGGTGGCGGATTCGACGTCGGGCTGGTCGTGCTCCTCGCGGCTGCATCGGTGGCGGCCGGTCTTGCCGCCGTGGCGGTCTCGCGACGCGCCGAGCGTCGGGCGCGGTCGTGAGCCGTCGGCTGCCTCCGCGATCGCGCGCCAGGGTCGGCAGCCCGCGCTGGGCGCTGAGCATCGGGCTGGCGCTGGCCTCCATCGGCTTCGTCGGCGCCGCCCAGTGGAACAGCTCGACCGTTCGGCAGACCGTGATCAGCTCCGCCCAGGGCGTGCTCATCATCCAGGCCGAGCAGCGGCAGCGCGAGCAGGAGCAGCTCCGCGCCCAGATCGAGGAGGCAGAGGACCGGGTGCGGGAGTTCCAGGCGCAGAGCGCCGGCTCGCAGAGCGCCACGGACCGGCTGAA
>DASTTX010000086.1:0-4323 GCA_035759945.1 Candidatus Limnocylindria bacterium | reverse complement strand
GCCTGGCCGAGCGCCGCCAGTGCGGCCTCCGCCTCGGTCTCCGAAAGGCCGATGATCCCCTGCACCACCTCGTCGCGGCTCACCGACGTCATGGCGCGTCCGACGACCGTGACATCGACGGCGAGCGCATCACCCTGGCGGGTGACGCCGCCGATGCGCACGTCGATCGCATCGGTCAACAGTTGCGTGCCGGCTGGAAGGACGCTGGCGTCGTTGACGAACCGCTCCTGCGCACGGGCCTCGACATCGCTTTCGTCGATCGTCAGCCGGTCGTAGGCGAGCTCGCCGCTGATCTGGACCTCGGCCTGGTCTCGCGTGCCGACGAGCCCGTCGGGGATGGTGATGACCGGCTCGGCCGGCTCGACGGGATCGGCGAAGAGACCGTCATCGGTTCCCTCCAGCGCCGATTCGAGCCCGGTGGTGAGCGCGTCGCGCAGATGCTGGGTCGCGGCGTCGACATCGGCCTGCGTGATCTCGACGCCCGTCGTCGCCACGCCGCCCGTGGTCGGCTCCGGATTGACGACCAGTCGCGCGCGATTCTGGCGAAAGCCACGAAGCCGGTTGCGCACATCTTCATCGAGAATCGTGTCGATCGCCTCGGCGGCGACGTTGCTGCCCGGCCCGATGGCGGCCGCGGTGATCGCGACGCTTGCCTCGCCGCCCGCGATGGTGCCCTCTCCCGTCAGAGAACCCTCCGGGACGACGACCGGACCAGTCGTGGCGAAGACAACGTCGTCGTCGACGCCAACGGGCGTTCCGGCCGGGACTTCGATCGGCACGATGTTGAAGTTGCGGAACACGACGACGCCGGTTGCGGCGGCCTCGATGGCGTACGAGCCGGAAGCCGTCACCGTCGCCGTTTCGGTCACGGTGCCGGCCGTGCGCCGCGCGTCGTCGATGGTGATGGTGTAGTCGACCGGGCCGACCTGCTCGCTGCGCGGCGTGATGGCCACCGTCGCGGCCGGCAGGAACATCGCCCCCAGCACAGCCGCGATCACAACGAAGGCGCCGGCGATGCCGAGCACGGCCACGAGCGGGTTCGCTGCCCGGCGAGCCGGCCGCCGCGCCGGTCGCGCCGGTCGCGGCCGGCGGGATGGACCCGGCTGCGGCGCGGGTTGATCGCGTCGCGGTGGCGCCAGCCGAACGGGACGGGTCTGCGTATCCGCGGCGGCGATCGCCGCGAGCGTTGGTGCGGTGTCATCGGCCGCGGGCCCGCGCACCACGTGGATCGTGGCGTGCTGGGCTGACACCGGCTCGGCAGGCACGGCCGCAGTCGCCGAACGCGCGTCGTCCACCGAGCGATATGCCGTCAGTCCGGCCTCCACGGCGAGGGATCGAGTGAGCTCGTCACCGACCACCGCGATCTCACGCTCGTCGTCGGCTGCCGCGCGCGCGAGGAGCCGCAGGGCGACGGCACTCGAGGTGGCTCGCGAGCGGCCCGGCGCGACGATCACGACTCGTCCCGGCTCGGCAGCTCGGACCCGGCGCACGACGGCCGTGATCTCGTCGTCGGCCTCGAGGTAGATCAGCGTCGGCTGGTCGGTCACAGCTGCATCTCGCGGACGACACCGCGCATGGCGCGGTCGACGGCCGACGCACCGGCGTCCAGGACCAGCGCCTGGTGCGCCAGCGCCATCGGGGTGACGTCCTGGCGCGTTCGGAGGCTCTCGGTCGGATCACGTAGCCCGACCACCTCGTCGGGCGACAGAGCGCGGACCTTCGGCTGGCGCGCGAACGGCAGGCCGCGCCACCAGTCGGCTTCGTCGAGGACGGTGCGTACCTGCGGAAGGTCGGCGCCTCCGCCGCACAGCAGGATCCGTCCGGGGAGGAGATCTGCACCGGCGAGGTCGGCGATCATCAGCTCCACCCCCGCCCGCCAGACGCGCGCGTCCTCGAGCAGCGTCTCCGCCACCTCGGCGGGCGAATCCTCGGCGACGCCCAGCTTGGCGCGCTCCGCATCGGCGAACGAGATGCCCAGCCGGTCGGCCAGGCCCTTGGTGAAGGCGCGTCCGCCGAGCGCGAGCATCTTCGTGCCGCTGATGCCGCCGCCCCGCACCAACGCGACGTCCGTGGTGCCGCCACCGATGTCGATGAACACCGCGCCGGCGTCACCGAGCTCACCGGGGTCGAGGCACGTCGCGACCGCGTACGGCTCGGCGATCACGCCCAACAGCTCGAGTCCGAGTGCGTTGGCGACCGACTGCAACGCCCCGAGGTGGACCATCGGGGCGAAGGCATTGAAGAGGTGGAGCTCCACCTGCGCACCGGTGAAGCCGATGGGGTTGCTGACCGGATAGCCGTCGATCTTCATCTCGACGATGGCGGCGTGCACAAGCCGGACATCGAGTCGATCCACGCCGGACTCCCAGCGGATGCGCTCCTCGGCCTCGCGCAGCGCCCGATCCTGCGCGCGGCGCACCAGCCGTTCGAGCTCCGGCTCGTCGAGCGGGCGGCGGGCGTCGTCGCGTCGAGTGGTGAGCGTCGACGTCGCGCCCTTGACCAGCTCCCCCGCGATGCCGATGACGGCCGCGGTGGGCCTGCGCCCCGCCCTCTCGCGTGCCTCGTCCATGGCAACACGGCAGTTCGCGACGACGGCATCGATGTCGCTGACAGTCCCCGACTGCATGTGCGCGAGCCCCTGCCGCTGCCGCCCGGTCCCATGGACGACACCCACCAGGCGGCCCTCCGCGTCATGTTCGACCCCGACCACCAGCGCCTTGGCGAACTCGGTGCCGATGTCGAGCGCGGCGATCGCCGGCGGCGCCCCGCCTCGGATGCCGCGCCATAAGCGGTCCGAGACCCGGTTCCACAGCTGCTCGGCGGCCGTCACCATGCCCCGGCGGTCAGGAAGTCTCGATCCGCTGCAGCGCCTCGAGCGCAAGGCGTCCGGCCTCGCGCAGCGCTTCGTCCAGGCGCGATGCATCCTTCCCGCCCGCCTGCGCCAGGTCCGCTCGGCCGCCGCCTCCCCCGCCGATGATCGGCGCGGCCTGGCGCACGATGGCGCCGCTGTCGAAGCCCTCGGCGGCGAGGTCGCGGCTGGCGGCAACCAGCAGCGCCGGCTTGCCATCGGTGGCTGCGCCGACCACGGCCACAAAGCGGCCGGTCATGCCGCGCAGGTCGTCGGCGAGAGCGCGCAGCGCGTTCGCGTCGGCGTCGTCGTAGCTCTCGACGATCACCTTCGCGTTGCCCGCCTCCCTGGCGCCATGCAGGGCTGCGGCTGCATCCAGGCGCCGAGCCGCGGCGGGGGAAGCCTTGGCGGCTTTCGCCGCCTTCTCCGCCTCGCGCAGTCGGATGAGGAGTGCCTCGATTCGCTGCGGCACGTTCTCCTCGCGCTCGCCGAGCAGCTGCGCGGCCGCATGCAACGCCGCCAGTCGATCGGCGACGAGCTCGCTGGCGCCCTCGCCGGTGACGGCCTCGATGCGCCGCAGACCCGCTCCGATGCTCGACTCGCCGGTGATCACGAGCTGGCCGATCTGCCCCGTCGAGGCGACGTGCGTCCCGCCGCACAGCTCCTTCGAGTATCCGTCGACCTGGACGACGCGGACGGACTCCGGCACGTACTTCTCGCCGAAGAACATGTCAGCACCCAGGGCCTGAGCGGCCTCCATCGGCATCCATTCGGGCTTCACCGGCGCGTCGCGGCGAATCTGGGCGTTGACGATCCGCTCCACCTCGCGCAGTGCCTCGCGCGGGGTCGCAGCCTGTGCCGGGAAGTCGAAACGGAGGCCCTCCGGCCCGACCCACGAGCCCGCCTGCTTGGCCTGCCCACCCAGCACGTCGCGCAGCGCGCGGTGCAGGAGATGCGTTCCGGTATGGTTGCGCGCCGATGCCCAGCGCCGGGCCTCATCGACCTCGGCCCGGACGACGTCGCCGACCTTCAGCTCGCCGCTCAGCTCGCCGAGGTGCGCGATGGCGTCGCCCGTTCGCTGGGTGTCGGTCACCCGCAGCCGTCCGTTGAGCCCGATGAGCTCACCACGGTCGCCGATCTGGCCGCCACCCTCCGCGTAGAACGGTGTCCGGTCGAGCACGACGACCGATGGCTCCCCGGCCGTGACGGCAAGCACGCGTAGCTCATCGGCGCTCGTCTCGTTCGGGTACCCGATGAACTCGCTGCGCAGCGCGGCGACCACCGGATCCAGCTCGAGCCGACCGCGCTTCTCGCCACGCGACCGCGCGCGCTGTTCGGCCATGGCCGCGTCGAACCCGGCGCGGTCGACGCTCACGCCGCGCTCCGCCGCGATCTCGATGGTCAGGTCGATGGGGAAGCCGAACGTGTCATGCAGCCGGAACGCATCGGCGCCGCTGATGATGCCGCCCGCCTGA
>DASTTX010000085.1:0-24448 GCA_035759945.1 Candidatus Limnocylindria bacterium | reverse complement strand
GCAGCTCGCCGCGTGGAATGGACTGGCGCTGCGTGCCTTCGCACACGCCGCGCTCGTGCTGGCCGACGACAGCTACCTGGCCACGACGCGCGAGCTCGCGGCGTTCATCGAGGCACACCTCCTGCGCGACGGCGGTCGGCTCTGGCGGACGGCCCGTGCTGGCCGGGCGCACACGCCGGCGTTCGCCGAGGACTACTTCGCCATCGCCGACGGGCTGCTCGTTGCTCACGCAGCGCTCGGCGACGGCGCGCCGCTCCACCTGGCCGTCTCGCTGGTTGAAACAGCAGTGCGCGACTTCTGGGACGACGCGGCAGGCACGTTCGTGGATACCTCTGCCGAGCACGATCGGACGGTCGCGCAGCCGCGCGGGCTGATGGACAACGCGACGCCATCGGCGAACAGCCTTGCGGCGGACGTGCTCCAGCGGCTGGCGCTGCTCGCCGGCAACGAGGATTTCGACCGGCGGGCCCGATCCATCCTCCGCGCCGTCGCCCCGGCGCTGGATCGGCAGCCGAGCGCCTTCGGCCGGATGCTGGCAGCAGCAGACCGGATGCTCGGCGAGCAGGTCGACGTGGTCGTCGCATCCGACACGCACGACGGCAGCGGCCGCGCCCTGCGCGAGGCGGCATCCGCGCCGTACGCTCCCAACCTGGTCCTGACGGCGGTGGCCGCGGGTGATCCACACGCCGCCTGGCCGCTGTACCAGGGCAAGACCGCCCGGGGCGCGAGCGCAACGGCCTATGCCTGCCGCGGGTACGCGTGCGACGAGCCGACCGGCGATCCCGGCCGCCTGGCGGAGCAGGTCGCGGCCCTCGGACGGGCGCAGCCCGCCTGAGCGTCAGGCGGGGGTTGCCAGCCGGCGTTCGGCATTGCGCCCGTCACGCCATTCCAGCCACGGACGGCCGGCATCGACCGACCACGCGGGCCCGTTGAAGCCGAGCGTGAACTGGGTGAATCCCATGGCTACGTACGCGTCGGCGTCCTCGGCCAGGAAGCGGTCGAGGTCATCGGGCTCGACGCCCACCGCCCACTCGATGCTGGCGACTTCGCGGCCGATGGCGGCGCACTCGCTTCGCAGGCGTGCCACGGCGCGCTGCAGCTCGGCGGGGCGGTCGGGGAACGAGGCGTGCCACGCATCGGCATGGCGTGCGACGATCGGGATCGTGAGCTGCCGACCGGTCCCGGCGATCAGGATCGGCACGCGCCGCAGCGGCGGAGGTTGCTGAACCGCCAGGCGCTCGACGATCTCGGGCACCGCCCGCCCGAGCGCCCCGATCCTCGAGCCGAAGCTGCCGAATTCGTAGCCATAGCGCTCGTAGTCGCGCCGGAACCAGCCTGCGCCCAGGCCGAGCACGACGCGGCCGCCACTGATGTGATCGACCGTCCGCGCGATGTCGGCGTGGAGGTTCGGATTACGGTACGAGTTGCATGCCACCAACGGACCGAGCTCGATGCGCTCTGTCGCCTCGGCCCAGGCGGCCAGCAGCGACCAGCACTCGAAATGCGGGCCATCCGGCGCGCCGTACAGCGGGCTGAAGTGATCCCACGTGTAGAGCAGGTCGTAGCCCAGCGCGTCGGTTCGGATCGCTGCATCCCGCAGCTGCGCCCAGGAGCCGTGCTGTGGATGGAGCTGGGCAGCGATGCGAATCGGTCTGTCGGTCATCATGGGTCGCATGCTTGACCTTCCCCCAGAGGGAAAGTCAACCTTGGCGTGGTGTTCCAGATCGGCCGCTTCGCGCGCCTCGCCGGCGTCAGCGCGAAGCAATTGCGCGCCTATGACGAGATCGGCCTCTTTCGACCGGTCTGGGTCGACCCGTCGAGCGCCTATCGCTACTACTCGCCGGCCCAGCTGCCCGAGCTGCGCCGGATCCTGGGCCTGCGTCAGCTCGGCATGCCGATCGAAGAGATCAAGCGGCTGGCGACCGGCGGCGATCTCGCCGAAGCGCTTCAGCGCCGTCGCGCCGAGCTCGAGGTGGAGCGGCGGCGGGTGCAGGAGCGGCTGGCCGCGCTCGAGATCTCGGTGGCCGACGACGCGGCCGTCGACGTCGTCGTCCGGCCGGTGGCGGCCGACACGGTGGCGGTCATGACGGTTGGTGAAGGGGTGGGCCAAGCCTTCCATGAGCTCGAGTCATACGTTCGCGACCGTGGGCGGCGGGCGCACCGCCCGCCGGGCGCGTTCCCGGAGGCACGCGAGATCTTCGTGCCCATCACCGGTCCGATCGACGAGACGGATCGCATCGGCGTCCGTCGGCTGCCGGCGTGCCGCGTCGCATCGGTCATCCATCGCGGTGACTACGGCGGCGTGGCGCCGGCGCGTCACCGGCTGCTGCAGTGGGTGGCGGCGGCCGGCCTCACGCCTGATGGACCGATGCGGACGCTCTACCTCCAGTTCGGGGCAGAACCCGACCTGCAGCTCCCGCCGGGGTGGGTCGTGGAACGCGACGCGGACTTCGTGACCGAGCTTCAGCTCCCCGTCGGGTAAGGCGTCTCAGCCGGGCAGGAACGAGAGCCGGACCGTGCGCCGAGGGTTGTCGCGGTTGGGGTCGAGCAGCGCGACCGACTGCCACGTGCCCACCGTCATGCGGCCACCGACGACCGGAACGGTCAGGGACGGGGAGGCCAGCAACGGCAGCACGTGATCGGCGCCATGGCCGGGCGATCCATGCGCGTGGCGCCATCGGTCGTCGCGGGGCAGGAGGCGGTCCAGCGCGTCGAGGAGGTCGTCATCCGACCCGGCCCCCAGCTCACAGACCACCACGCCGGCGGTGGCATGTGGCACGAAGACGGTGAGGAGGCCGTCATCGGCGTCGACATCGGTCAGGAAGCTGACGCAGGCGCCCGTCAGGTCCGTGAGCCTGCGGTTGCTGCCGGTGTCGATCTGAAGCTCGCGCGTTTCCATCGGTCTATGGGGCTCCGTAGCTGTGCTCGCCGACGAGGAACAGCCCGGCACCGATGTACGTGAACAGCACGCCGATGAACCCGAGCACGATCAGCCATGGCGAGAGCCGCTCCCAGCCGTCCCGCCGACCGGCGACGTGCAGGTAGGCGCCGAAGACGAGCCAGGTGGCCGCGGCGGCCAGCTCTTTCGGATCGTTGCTCCAATACGACCGCCAGGCGACGTTGGCCCAGACCGATCCCAGCACGATGGCGATGGTCAGAATCGGGAAGGCGATGAGGACTGCCCGATGGCCGACCACCCGGCTGACGGCCGCAGGCGGCAGCGGGCCGATGGCGTCGCCGCTCGCTCGCTGGCCAATCTCCGCGATCGCCGCGAGGAACGCGACGCCGGCGACGGCGTACGCCAGGATGGCGGCACCGACGTGGGCGGTCAGGAGCGGCGACTGGAGCGCCGGGACAAGCGGGTCAACGCGGTCGTCGAGTCCCATGGCGAATCCGACGACGCCCGCCGCCAGCAGCGCGGCCAGAGGAGCCAGGCCCGTGATCGCCTGCGTTCTTGAGAGGACGATGAACGTGCCGAGCAGCGTCGCCGCCAGGGCGATGCTGAACTCGTGGAGGTTCGACCACGGCGCATGCCCGACGGTGATCGCGCGCAGGACCACCGAGACGGCAAGCAAACCGAAGGCTGCGCCGATGCCGATGAGGAGGGCGCGTGTTGGCCGCTCGGCGCGCGGCGCATCGGCGACGGAGATGCCCTCGGCCGCAACGGGAGCCGGCACTCGTGCCAGACCGACGAGGGCGAGCGCGAGGCCCGCGGCCGTGGTGAGGATGAGGATGGCCAGCGAGGCGACCAGCAGGATGGAGATCAGGTCCGTCATGGAGCTATCCGTGATGGCCGCCGGTCAGCCGGCCGGTCGGGTGAGTGGTCGCCCGGCTGTCAGTCGAGGAGGTCGGCGTCCGCGACACCGGTCCGGGTGCCGCATCGGTAGCAGGACGCATCCCCGGCGGATAGTGTTGCGCCGCAGTTGACGCAGTCGAGCAGGAGATCGCGCTCGCAGCTGGTGCAGAAGCGTGCGCCCGCGGGGTACTGCAGCCCGTCGAAGGCGCAGTAGGGGACGCCGCGCGGCCGCTCCACGCCCTCGCTTGCCGGAGGCAGCGCGACCGCCTCGCGTGGACCGCCCGAGTCGCCCAGTCCGACCTGGCTGACGCGCAGATAACCGATGACCAGCCACAGCACGTACAGGCCGACGAGGCCGATCGCGACGATCGGGAAGAAGAGGCCAAGCCGGTCGCCCCAGCCGGAGGCGATCCAGTCGGCGATGTCGTGGACGAGCTCCATGGAGGCTCGATTCTAGCAAAGGACCGGTGCGCTACACTCCGCCGAACACACGCACCCGGAGCAGCATGTCGCGGCAGCGCCTTGACCCTCGCACCCCGCTCAGCGAGCTCCACGTTCACCTCGGAGCCGCCGTCACACCGGCCATCATGTGGGGCATCGCCCACGCACAGGGCATCCGGCTGCCGACCAAGGACTACTGGGCCTTCCGCGACCTGATCACGGTCGGGCGGCGCAAGCGGAGCTTCGCGGCGTACCTCGAGCTGTTCCATTGGACCGAGCTCATCCAGTCCAGCCCGACCGCCGTCGAGCGCAGCGTGTACGAGGTCATCGGCGGGGCATACCGCAAGAACAACGTGACCCAGGTCGAGCTGCGCTTCAATCCGATGAAGCGCAATCGAGGCGGCGAGCAGGATCTCGACCACATCATCGCGGCGGCCCTGCGCGGCATGGATCGCGCCGTGCTGGAGTATCCGCAGGTCCGCGCCGGCTTGATCTTCTGCCTGGATCGAGGCTTTTCGATCGAGCTCAACGAGATCATCGCCGCCAAGGCGATCGCGTGGCAGAGCCGCGGGGTGGTCGGCATCGACATTGCCGGTCCCGTGGTCGAGGGCTTCAGCTTCGCGCACTACACCGATATCTATCGCGCCTGCCGCAGGGCGGGCCTCGGCCTGACCGTGCATGCCGGCGAAACGGGTGGGGCCGATGAGGTCCGCGAGGCCCTCGTGGCATTGGAGCCCGACCGCATCGGCCACGGCGTTCACGGCACCGATGACGCGGACGTGGTGGCCATGCTGCGCGAGCGAGGCACCGTGCTGGAGGTGTGCCCCAGCTCGAACCTGAATACCGGCGTGCTCCGCAACCTGGGCGACGTCCGTCGGGTGGTTCGCGCGATGATCGACGGCGGCGTGCGGTTCACCGTCAGCACCGATGGCCCCGAGATGCTGCGTTCGTACCTCCGTGACGAGCTCGCCCTGCTGATGCGCAACGACATCCTGTCGATCGATGAGGTCCGGCGAGCCATCGAGGTGGCCGAGGAGGCGAGCTTCCTGGACCGTGCGCCGGTCATCGAAAGCTCGGTCGCCGGGCGCTCCGTCACGATGGCGGACGGGCACGCGCCGATCCCCATCGGGGCCCGCTCCTAGGATCCTATACTCGCGGTCGTGTCCTCCATCTGGCGTCCCGTTCGAGAGCGCGCACCGGCCCGCAGCATGATGGTCGTCGTCGCCCACCCGGGTGACGAGGCATTCGGCTTCGGCGGCGCGATCGCGACGGCGGTCGCCGAGGGCGCGTACGTCGTGGTCGTGTGCGTCACGCGCGGCTGGTATGACAGCCGCCTCGCCGGGAAGTCGCCCGCGCCCGGCGGCAAGAACCGCGACGTCAAGCTCGACGCGCTGACCTGGCGCAACCTCGACACCGTCCGCGAGGACGAGCTGCGGCGTTCCGTTGCCTTGCTCGGCGTCCGGGTGGTGCGCATGCTCGATTACGTCGAGGGCGACCTCGACCGCGTCGATTTCGACCATCTGGTGGGACGCATCGTCGAGCCGATCCGGATGCATCGGCCGGAGGTCATCCTCTCCTTCGGGCCCGACGGCGTGACGGGTGACAGTGATCACATCGTGCTCTCGCGAGCGGTGCGCGCCGCGTACGACCGTGCGGCCCGGCCGCTGGCCTACGAGGACGACATCGAGGAGGACCAGGTCGCCTGGCGCGCCGCGAAGCTGTACCAGCTCGTGGTGCCGCCATCGGCGGTTGGCGTCCTCGGTGAACGTGGGCCGGCCGACTACGGATCGGCCGCTGCGTCCACCCTCTCGCTCGAGCTCGGGGACCTGGCCGCGCTGAAGCTGGCGGCCATCAGCCGGCACGTATCGCAGACCGGCTCTGCGGGACCGTTCCACGATTGGGGCGCCGAGGCCCGCGACGCATTCCTCGCCACCGAGGAGTACCGGTTGGCCGTCTCCGCGCTCCCCGTTGCGGCCGGCGGTGATGTCGCCCCCGAGACGGGCCTCTTCGACGGGCTCGTCTGAGGGGTCCGACCCGGCCTTGTCTCGCGACTGGAAATTTGCGCCCCCGGCGGACCATTGCACGGCCGTGGCGTCGCATTCGGGCCCGACGCGAGCGTGGACGCGGCGGATAAGCGACTCCTTCGCTGGATAACGCGCCGCTGAGCGCACGATCTTCAACTCGCGGCGCTCGAAGGGCAATTCTGCGACCAGTGCGCACAATTCCCATTCGAGAGGCCCCGGCGGTCCGGTGTCTCAACATCGGTTGTATGAAGTTCGCGGCGCCCTCTGCTACGCTCAGAGGGCCGCATCGGTCCCGCATTGAGGAGCCCCCGAGCCAGCATGGCCAATCAGCTGACAGATGAGAACATCCTCGCCGCGCTCGGCGGGGTGAAGGACCCGGAGATCGGGCGCGACCTCGTGTCGCTCGGGATGGTCAAGAACGTGACCATCGACGGCAGCGTGGTGGACCTGACGGTCGAGCTCACGACGCCCGCCTGCCCGCTCAAGGCGACCATCGAGAACGACATCGGCGATGCGCTCACGGCGCTCGGCGCCAGCCTCGTTCGCGTGGATTGGGCGTCCAACGTGAAGCGCTCCTTCGGCGGACCCGCCGCGGACCTCATTCCCGGGGTGCGCAACACGATCGCCGTGGCCTCTGGCAAGGGCGGCGTCGGCAAGTCGACCGTGGCGGTCAACCTCGCCGTCTCGCTCGCCCGGGATGGCGCCAAGGTCGGCCTCCTCGATGCCGATATCACCGGCCCCAACGTGCCGCTCATGATGGGCACGCAGGGAGCGCACGTCACCGGCAACGGCGGACGCCCCAACCCGGTGGTCAGCCATGGCGTGCAGATGATGAGCATCCAGTACTTCCTCCAGGCCGACGCGCCCGTCATCTGGCGTGGCCCGCTGATCCACAGCGCGATCGCCCAGTTCCTGCGCGACGTGGAGTGGGGAGAGCTCGACTACCTGGTCATCGACCTGCCGCCGGGGACCGGCGACGCCGCGCTGTCGCTGTCACAGCTGATCCCGTTGACCGGTGCGGTCATCGTGACCACGCCGCAGGAGGTCTCCCTGCTCGATGCGCGCAAGGCGGTCGCCATGTTCACCAAGGTGAACGTGCGGACCCTGGGCGTGATCGAGAACATGAGCGGCTTCATCTGTCCCGATTGCGGGAGCGAGCACGACATCTTCGGCTCGGGCGGCGGCGAGAAGATCGCCCGTGAGCTGGAGCTCGAGATCCTGGGTCGCATCCCGCTCGAGCCCGGCATTCGCGCCGGCGGCGATGCCGGCGTGCCGATCACCTCGTCCCAGTACCCCGGCGGCGACGACTCGCGGGCCGCACAGGCACTGCGCGACGTGGCCCGGACTGTCGCTGGCAAGGTGAGCGTGCTCGCCGCACCATCGCTGGTGGGGGCCGCGTAGGCCTCTTCCTCGCCGGATCGCCATATTCACACGCCAGCGACGCTCGGACGCAATTCCGGTCCCGACGTGCCCGAGATGTCGCTGGCCTGTGAATCGTGGGACTCCCAGGTCGGATTGACGGGTACCGCAGCCGCTCAGATGGTCGCGCGTCGCCGTCGTGTGAAATCGGTGACGTGGCACTGGACTCGCCAACCGGAGGGCTGAAAGTCCCGCGCGGGTCACCCCCGCGGGGGATTGCGCCAGCACGTGAGCCTGCGCAGAATCGCGGCCATGCGAATCGCGGTCATGGGCGACCTCCACGCGAACCTTCCGGCGCTCCTTGCCGTCATCGACGATGCCGCGCGAATCGGCGCGGATGCCCTGTATTGCGTCGGCGACGTCGTCGGACGCGGCCCGCACCCGAACGAGGTGGTGGGCGAGCTGCGCCGCCTCGAGATTCCGACGGTCCAGGGCAACTGGGACGAGGCGATCGGCATGGACCGCGAGCAGACGGGTGCGACATGGGCGACGCCGCAGGCCGAGGCCGAGGGCAACGCCGCCATGCGCTGGGCCGCGGAGCGCCTGACCGAGGAGAACAAGGCGTGGCTGCGGCAGCTGCCCGTGACGCTGCGCCTGACGCTGGCCGGGAGATCGGTCTTCCTGTTCCACGGGTCGCCACTCAAGGCCAACGAGTACCTGTGGGCGTCGCGACCGTCGCGCGTCTTCGCGCGGATCGCGAGCGATGAGGCCGATGACGTCTTCTGCTTCGGCCACACCCACGAGGCCTGGCATCGCGTTGTCGGCCAGGCGCACTTCGTGGCGACCGGCTCGGTCGGCTGCGGCACCGATGGCGATGCGCGCGCTCGGTATGCGGTCGTCTACATCGGCGAGCCCGACATCGCGGTCGGCTTCCGCTCGGTCGACTACGACCACGTCTCGGTCGTGCGCGACATGGCCGGTGCCGGGCGGTCGATCGACCTGCTGCGCGAGCCGCCGGCGATGCATCCGCACGTCCCGAGCGAGGCGACGCCCGCCTAGTACGTCGCCAGGGCCTCGACCATGAGGTCCCAGAACGCGGGCACGTCCAGGTCCATCGCCACGTCGGCATTCGGCGCAGCTCCCGTCACGCCGTGGAGATCGCACGCCGTGCGTCCGGCGCTGATGCCCGACGACGTGTCGATCGCCACGTTCACATGGCGCGTCTCGACGAGCGATGGCTGAATGACGGCCGCGACTGCGCACGGATCGTGGACCGCGGGCGCATCGAAGCCGAAGACGCGCTCGTAGGTCTCGGCAAAGAAGCGCATCAGCGCGACCGACACGGTTGCCACCGGCGTCCCGAGCCGCTCGATGCGGCCGACCACCTCGTCCGTCGCCAGGGCCAGATGGGTCGTCTCCAGCGGCACCAGCGTGATCGGCACGCCGGAGGCGAAGACCGCGGCCGCTGCCTCGGGGTCGACGTAGATGTTGAACTCCGCCGATGGCGTGCGGTTCCCGAGGCCGATGGCGCCGCCCATGATGCTGATGCGTTCGAGGTTCGCGGCAATGTGCGGGGCGCGCTCGAGCGCCGTCGCGACGTTCGTGAGCGGCCCGACGGCGATGAGCGTCAGCGGCCCTGCCTCGGCGGCCTCGATGATGACGTCGACGCCATGGCGCGGGTCCAGGCCGACCGTCGGCTCATCCCAGTCCACGCCGTCCAGCCCGGAGGCGCCGTGGATGTCGCCCGCGATGACCTGCTCGCGCCGCATCGGTTTGTCGCAGCCGGCGGCGATCGGAACGTTGGCGATGCCGGCCACCGAGCAGACGCGTCGGGCGTTGAGGGTGACCTTGTCGAGCGTCTGGTTGCCGGCCACGGTCGTGATGGCGAGCAGCTCGAGTGCCGGCGAGGCGGCCGCCAGCAGGATGGCCATGGCGTCGTCGTGGCCGGGATCGCAGTCGAGCACGACGCGACGGGCGCCGGTGCCGGTCATTCCTTGATGTACGGCTTCCCGTCGGCAGCCGGAGCCCGCGTTCGCCCGACGAGCCCGGCGACCACGACGATCGTCACCACGTACGGGACCATGAGCAGGAACTCCGACGGGATGCCGATGCTCAGGATGCTCAGGCGTGACTGGACGGCATCGGCGAATCCGAAGACCAATCCGGCCAGGAAGGAGCCGATGGGGTTCCAGCCGCCGAAGATCATGGCGGCCAGGCCGATATAGCCGCGACCGCCGCTCATGTCGCGCTCGAACCCGCCGGTGGAGCCGATGGTGAAGAACGCGCCGCCGAGACCGGCCACCATCCCGCCCAGGATCACGTTGCGGTATCGCACCCAGTAGACGTTGATGCCGACCGTATCGGCCGCCTTCGGATGCTCACCGACCGCCCGGACCCGCAGGCCCCAGCGCGTATAGAACAGGCCGAGGTGGATGACGATGATCAGCACGAACAGGGCATACACGAAGATGTTGTGCCGGAACAGGATCGGCCCCAGGATCGGGATCTCGGACAGGAGCGGGATCGGTACCGGCCCGAGCACCTCCGGGCGGTTGAGCGCCTCCTGGTGCGGCGACAGCCAGCGCACGGCCAGGAACGCGGTCAGGCCGCTGGCGAAGATGTTGATGAAGAAGCCGGCGATGATCTGGTCGACCCGGTAGCGGATGGCGAGGACCGCCAGGATGGCGGCCATCAGGCCGCCGGCCGCCACGGCGGCCACCATGCCGATCCACGGGTTGTCGGTGACGCTGCCGACGACGGCGGCCGTGAACGCGCCGCTGAGGAGCATCCCCTCGATGGCGATGTTCACCACCCCGACCCGCTCGCACAGCACTCCGGCGAGTGCCCCGAAGACGATCGGCACCGACCGCTGGATGGTGCTCTGCAGCACGCCGGTCAGGTTCATCGACTGGCCGGCCGCCACCCACACCAGGAACCCGAAGACGAACGCGATGGCAACCAGGCCGAGCACGAGCGCCCAGCGCGAGCCGAAGCCACGGGTCAGCTGCATTGCGGCCGCGAAGGCCACCGCACCGGCGAGGACGAAGCCGGTCGCCTTCGATGGCAGCGTCACCGGCGGCAGCTGGATGACGGTCGTGCCGAGGTTGAGGTTGAAGCCGGAGGTCGCGTCCGAGGCGACCGGCAGGGCGAACCCGACGGCCATGATGACGGCGGCGGCCATGAAGATGAGCCCGAGCACGCGCTGGCGCGTCCGCGCCTGACGCTCGGCGCGAGTCATCGTGGTGCTGGCAGTGCCGACGGCAGCGGTCACGAGCCCCATCCCTTCGCAAACACCTCGGTCCCCAGCGTGCGCTCGGTGCGGATTCGGTAGATTGCGCGCACCAGGGCCGGCGCGGCGATGAACAGGATCACCAGCGCCTGGATGACGACCACCAGGTCGCGCGGTGTGCCGGTCGCCGCCTCCATGGGGGTCGCGCCGGCGCGAAGTGCACCGAACAGGAACGCTGCGGCGAGCACTCCCGCCGGCCGCGTCGCCCCGACCAGCGCGACGGTGATGCCGTCGAAGCCGTAGCCGGGCGAGAAGCCGGGCGTCAGCGACCGCGAGGATCCGCCCAGCATCAGGCTGGCGCCGGCGAGCCCGGCCAGGCCGCCGGAAATGACCATCGACAGCACCGTCGACCAGCCGGGGCTCATGCCCGCGTATCGCGCCGCGCGCGGGTTGAGGCCGACGGCGCGGAACTCGAAGCCCCACTTCGAGCGGAAGAGGAGCCACGACACCGCGATGGTGGCGACGACGGCGATGGCGACGCCCCAATGCGCGCGCAGCCCCTCCACGATGGGCGACAGCCAGGCGGTCTCGAGCGCTACCTTGGAGATCGGGTCGGAGCGTCCCTCGCGCTGGACGAAGTCGGTCTTGAGCGCGTAATCGATCGTCCGGTACGCCACGAAGTTGAGCATGATCGTCACGATCACTTCGTGCGCCCCGGTGCGCGCCTTGAGGATGCCGGGGATGAAGCCCCAGAGGGCGCCGCCGGCGAAGCCGGCGATGATCGCCAGCGGGGCGTGGATGAACCACGGCAGGCCGGTGAACGAGAAGCCGACGATGATGGCCAAGAGGGCCCCAAGGTAGAGCTGCCCCTCGGCGCCGATGTTGAAGAGCCCCACCCGGAAGGCAAGCGCCACGGCGAGGCCGGTGAAGATCAGTGGTGTGGCCGACACGATCGTCTCCGACAGCGGCCCGAAGGTCTGGCGCACCTCGACCCAGTCGAGCGCCACCAGGGCGTTGAAGAGGCGGACCGGGTCGCCGATGGACCCCCGCAGCAGGGCGCCGTACGAGTCCATCACCACGGTCCACGATCGGCCCAGCGCGGCAAGCGGATCCGAGGTCATGAGGCCCATGGCCTCGGCGTCGCTCAGGATGATGATGAGCGCGCCGACCACGAAGGCGGAGAAGATCGCGAGGATCGGGAGCAGCATCGCTCGAAGGGTGCGCCCGATGCCACCCGAATCCGGGTCGGGCGCCGCCGAGCTGCCATCGGCCAGCATCGGCTCCCGGGCGAGGGGCTCGGCGGCGTCGGGGGGTCGCCGATAGCTCTCGTCAGCCATCGGTTCCGCTCCGCGAGGCCGCAACGGCCGCCTGCAGCTCTTCGGCGGACTGTTCCTCCGGATGAGCGCCGCCCATGAGCAGGCCCAGCCTCTCGAGCGTGGCCTCCTCGGGCGTGAGGGTGCTGACGATCTTTCCCTGGTACATCACCGCGATCCTGTCCCCCAGCGAGACGACCTCCTCGAGCTCGCTCGACACGATCAGGACGGCAGCACCCGCGTCGCGCTGCTCGACGATGCGACGGTGGATGTACTCGATCGACCCGACATCGAGCCCGCGCGTCGGCTGAGAGGCGATGACCAGCTTGACTTCGGGCCGCGTGAACTCGCGCGCCGCGATCACCTTCTGCTGGTTGCCACCGGAGAGATGCCCGACGTGATTGAAGATCGACGGGGTTCGAATGTCGAAATCCTTCACCCGCTGCTCGGCGGTCGACGCGATGACGTCGCGCTGGAGGTTCAGTGGGCCAGAGTACGGGGGCGCCCAGTAGCTGTCGAGCACGAGGTTCTCGGCGACGGTGAAGTCGACCACCAGCCCGTCCTCCAGCCGATCCTCGGGGACGTGGGCGACGCCCGACTTGTAGATCTCGCGCGGCCCGCCGCGCACCTCGACGCCGGAGATCGTGATCGATCCGGAATCCGGCTCGCGCAGGCCGGTGATGGCCTCGACCAGCTCGGTCTGCCCGTTGCCGTGCACGCCGGCCACCGCGACGATCTCGCCGGCCCGGACCTGCAGATCGAGCATGTTCACCGCGGGGTGTCCGCGCTCGTCATGGACCACGAGGTCCGTAATCTCGAGGACGGGCGCAGCTGGCTCCGCCGGCTTCTTGTCGACGACGAGCTGGACCTCGCGGCCGACCATCATTCTCGCCAGGCTGTTCTGGGTCGCCTCGTCCGGGCTGGCGGTTCCGACGACCTTTCCACCGCGCAGGACGGTGATCTGGTCGGCGATCTCCAGCACCTCGTTCAGCTTGTGCGTGATGAAGATGACGGATGTCCCACTCTTGGCCAGCGAGCGGACGATCTCGAACAGCTCGTTCGCCTCCTGCGGAGTGAGGACGGCGGTTGGCTCGTCGAGGATCAGGATCTCCGACTCGCGGTAGAGGGTCTTGATGATCTCGACGCGCTGCCGCACGCCGACGGGGAGATCCTCCACGATGGCGTCCGGGTCGAGGTGCAGGTTGTGCTGCTCGGAGAGCGCGACGATGCGCTCCCGCGCGGCCGCCTCGTCCAGACGGCCGAAGGGGCCCTTCGTCGTCTCGACGCCGAGCATGACGTTCTCGGTCACCGTAAAGACCGGAACGAGCATGAAGTGCTGGTGGACCATGCCGATGCCGGCGGCGATCGCGTCGCCGGGATCGGCGAAGGTGACCGCCTTGCCGTCGATGATGATCTCGCCCTCGTCAGGCTGGTACAGCCCGTAGAGGACGTTCATGAGCGTCGTCTTGCCGGCCCCGTTCTCGCCGAGCAGGGCAAGGATCTGGCCCGGCGGGACGGCGAGGCTGACATCGTCGCAGGCGATGACTCCGGGGAAGCGCTTGGTGATTCCTCGCAGCTCGAGCTTCACGGTCGCCTCAGCTTCGACGGAACGAACGAGCGGCGCCCGGTGGACGCCGCTCGTTCAGCATACCTAAGTGCGGTCCTCGGACCGCATCACTCGCCGTAGTAGTCGGACGGGGTCACGTCGCCGGCGATGATCGCATCGGCCAGCGCCTGGATCTCGTCCTTGACCTCCTGGTCGATCTGGTCGTCGTAGTCGTGGAAGTCGGAGAGGCCAACGCCCTCGTTCTCCAGCGTGCTGACGAAGACTGGCTCCGGCGCGTCGCCGTTGACGGCGCGTTCGATCGCGGCAAAGACCGAGTTGTCGATGCGCTTGATGATGCTCACGAGCATCAGGTCGGCGTAGTCAGGCACGGTCTCGGTCCAGTCGACGTCGACTCCGAGGCCGACGGCGTCGGCGCCCTGCTCGCGAATGGCGGCGAAGGTGCCCTGG
This sequence comes from Candidatus Limnocylindria bacterium, assembly GCA_035759945.1. GTDB lineage: Bacteria > Chloroflexota > Limnocylindria > QHBO01 > QHBO01 > JACDBZ01. The sequence goes on along the minus strand of DASTTX010000085.1, from coordinate 10,272 downwards.
CCGATCGGCCCACCCACCGGCAGGATCACGTCGGCGCCCTCCTGCAGGAAGCCGATGGTCACGTTCTTCGCATCATCGGTGCTGTCGAAGTTGCCGGTGAAGGTGCCGCTGGCGGCGTCGTTCGGATCCCGGCCGCCGAGCATGGTGACGTCATCGCCCTTCTGCTCGTTCCAGTAGTTCATGCCGGCGATGAAGCCGTCCATGAAGTCGGTCACCCCGGGGCCGATGTTGATGCCGCCGAACGTGCCCATGACGCCGGTCTTGGTCCACGAGGCGGATGCGTAGCCGGCCAGCATGGCGGCTTCCGCAGTGTTGTAGACGAGGCCCTCGACGTTCGGCAGGGCCGGGTCATAGGCGAAGTCGACGATGGCGAAGCGGGTGTCCGGATTCGCCTCGGCTGCGGCCTTGGTGGCATCCCCGAGCAGGAAGCCGACGGTCACGATCATGTCGCACTCGTCGCTGATGAACTGGTTGATGTTGCGCGCGTAGTCCTCTTCGCTGTTGGACTGCAGCGTCGCGATCTCGACGCCCAGCTCGTCGCGGGCGCGCTCGAGCCCGGCGAGGCCGTTCTCGTTGAAGCTGTTGTCGTCGAAGCCGCCGGTGTCGCTCACCATGCAGACCTTGTAGTCGACCGCCGCGGCCTGGGTGCCGCTCGGCTCCGCCGACTCCGGAGCAGCGCTTGCGCTCTCCTCGGCGGGCTCGCTGGCCGATGCGCTGGCGCCGCTGCCGTTGCTGCAGGCAGCCAGGATCAGCGTGAGGATGGCCAACACGGCCATCATCGAGCTGGAAAACTTCCGCATTCTCTCCTCCACACCCGAACCCGGGTGCGCTCAGCCGCGAATCGCGGCGCCTCGGATGCGCTCGGGCCATGGGCACCTGGCGCAGAATCTGCGGCATCATACTGCCTTGCTCTCCCGGCGCTCAAGGGTTATCCGGCCCGGGCCGTTCGGGCTGGTGGCCCCTATCATCCGCCGATGGGCGACCTTCCGGCGAGCGTCAGGCTCGTCATCTTTGATCTCGACGGCGTCGTCTACCGCGGAAACGAGCCGATTCCCGGCGCCCGTGAGCTCGTCGCGTGGCTCCACGCCAAGCGCGTCGCCGTCCGCTTCGCCACGAACAACTCGATGGTCACCCGTGCCGGGTACGTGGAGCGCCTGGGCGCCATGGGCATCCCTACGTCGGAGGAGGAGATCGTGACCTCCACCTCTGCGACCGTCGAGCATCTGCGACGACACGCGCCGGAAATCCGCTCCGTTCTCGCCATTGGCGCCGATGGCATGCGCCAGGAGCTGGCCGATGCCGGCCTGGACGTGGTCATGGCCGATGCGGTGGCCAGCGGGCACCCCGGCGGACCACTGACGCACCGCTTCGACGCCGTCATCGTTGGGCTGGACCCGAGCGTCGACTACGCCAGGCTGTCGGCCGCGATGAGCGCCGTCGCCGCTGGCGCGCGGCTGATCGCGACGAATGCCGATGCGCGCTACCCGACGCCGGCGGGCTTCCTGCCCGGCGCCGGCTCCATCGTGGCCGCGCTCGCGACCGCGACGGCGACGACGCCCGACGTCATCGGCAAGCCGGCACCGGCGATGTTCTCGGCGACCATCGAGGCCAGCGGTGTGCCGGCGTCGGAGACCGTGGTCATCGGCGACAACCCGGACGCCGATATCGTCGGGGCGCATCGTGCCGGCTGCGCGGCGATCCTGGTCCTGACCGGCGTCGCCGACTGGCCGGTCGCCGCCGCGCTCGAGGGCGAGCGACGGCCGGAGGCGGTCGCCGAGGACCCGGACGGCGTGCGGGCGCTGCTCGCCCCGCGCGTCAGCCGATGAGTCGCGCTTCCCAGGCGCGAGCGGCCGCGTCGCGCAGTGGGCCAATGACGGCCGCAGGGGCGAAGGCGCGGTCGAAGGCGTTCAGCGCGATGGCCGCCAGCTCGCGATCGGTCAGTCCCATCTCCGTCGCGGACCGTGCCATCTCGCGCGTGAGCGTGGTGCCCGTCACCGTGCGGTCGTCGGTGGAGATGGTCACGCTCACGCCGGCTCGGTGGAGAGCCGCCAGCGGATGCGCGGCCAGGCTCGGCACGACGCCCGCCTGCACGTTCGAGGTGGGGCACAGGTCGAGGGTGATGTCGCGGGCGCGGAGCAGCTCGATCAGCGCCGGATCCTCGGCGGCGGTCACGCCGTGCGCCACGCGGCGCACGCCGAAGTCGAGGACCTCCGCCACGCGGTGCGGGCCGGCGACCTCGCCGGCGTGGGCCGTCAGCCCCAAACCTTCCTCCCGCGCCGTGGCGAAGGCGATCGCGTGCGGCGGTGCCGGCCAGACGGCCTCGGGCCCGGCCAGGTCGAAGCCGACGACCGGCGGCCCGAACTCGCCGGCGATGCGTGCCAGCTCGGCGTTGGCGGCCGGCGGGTGCGACCGCATCGCGGTCACGATGAGCCCGATGAGCGGCGTTCCCGGCCCGTGCATCGCCGCGGCGCGAGCGACGCCCCTAGCCACCGCCTCGATCACCTCGGCCACGCCGAGCCCACGGGCGAGGTGCAGGCGCGGCGCCCAGCGAATCTCCGCGTACGTGATCCCATCGGCGGCGAGGTCCTCCACGAGCTCACTGGTCACGCGCTCGAGCGCCTCGGCGGTCTGGAGGAGCGTGATCGGCAGGTCGAAGAACGTCAGCAGCTCCGCCTGGTCGGCGCAGCGCTCGGGCCCGACCATGGCCGCGCGTGCCTCCTCGAGCGACAGCGACATGCCGATGCCCCCCGCCAGCTCGACGGCCGTCTGGGGCCGTACGGAGCCATCGAGATGCTGGTGCAGCTCCGCCTTCGGGAGGGCGTGGAGGGCATCGAGGTCCATCCACGCATGATAGGCAGGCGGCCGCGGGGCGCAGCACTGGCGGTTGGCGCCGTGGTGGGACTGGTGCTGCTGCTCGGGCCGGGTGCGCCGCGCCCCGAGGTTGGTGCCGCTGCCCGTCGTTTGATCTTCGAGGCGGCCAATATGGCCGATGCGGCGCTGGCGGCCCTGATGGGGGACCTGGAGCCTGCGGTCGATGCCGGTCGGGCGGGAAGTGCGCGAGCGGTCGCCGGCGACGAGCCGCCGGCGCCGAAGCTGGACGAGGCCGCCGCGCTCACCCGAGCGGCCAAATCATCGGCGGGCGACGTGCGGCGCGCTCTGGTGATGCTCGACCGCGCGCGTCACGCCGCAGATCCCGGCGCTGCGGCGATTGAGCCGGTCGCCGAGGCTGGAGAGCTCGACTCGATCGCCGCGCAGCTCGAGGCCTCGGCCGATGCCGCAGACGAGTTTGCCGCGATGCGGGCCCGCGCCGGCTCAGTCGTTGCAGGGCTTGGCGCCGCCCTCACGGCGCTCGACGGCCGCGACGTCCCGGAAGCGCGCCGGCAGCTCGAAGAAGCTCGCGAACTTCACACGGTCATCGCCGAATGGGACGTGGGCCTGGTGACGCTGCCGGTGTGGCTGGACACCACCGATGCGATGATCGGCGCCGTGGAGCGGATCATCACGGCCACGGAGCAGGGCAACGCCGACGACGCGGAGCGCGCGGCTGACGAATTCGCCGCGCTGAGCGCGGACGCGGCGACGGCGGACCGGGCATTGCAGATCGCCATCAGCGAGGGCGGTGGTGCGGTTGCGGCGGTGCCGCTCGAGCGGCTTGCCGCGGTCCTGGCGGCCGCCACCGACGCGCGCGCCACGATCGCCGGCATCCGGGACTCGGCGTCGCCGTGAGCGAGCGTGACGCACTCCTCGGCCGAACCCTGGCCGAGCGCTATCGGATCGACGAGTTGATCGCTCGCGGCGGCATGGCGCGCGTCTACCGGGCGCGTGACGAGCGGCTCGACCGGAACGTGGCCATCAAGGTCCTCTCGGCGCCGTACGCCGACGACCCGGCCTTCGTCGATCGCTTCCTTGGTGAGGCACGGGGGGCGGCATCCATCACGCACCCCAGCCTCGTGCACGTCTACGACTCGGGCAGCGATGACGGCGACCACTTCATCGTCATGGAGCTCCTCGATCGATATCGCACGCTGCGATCCGTCCTGGACGAGCGGGGGCGCCTGCCGGCTCGAGAGGTCGTCGAGATCGGCGCCGAGATCCTTGCCGGCCTGCGCGCCGTTCACGAACGCGACCTCGTCCACTGCGACGTGAAGTCGTCGAACGTCATGCTCGCGGCCGGCTCGGCGGCGAAGCTGATCGACTTCGGCATCGCCACCGCCCCGAACGCGGGCACCGAGGGGAATACGAGCATCGGCTCACTGCCGTTCATGTCGCCCGAGCAGCTGCATGGCGAGGCGCTCACGGCCGCCAGCGATCTCTTCAGCCTCGGCGCCGTGCTGTACGAGGCCCTGACCGGTCGCTCCCCGTATCCGGGCTCCACGCCGGAGGAGGTCAGTGCCGCCCACCAGCGTGGCGTGGTGCAACCGCCCTCGCGGTTCGCGCCCGGAGTTCCGGAGCGTCTCGATGCCGTCATCCTCCAGGCGCTGCGTCGCGATGCCGCCGCACGCTTCCACAGCGCAGGGGCAATGGCCATCGCGCTCGCGTCGGCCGCCGGCGAGGAGGGGCCTGAGGCCGTAAGCGACGAGACGCGGGTGGTCGCCACCGGCTACGTGCCGCCACCGGTCGACCGCCCGCCACCGCTCGACCACCGCCCGCGCGCGCCTCGCGTGTCTCGCCGCCGCCCCGTACGGGCCTTCGCGCCCGCGATCGGGACCGCGCTGGTGCTCGTTGCAGCGGCCGCGGTCGTGCTGTTCGTGGTCGTGCCGCTGCTTCAGCTGGGCCGAGGCGCGTCGCCGCAGCCGTCGCCATCGGCCAGCGCCGTCGTGACTCCGGCGCCGGGGACGGCGGTGACGGTGCCGAGCCTGATCGGGATGCCGACTGCCGACGCCGTCGAGGCCGCGCGCGCGGCCGGGCTGGACTGGACCGTCCACTGCGCCCAGAACCCGGACCAGCCGGAAGGCATCATCGACCAGGAGCCGCCTGCCGGGACCCAGGTCGCACGCGGATCCCCGTTCAACCTGTACTCGGCACGCATCTCCGACTGCCGCTAGCACCCTATACTCGACGCCCGTTCCGATCCTCACGAAGGAGCCATACCGAATGCGCCTGCGCGCTGTTTCCGGCACGCCTGCCACCATCGAGGCCGATGTCCTCGCTGTGCCGATCTACCGCGAGGACGCGGACATCAGTGGCGATCTCGCCGAGCTCGACGCGGCGGCCGGTGGCGCCATCACCGATGCCATCGCCTGGGGCGAGTTCAACGTGCTCGAGCACCCCAGCGCGCTCATCGACGCTCCCGCCCTGCCGGCCGGCCGCCTGCTCCTCCTCAACGCCGGCGCTCGGGGCCGCGGGGCCTGGCGCGCTCGCCGGCTGGCGCAGGTCGCCACGCGACGGCTGAACGGTCGCGGGGCGCGGACCCTCGCCCTCTGGCTTCGCGACGGCGAGGATCGCGACGCGTGGAGCGCCGCAGCCTCGGGAGCGGTGGCCGGGACGTATCGGTCCACCGACGTCTACGGTCGCATCCGCGACACCGACGCGATGAAGCGCTCGGTCGACGAGGTCCTCGTGCTCGGTGCCGACCAGGCCGCGCTCGACGAGGGCGCCGAGATCGGCGAGGGCCTCGCCTTCGGGCGGGACCTCGCGAACCGATCGGCCAACGACCTCTCTCCGGAACGCATGGCCGAGATCGCGCGTGGCCTCGAGGCCGATGGCTGCACGGTCGAGGTGCTCGAGCCCGACGAGATGGAACGCCTCGGCATGGGCTGCCTCCTCGGCGTCGGACAGGGAGCGGCGCATCCGCCGCGCCTGATCGCGATCAAGCTGCCCGGATGGGAGAAGGCCTCATCGGATCGGCGGCTGGCGATCGTCGGCAAGGGCGTCTGCTTCGACTCGGGTGGCATCAGCATCAAGCCGTCCGAGAGCATGGGCGACATGAAGCACGACAAGTCGGGGGCGGCAGCCGTGATTGCGGCGGCGCGGACGGTCGCGCGACTCGCGCCGGACACGCCGCTCATGGCGGTGGCGCCGATGGTCGAGAACATGCCCGGCGGCAATGCCCAGCGCCCGGGCGACGTGGTGAAGGCCATGAACGGCATGACCGTCGAGGTCACCAACACCGATGCCGAGGGGCGCCTCATCCTGGCCGATGCGATGACCTGGGCCGAGCGCGAGGGCGCGACGCACATGGTCGACGTGGCCACGCTGACCGGAGCCCAGGCCATCGCCTTCGGCGACCAGGTGAGTGCCTACTTCGCGCGCCCCGACGACTGGGGCAAGACCGTGGGTGCTGCGGCCGATGCGGCGGGGGAGTGGTTCTGGGAGATGCCGCTGGTGGCGGAGTATCGGTCCAGCTACGACTCGCCCCACGCCGACATCGTCAACTCCGGCAGCCGCGACGGCTCGCTCATCAAGGCCGCGGTGTTCCTGTCCGAGTTCGTCACGGTCCCGTGGGTGCACGCCGATATCGCCAGCACGGCCTATCTCACCTCCGAGAAGCCGTACGGGCCGAAGGGCGCCACCGGGGCGTCGGTTGCGACGCTGGTACGCCTGGCACTGGACTTCGCCCGGGGTTGATTTGCGAGGCCTGACTGGAACCGTGCACGCCTGGCGCGCAGGTTTCCCGTCGATGCGCGCCGACCGGAAATTGGCTGCTCTGATGCATTAGCGCGCGAAGCCCCGCCCTTTCGGACGGGGCTCGCGCGGTTTGGAGGAGCCGTCTCAGCGGTCGTCGTCGACCGCGTCGCGAACGTCGTCCTTGGTCTCGCCCCACTCGTTCTGGATCTTGCCCTCGGCCTGGTCCATCTGGTCTTCGGCCTCGGTCGAGGCGTCATCGGTCAAGTCGCCCCACTCTTCCTTGACCTTTCCACCGGCCTCCTTCAGGGGGCCTTCGATTCGATCGCTGTCCATGATTCGTCCTCCCAGATGACGATGGCGGCCGAGCGGCCGTCCTGAGCAGCGATACGCACGGCGCGTGCCAGCGGCTGATCGGCGAATGTGGACCTTCGGCCTATGGCGGACGGGATCGCTCCGCCTAGGATGCGTGGTGCCGCGACGCACCGGATCGCGGTACCACGCTGAAGGAGCACACGTGACCTTGGTGCCGATCACGGTCGGGGCGGTCTTTGCGATCCTCGGGGCCGTCGCCGAGCGCGTGGCGAGCGTCTGGCCGCCCGACGAGGCCCAGGGCCGCACGTTCGGCTGGCGCACGGCGCTGCTTGCGATCCTGAGCGGCCTCGCGGCGGCCGGCATCGCCGCGCGATCCGAGCTGCCGTGGTGGGCGACCGCCGTGTACCTCGCGCTGCTGGCGCTCCTCCTGCTCCTGACCGCGACCGACCTCGAGCAGCGCCGCCTGCCGCACCTCGTGCTCGACCCGCTCATCGTCGGCGCGGCCGTGTTCGTGCCGTTCAACCCCGCCGTGCACCCGCTCGATGCCCTCATCGGCGCCGGCGCGGCCGTGGCGTTCCTCGGTGCCTTGGCGCTGGTCGTGCGCGGCGGGCTGGCACTGGGCGACCTCTATCTCGTCGCGCCTATCGGCCTCATGCTCGGCTGGCCGGTCATCTTCACCTCGCTGTTCGCGGCCGCATTCCTCGCCGCCGGCGCGAGCCTGATCCTCTTGATCAGCAGAAGGGTGGGGATGCGCAGCTACATCCCGTTCGGCCCGTTCCTGGTCGGCGGTGCCGTGCTCGCGCTGCTGACGGACGAGCGCGTGCTCAACGTGGTGCGCTGAGGGCATTCGACCCGCAACGGCGGCGCTGGTAGGCTTCGCGCGATGCATCCGGCTCTCCAGCATCGGCGCCGTCATCTGTTGATGAGCCGTCGAACCACGCGCCGCGGCTCGCAGCGGCGGGGTCTGGCCACGTTCCTCCTCGTCACCTTCGGCGTCATCGCGCTGACCTTCGTTGGCTCGATCATGGGCACGGCAGGCGGGATGTTCGCCGCGTACACGTACTTCGCCTCCGATCTGCCGAACCCGAACATCCTGGACGCCATCGAGCCGGCCGAGTCCACGTACGTTTATGACCGGACCGGGCAGACGCTGCTCGCGCGCTTCGAGTGCCAGAACCGGGAGGCCGTCACCTTCGCCGAGCTGCCCGACGTCATCTGGCAGGCGACCGTTGCGGCCGAGGACCGCACCTTCTGGGAGAACAACGGCGTCGACTTCCAGGGCACCGTGCGCGCCGCGCTCGCCAACCTCGAGGCAGGCTCGATCGTGCAGGGCGCGTCGACCATCACCCAGCAGGTGATCGACTACGCGCGCGTGCTGCGCGAGGAGACCGCGTCCACCCAGGTCGACGAGGGCGCCACGCCCGCGCCGAGCATCGCGCCGGCCGACCCCGATGCACCGGTCACCGACCTCAACGAGGAGCCGGACCAGGAGGCCGATGTCTGCAAGCCCCCAGAGCCGAACGACTCGACCGACTTCCAGGAGAAGATCCGGGAGAACATCCTGGCCATGGAGGTCACCTCCGCCTATCCCGGGCGCGCGGGCAAGGAGCGCATCCTCGAGACGTACCTGAACCTGATCTACTACGGCAACGGCTCGTACGGGATCAAGGCCGCCGCGGCGAACTACTTCGGCATCACCGACCTCTCGCAGATGACCGTCTCGCAGGCCGCCTTCCTGGCGGGCCTGCCGCAGCGTCCCTCGTACTACGACCCGTATCAGAATCCGAAGGGCGAACCGGGAAGCGAGGAAGCCGCGGCCGATGCGCTGGCGCGGCGTGACCTCGTGGTCGGAGCGATGCTCGACGAGGGGTACATCACCCGCGCCCAGTACAACGAGGCGCGGAGCACGTCGTGGACCGCGATGAACCCGAACCGGCTCACAAGCGTGCTCCGCGAGCCGCAGTTCAGCTTCCGCGTCCAGAAGGAGGCGGAGCGCATCCTCGGCGAGCTCGGCGTGGAGGATCCGAAGGCCGCGGTCCGCATCGGCGGTTATCGGATCACCACCACGCTGGACTATCCGCTCCAGCAGGAGGCCAAGCGCCTGGTGGCGGCGCACGTGTACAGCCTCAACACGAGCACGGGCGAGGACCCGGCGTGCGTGAACCCGGTTCCCAACAAGCCGTGCGTCGACTTCAACGTCAACAACGGCGCCATGGTGGCCATCGACTCCGCCACCGGCGAGATCGTGGCGTACGTCGGCAGCGTCGACTACTACAACCGCGAGGACCCGCGGGTGCAGGGCCAGTTCGACGTGGCCGGGATCGGGCGGCGTCAGCCAGGATCGGCCTTCAAGCCGATCACCTATTCGTCGGCCTTCAAGGCACGCGACGCGACGGTCTCGACGATGCTCGTCGACGCCATCACCGAGTTCGGAGTGCAGGGCGCCGCGTCGTACCGGCCGACCAACGCCGACATCAAGGAGCACGGCCCGGTGCTGGCGATGGACGCGCTGCGCTACTCGATGAACATCCCATCGGTCCAGATGCAGTTCCTGGTCGGGGCGCAGACGACCGCGGAGTTTGCCGAGTCCCTCGGGATCGCCAGCGCGGACTACATCATGGCCCAGGATCCGGGGCTGTCCCTCGCGCTCGGGTCGGTGCCGGTCAACCTGACCAACATGACCCAGGCGTACACGACGTTCGCGCAGCAGGGCGCGCTGCACCCGGCCACCACGATCCTGGAGATCCGGAATCGCGACGGCCGGGTCATCTACCAGCGCGACGAGAACGGGCCGACCACGACCGAGCCGATGACGAAGGCGGAGGCCTTCCTGACCCACTACATCCTGGAGGCGAACACCGATCCCGATCGCAACGTGCTGTGGGGATCGCGCGCGGAGCTTCTCACAGCGGACGGGCAGCGACGGCCCGCCGGCTTCAAGACCGGGACCACGAACGACTTCCGCGACGTATCGGGATTCGGCTACGTGCCCGGCAGCCTGGTCACCGGGGTGTGGATGGGCAACAACAACCAGGAGCCGATGTCGAACGAGTTCGCGGGCGGCCTTTTCAGCGCCGATGGTCCGCTCTACCTCTGGCACGACTTCATGAACCTGGCGCTGAACAGTCCCTGGGACTGGAACAACCAGACGCCCGTCGGCCAGACCGACTTCCCGCAGCCCGAGGGCATCGTGCGGGCGGACGTGTGCCGCTGGAGCGGCATGGCCGCCACCGGCTCGTGCAGCCGCGTCCTCGCCGACGTGCCCTTCCTCGAAGGCACCGTTCCACCCGCCGATAACGTCCATGGCAACGGCTGCCTGAACCTTGAGCAGTACGTCGAGCAGGCCGTCCCCGATCGTCCGCAGCAGTGGGTCGAGGCCGCCGACACGTGGTC